>CAJGDX010000160.1 GCA_904502185.1 uncultured Bacteroidaceae bacterium | reverse complement strand
CGACTATAAGGGAGGCCACATCGACCAGATCACCGAAGTCATCGAGACCATCAAGAACAACCCCGACTGCCGCCGCATGATCGTATCGGCATGGAACGTTGCAGACATCGAGAACATGAACCTGCCACCTTGCCATGCAATGTTCCAATTTTATGTTGCCGACGGACGTCTGAGCCTGCAGCTCTACCAACGCAGTGCCGACTGCTTCCTGGGTATACCCTTTAACATAGCATCCTATTCGCTCTTGCTGCTGATGATGGCGCAGGTTACAGGACTGAAAGCCGGAGATTTTGTACACACACTGGGTGATGCCCATCTCTACCTCAACCACATCGAGCAAGCCAAATTACAGCTTACCCGAGAGCCATACGCACTTCCTAAGATGAGAATAAACCCTGAAGTGAAAGACATTTTCAGCTTTAAGTTCGAGGACTTCTCACTTGAAGAGTACACAGCCCATCCACACATCAAGGCAGAAGTATCAGTATAAAACCCATTCCATTATGCCTAAACTTGCAATGATTGCGGCTATCGCCGAGAACAGAGCCATCGGCAACGAGAACAAATTGCTCTATTGGCTGCCCGACGACCTAAAGAGGTTCAAACAACTGACAACCGGTCATACAATAATAATGGGCAGGAACACCTTCCGCTCGCTGCCCAAAGGAGCATTGCCCAACAGACGCAACATAGTCCTTTCGCGCCGAGGTGCAGAGTGTCCGGGAGCAGAACTCTTCCCCTCGCTGGAGGAAGCATTGGAAAGTTGCACATCGGAAGAGACCGTCTACATCATCGGTGGTGAAAAACTGTACAGTTACGCACTGCCCCATGCCGACATACTCTATTTGACAGAAATAAAGGACACCCCCGAACAGGCCGATGCCTTTTTCCCCGACTGGAAAGCAATAGGAGCATGGCAGGAGAGCGAACGTGAGCCACACGCGAAGGACGAGAAACACTCTTTCGAATTTGACTTTACGACATATATAAAAGCACAATAACCATAATATTTGCCTTAGGGTTGTTCCATATTGGTGATTAGGGAAAAAATCTTTTCCTTAATCACCAATATTCGTATAAAAAGAGACAATATATAGGCCTAAGACTAAAAATATTCCAATATTTATCGTTGTCGGGGTGAAATTTGCTATATAGGGGTGAAAAAAGTCAATTTTTATTCAAATTAATCAGCATTTATTTCTTCTGTACATATATTTGTAATCTGAAATTTTGGGAAATCGCCACCACTATCCGCCAACCAATTTTAGGAATAGATAGCTCGCACAAGAAAGTTTAATAACATTAAAACGATGGGGAGGGGGTAATTATATTCATGTATATTTGCATAAAATCACTCTTTTTCCCCTTTTACGGAGAGGCACAAAATGAAAATACAAATTACCCGCATACTCTGCATACTTGTAGTTGCCCTATCGCTGTTCGCCTGCCGCGAAGAGATTGACAAAGCCAACCGCTACACCTTCACCGGTGAGACGGTAGCCGACTATATGCTCAATCGCAGCGAGCACTACTCTCACATGATAAACCTGATGAAGCGGGCCAACATCCTGAGCCTGCTATCGACCTACGGCCGCTTCACTCTGTTTCTCCCCGACAATGCTGCCGTAGAAAAATATATTGCTGAGCAGGACAGCATCTACTGGGCAACAAAAGACACCAAATTTCCACTATGGACAGGAGTAACATCGCCTTTCGTTGAAGAACTGAGCGACTCCATGGCAAACGTCATTGCCCGCACGCATGTGATCCAAACAATGCACCGCATGGCAGAAATGGGCGAGGGAGCGCTTGCAAGCCGCAACTTCAACTATCGTCTGCTGGGAATAAACTACGTTGTCAAGGGTGAACAATACTACATAATGCTGAACAACAGCGCAGCCATCGTCAGCGGCGACCATCAGGTGGAAAACGGCATTATTCATTTGACGGACAAAGTGATTGCCCCCTCGCAGAAGAATGTACCTGAACTGATTGGAGTACAACAATTTTTCAAAATATTCACATCGGCCAT
>CAJGDX010000159.1 GCA_904502185.1 uncultured Bacteroidaceae bacterium | reverse complement strand
GCATTGGTCACCACGAAAGCATCCTTGGGCAGCGCATCGAAGAAGGCCTTCTTGGCACGCAAGTAGTTGTCCACCGTCTTATGGTAGTCCATATGGTCACGCGTGAGATTGGTAAAGATACCTCCGGCAAACTTGAGGCCACCGATACGATGTTGCGCCACAGAATGAGAACTTACCTCCATGAACACGTACTTACAGCCCTCATTGGCCATACGGCCCAGCAGGGCATTGAGCGTAATGGCATCGGGTGTGGTATGTTCGGTCGGGATAGCCTCGTCATCGATATAGTTACATACAGTAGAAACAAGTCCCACCTTGTAACCCATAGCACGAAACATGTTGTACAACAATGTGGCAATAGTTGTCTTACCATTGGTACCAGTAACACCAACGAGCTTTACCTTGTCGGTCGGATTCCCATTAAACACTGTAGCAATGGGACCCACAGCCTCCTCACTATTGGCTACACGAACATAGGTAATCCCTTCGGCCAGCGACTCGGGCAACTGTTCACACACAACAGCCACTGCTCCTTTGTCAATAGCTCCCTGAATATATTGATGTCCGTCGACCTGTGTGCCACGCATGGCCACAAAAAGATGTCCCTCAGCAATACGACGAGAGTCGATATGCACATCGACAATGTCACGCTGCACATCACCTATAATTTCGTCTATACGTATTCCTCTTATAATATCTGCAAGTAACATAGCTATACTTTTTGTTTGCATCTGCGAAGATACGAAAAAAACAGACGAATAAACGGAGTTACCACCGTTTTTTTGCACTTTTTGCTACTTTGCATGAAAAATTAAGTACAAACTGCTTGCAGATTCAAATATTTGTCGTACCTTTGCGCTGCTTTTGAGAAGCAACGCGAGTTTTGGCTGCACTCGCAGGGAAATTGTAAGCAAGTTACATTTCGCTCGTTGGCACAAACCTTGCACCGCTTTCGACAGAGAGCGCTCAAGATGGTGACTATAGTTCAGTCGGTTAGAGCGTCAGATTGTGGTTCTGAATGTCGTGGGTTCGAATCCCACTAGTCACCCGAAGGAATCCTCAGCAAATTGCTGAGGATTTTCTTTTTTTCAGACGTTTTTACACCAATAAAGTTAATTTAACCTCTCGAAAGCAGATGTTTTCAAGAAAACCTCGTATCTTTGCATGTTAATTATACAAGACTATAAAAAAGAATACATGAACGAAACCGAAGCATTGGTAAAAAGAATTGCCGAAGGCATTCAAGAGAAAAAAGGAAAAGATATCGTAGTGGCTGATTTGACAGCTACAGACAACACTGTATGCAAGTATTTTGTTATCTGTGAAGGTAACACTCCCACACAAGTGGCAGCCATAGCCGACTCTGTGAGCGACTATGTCCGCATACATGCCGGCGTAAAACCCACGACTGTGGAAGGAATGCGCAATGCGCGTTGGGTGGTTATGGACTATAGCGATGTATTCGTGCATATTTTTGTGCCCGAGGACCGCGACTTCTACAACCTCGAGAATTTGTGGGCCGACGCGCAGTTGACCGAGATCCCCAACCTTGACTAAACGGTAGAAAATAATGAGCAATCATCAACAACGCCCTGGTGGAAGACCCTCATCACCACAAAAACCCAAGAAAGGTCCAAAGTTCAGCCTATCATGGGTATATGCCATCATTTTCATGGCATTGGTTTTCATGTATATGCAGGGAGGGACGCCTACAGAAGGTATCACACGTAACATTTCTTACTCTGAATTCAAGAAATATGTAAGCAAGGGATACGCCGAGAAGGTTGTTGCCTACGATGACAACAAGGTAGAGCTCACCATCATCCCCGACTCTGCGACACGCATCTTCGGACAGGCCGCCATAAAGGAGGGACAACCCGTAGTACTATTCCTCGAAGCTGGTTCCATAGAGGCACTCGACAGATTCCTCGATGAACAGGAGAAAGAAGGAACCTTTAATGGCAAACTCGATTACAAAAAGAAAGATAATACGCTAAGCAATCTCTTTTGGAATATCTTTCCATTCATCTTGCTCATTGGCATATGGATATTCATCATGCGACGCATGGGTGGCGGTGGTGCTGCCGGCGGCCCCGGTGGCGTATTCAATGTAGGCAAGTCGAAAGCACAACTCTTCGAGAAGGGTGGTGCCGTGCGTGTTACCTTTAAAGATGTAGCTGGACAGGCCGAGGCCAAGCAAGAGG
>CAJGDX010000158.1 GCA_904502185.1 uncultured Bacteroidaceae bacterium | reverse complement strand
CACGACGCTGGGGACAGTTGTCGAGTGCGGGAGATTTACTCTTCTCAACCAAAACCTCTCTGCCTTTTCTTACTAATTGCTGAATTGTAGGCATTTTGTTTAGTTTTTAATTATTATATTGTTTTTTAATATTTTACGCTTTGATTTCGTGCCAAAATTGCACAATACACCTTTTTCGGTCTGCAAAGTTACAGATTTTATTCGGAATAAAAAATATTTGTTTTTGTTTTTTTGAAAAAATCACCCTTTTGCATAAAAAAATTTCCATCCGGCAGAAAATTCTCCGCTGCGGATGGCAATTTTACAGGATTGATGGTATTCAGGCATCGCCACGAGGCTTTATTTTCCTTACGCCCGAAGGCTTTTCCATGCCCGTCATCTTTATCTCGCCAAAGAGAGCTTCGTATCTTGAAATATTATCCTGAAGAAGATACATCAGACGCTTCACATGCTCGGGAGCCATTATCACTCTTGAGCGCACCTGCCCCTTGGTCACACCGGGAAGCACCGAAATAAAATCCATTACAAACTCCGACGGAGAATGTGCAACCACTGTCATGTTAGCATAAGCGCCTTCGGCAACACCCTCTTTAAGTTCAATCTCCAACGACTGATTATTTTTCTTTTCGTCCATAGTACATTATATATATTAGTCAAACAATTCCTTCAGTTTATTCTTCAACGCCTCGCCACGCAAACCGACTGCAACAATTTCGCCGGTGGCACAATCTATGAGGAAATTGGCAGGAATACCATAAATTCCATATTTATCGCATACATCGCTACCCTCTGCTGCACGCACATTAACCCAGCGCATACCTTTTTCCTTTACAACAGACACCCACGAAGCAGCATCCTCATCTATCGAAACAGAAAAAACCTCGAAGCCCTTACCTTTATATTCATTATAGGCATCGACCATATAAGGCACTTCGCCCATGCAAGGCATGCACCAGGTAGCCCAAAACTCCAGCAACACATATCTGTTTCCGGGATTCTATTAATTACTTAATTTCACATCAACAAACATAACGCTGCCGCAAATATAACATCATTCGCATCACCTTTTGAATAATATTCACAAAAAAAGGAGCAAACTCCCAAAAGTTTACTCCTTTTCTTATACTTATGTTCTTTCTACTCCGGAACAGGTGTACCTATCGGATAAAAATCCACAAGATTTATATCGAAAATCAGTGTGGAATTTTCGGGAACAGCACTGATGTCATTGCGATTCTCATAGCCAAGGGCTGCCGGCACATAGATACGCCAGACATCACCAGTGGCACGGGTACGTCCCTTCACCATGTGCAGCATAGCAGTCACCCAGCCACGCACACAACCCGAAAGATTCAGTTTTTGAGGCACGTTCACCTCGGGGTCGAGCTGTCCGCGATAGGACTCATCGAAGACCGCACCATCGGGATATGTTTTTGAAGGAATCAGACGTCCGCGATAGTTTACAAGCACCGTATCTGAGTACGAAGGTGACTCGGTTCCATCGCCCTGACGCAACACCCTGCAATATACATAGTATTTATTGTCCCATTGCAATGTATCGTTCATGCCGTGAGCAAGAAAAACTTTCCAGTCGCCATCGGCATTTGCACGAGCCACCTGAGCAATTGAATCTATGTATTCCGAGTTGCGCTGTGCCCAATTATCAAATTCACCTGCCTCTTCAGTCTCTTCGCATGCCACGACAGTTGTCAGCAACAGCGGCAACAGAAGCAGTTTGAACAATCTCTTCATATTCCGGAATTATGAAAGTTTCTTAAGAACGCTGGTAATGCTCACCTTATCCTGCAACATCTCGCGCAGGTCGGCAATAGCCACACGCTTCTGCTCCATAGTGTCGCGGTCGCGCAGTGTCACCATGTTGTCCTCCAATGTCTGGTGGTCTACTGTCACACAGTAAGGAGTACCGATAGCATCCATACGGCGGTAGCGTTTACCGATAGAGTCCTTCTCTTCGTAGTAACAGTTGAAATTGAACTTAAGTTCGTTCATGATCTCACGTGCCTTTTCGGGCAGACCATCTTTCTTGACCAAAGGAAGCACAGCCAGCTTGATGGGAGCAAGCGCTGCGGGCAGTTTAAGCACTACGCGTGACTCGCCATTCTCCAGTTTCTCCTCGGTGTAAGCAGCACACATGACGCTGAGGAACATACGGTCAACACCAATAGAAGTTTCGATCACATAGGGAGTGTAGCTTTCGTTCAGTTCGGGATCGAAGT
>CAJGDX010000157.1 GCA_904502185.1 uncultured Bacteroidaceae bacterium | reverse complement strand
TTCGTGAGGTATTCGCAACACAGCCCGCTGAGTTCGACCCCAGAAAGTACCTCGGCCCCGCTCGCGAGAACATGAAGAAACAGTACATCCACAAGATCGTGAACGTACTCGGTTCTGACAACAAAATCGCTGAATAATTAATATTCACATAACACACAATCGGGTGTGCCTTGTAACAGGGCACACCCGATTGCTATTTTAATACGACCATTGAAACAGAGAAAGTGAGCGATTGATATCTCCGGCTTTAGCTATCTTTAAATAAGACAGGATGCGCAGTTGACTGCGTCAAGCAACTACATTTTTGAAAAAACAGGATGCGCAGTTGACTGCGTCAAGCAACTACATTTTTTGAAAAAACAGGATGCGCAGTTGACTGCGTCGACTATCGGCTGCGCTCGGCAAAATGCAAATATATTTGCTATTGCTCTCGCTTGCACGATAGTTCGGCAATAAAAATAAATGAATTTATTTTGTAATGCACTCGGCTTTCGCTATCTTTGCCAAAATAAGTTAAGTAGTATGGTGTATTGTGCTATGCAAACAGCAAGATATACACCATCACACACCAACAAAAAAATAAAAATAAACAAAATAATCGCCTAACACTGAAACTATGAGCGACCAACGTTACATGATGCGCGGAGTATCAGCATCAAAAGAAGATGTTCACAATGCAATCAAGAACATTGACAAAGGGCTTTATCCCAAAGCTTTCTGTAAAATAATCCCCGACATTCTGGGCGGCGACCCCGAATATTGCAACATAATGCACGCCGACGGCGCAGGTACAAAATCGTCACTTGCCTACCTCTACTGGAAAGAGACCGGCGACCTCTCTGTATGGAAAGGAATAGCGCAGGATGCACTTATAATGAACATCGACGACCTGCTGTGCGTAGGTGCAACCGATAATATTCTCGTATCGTCTACCATCGGACGCAACAAACTGCTCGTACCCGGTGAAGTAATTTCATCTATCATCAACGGAACCGATGAACTGCTTGCCGAATTGCGCGAAATGGGTGTAGGCGTATATGCCACCGGTGGCGAAACAGCCGATGTAGGTGACCTCGTACGCACCATCATCGTCGACTCAACAGTAACCTGCCGCATGAAACGCAGCGATGTCATCGACAATGCAAACATTGCCCCCGGCGACGTAATTGTAGGTCTTGCATCATACGGACAGGCAACATACGAAAAGGAGTACAACGGAGGTATGGGCAGCAACGGACTCACCTCGGCACGCCACGACGTGTTTGCAAAATACCTTGCCGAGAAATATCCCGAAAGCTACGACAAGGCAGTACCCGACGAACTTGTATACTCAGGAGGTTTGAAACTGACAGATGCAGTTGAAGGCTCACCCCTGGATGCAGGTAAATTGGTACTCTCACCCACCCGCACATATGCTCCTGTAATCAAAAGACTGCTTGACGCATTGCGTCCCCAGATACACGGAATGGTACACTGCTCAGGCGGCGCACAGACCAAAGTTCTTCACTTCGTTGGCGACAACTGCCGCGTAGTAAAAGACAACATGTTCCCCGTACCTCCTCTTTTCAAGACCATCAAGGAGCAGAGCAACACCGACTGGAGCGAAATGTACAAAGTATTCAACATGGGCCACAGAATGGAAATATACCTTCCTGCCGAATATGCCGAAGAGGTCATTGCCATCAGCAACAGTTTCGGCATTGAAGCCAAGATTATCGGCCGTGTAGAAGAGAGTGACAAGAAAGAGCTTATAATAAACAGCGAATTTGGCGAATTCAAATACTAAAAAATGGCAGAGAACAACACCCTGTTAGAAAAACTCGAAAGCCTCGTATCGCGCTTCGAAGAGGTATCGACGCTCATCACCGACCCCAATGTGATAGGCGACCAGCGTCGCTATGTCAAACTCACCAAAGAGTACAAGGAATTGGGCGACATCATGGATGCGCGCAAGGAGTACATACAAGTGCTTAACGGCATCACCGAAGCAAAAGAGATAATTGCCAACGAAAGCGACCAGGAGATGCGCGAAATGGCACGCGAGGAACTCGATGAGTGTCAGCGCCGACAGCCCGAACTCGAAGAGCGCATCAAACTGCTGCTCATTCCCGCCGACCCGCAAGACAGCCGCAACGCCGTACTTGAAATACGCGGTGGCACCGGTGGCGACGAAGCAGCCCTCTTTGCAGGTGACCTCTTCCGCATGTACAGCAAATATTGCGAAATGAAGGGATGGCGTCTCGAAGTCTCCAGCGCAAGCGAAGGAGCAGCCGGAGGATTCAAGGA
>CAJGDX010000156.1 GCA_904502185.1 uncultured Bacteroidaceae bacterium | reverse complement strand
CACCAGCGTCATACCCTTCTCCTTTACAAGATGATGCACCAGTTTCACCATCTGTAGGTCGTCCTTCGTGTAACGACGCACACCATTGGCGCTCTTTTTGGGTGCAATCTGCTTAAAGACTGTCTCCCAATAGCGCAGTGTACTCTCGTTGACACCAATCTCAGCGGCAACCTCACCTATGGAGTAAAACAGTTTATGATCTTTATTCTTGCTCAGTGCCATTATTGTTAATCGAATACCTTTCCATGGTTCTCGGCCATGCGCAACATTTCATCGTAGCCATCAGCATCAAGATCCATAAAATAGTAATGAACAGGGTTAACCTTGCGTCCCTTCAGCTCAACCTCGTAGTGAAGGTGCGGTCCGGAACTTTTACCGGAGTTTCCACTATCGGCAATATGTTCGCCACGCACCACCTTCTGACCAACTTTCACTTTTGAAGTATGCAGATGGGCGTATCGAGTCTTGTAGCCATAGCCATGGTCCAGCACCACAGTCATTCCGTAGCCTGTCTCCCATTTCGAAGATACCACCACTGCATCTCCCGTAGCGTAGATAGGTGTGCGCATATCACAAGAGAAGTCCATTCCCGAGTGGAACTTTTTGGTTTTGTAAATAGGGTCGATGCGGTAACCGTAACCCGAAGCAGTTCTCTTCAGGTCGCGGTTTGATATTGGCTGAATGGCGGGAAGATGTTTCAGGTAATCCTCTTGTTCCTTGCTCATCTCCACAAGTTCGTCAAAGGATTTTATCTGCACATACAACTGTTTTGCAAGCATATCCATCTTCTGGGTTGTCTCCACCACCAGTGCCGAATTATCCATTGCCATCAGTTCGTCGTAACGTCCCGTACCTCCATATCCGGAATTACGTGCTGTTTCGGCAACGGGTTCTGCATTCATCAGCACACGATAGAGGTTATCGTCACGCTGCTGAATGTCGCCCAGCACCTCCATTGCATCATCCAATCGCTGTGACAAAATGCTGTATTGAGCAAGGATTCTCGAATTCTCTTCCTGTACCTCTTTAAGCGAGGGGGTATGAATGCAAAGGTAGAATATAAGGAAAGAGAGGCCGCCAAAAATCAGGAAAAATATAAAACTGCGCAACCAGGTGAGAAACTTCTGAGCCACATTGGGATAGACCCTGTCGTATGTACGGGTTTTCGGATTAAAAATATAATAGACTTTACGCATACCTGATTCAGAGGCTTTTTATGCAAAAATTGAGTTGCCACTCCCCTATTTTCGCCAAAAGTTTTGGCAAAAATAATAATTCTGCTTTATCTTTGCAAATTGAAGTATTATTTTTTATATAATTTAAAACTGCCTATAAAATGCTTACATCAAAAGAGATAAGAGAATCGTTCAAAGAGTTCTTCAAAGAGAAGGGCCACCTTATCGTGCCTTCGGCACCTATGGTAGTTAAAGACGACCCCACACTGATGTTCACCAATGCCGGAATGAACCAGTTCAAAGATATAATTTTGGGCAACCGCCCCGCCAAGAGCAAACGCGTAGCCGACTCACAGAAGTGTCTGCGTGTCAGCGGAAAACACAACGACCTCGAAGAGGTAGGACACGACACCTACCACCACACAATGTTCGAAATGCTGGGTAACTGGTCTTTCGGCGACTACTTCAAGGAAGAGGCCATCACATGGGCATGGGAATACCTTGTCGATGTACTGAAGCTGAACCCCGAAATACTCTATGCAACCGTATTCGAGGGCAGCGCCGATGATGGTCTGGAGCGCGACAACGAGGCTGCCGGCTACTGGGAGAAATATCTGCCCAAGGACCACATCATCAACGGTAACAAGAAGGACAACTTCTGGGAGATGGGTGACACAGGCCCCTGCGGTCCCTGTTCTGAAATCCACATCGACCTCCGTTCCGCCGAGGAGCGCGCACAGGTCAGTGGACGCGACCTGGTGAACCACGACCATCCTCAGGTAATAGAGATATGGAATCTTGTGTTCATGCAGTTCAACCGCAAGGCCGACGGTTCACTCGAAGGTCTGCCCGCAAAGGTTATCGACACCGGTATGGGATTCGAGCGTCTCTGCATGGCATTGCAGGGCAAGCGCTCCAACTACGACACAGACATTTTCCAGCCCATCATCAAGAAGATCAGCGAACTTTCGGGCAAAAACTATGGTGACGACAGCCATACAGATGTTGCAATGCGCGTAATCGCCGACCACATACGTACAATATCATTCTCAATCACCGACGGACAGCTGCCATCAAACGAAAAAGCCGGATATGTAATCCGCCGCATCTTGCGCCGT
>CAJGDX010000155.1 GCA_904502185.1 uncultured Bacteroidaceae bacterium | reverse complement strand
GGTAATAGGTCTTGAAGTTGGAATATCCAACCTTTGTTTCGACTTTATTTATGAAGTAGGAATGAACAATGTCTCTAAATACATACACATTCCGGAGTCAGACAAAAGATTCTATTTCGACCGCAAACTGAACACATTGAGTTTCTCATTGGGAGTAACCATATAATCTCAGGAAAAAAAAACAACTAATGGAAAGAAAAAGCTATACACTGACAAAAACATCAGGACTGATTCTCGAAGGCGGAGGCATGCGGGGAGTATTCACAAGCGGAGTACTCGACAACTTCATGGACCGAGGAATACGCTTCCCATATACCATCGGCGTAAGCGCAGGAGCATGCAACGGACTCTCTTATATGTCTGAGCAGCGTGGCAGAGCAAAATACTGCAACATCGACCTGCTCGAAAAACATCGTTACATAGGAATAAAACACCTGCTGCTCAAAGGAAACCTGATGGACTTCGACCTTCTTTTCCGCAGAATACCCGAAGAGATTTACCCCTACGACTATGACAACTACGCCAAGAAGAACGAGATATTCGAAATGGTGACTACCAGTTGTAACAGCGGTGAGCCATGCTACATGAGCGAGAAGAACGACCCTCGACGCATAATAGAGATAGTCAGAGCATCGAGCAGTCTTCCATTCGTTTCACCCATAGCCTACGTCGACGGCGAGCCCATGATGGACGGCGGTGTATCGGACTCTATTCCACTGTTGAGAGCGCGCGCATTGGGCTACGACAACAACATAGTAATTCTGACCCGCAACAAAGGTTATCGCAAGCCCGAAAAACGCACAAAAGTACCCCCTTTCATGTATAGGAAGTACCCTGCACTGCGCGAAGCCATAAGCTCGCGTAACGAGATATACAACAAGCAGATAACACTGGTCGAAGAGCTTGAAGAGCGAGGCGAACTGATAGTCATTCGCCCCGAGAACCCGATAGTCGTAGACCGCATGGAGCGAGAAACAAACAAACTGCTTGACCTCTACAACGAAGGATACGAATGTGCCGCAAAAATAGACTTTAAGTAAACAGCTATGAGTACATTGGAACGTGCCATAGAGATTGCACACGAAGCGCACAAATCACAAACCGACAAAGCCGGCCGACCATACATAGAACACCCTCTGAGGGTGATGGAAGCCGGAAAAACCCTGGACGAAAAAATCACAGGCATACTGCACGACGTTGTCGAGGACAGCAACATATCATTCGACGATTTAATCCGTGAAGGATTTGCGCCGAACATAATCGAAGCATTGCGCTGTATAACAAAGAGATCAAACGAGGAGCCTTACGACCATTTCATTGCACGCATAAAGAAAAATCCACTTGCAACAGCTGTCAAGCTTAACGACCTTACCGACAACATGGACATCCGCCGACTGCCATACATATCGGACAAGGATATAAAGAGGCTGAAAAAATACCTGAAGGCATACAAACAGCTGACAGGCGAGCCACGCTACTCCATCGAAGCGTGCAAGCAGGAATACCCCAACGCCTACAATCCCTGGAGCGACGAAGAGGACGCCACACTCACCAGACTATTATCTCAGGGAAAAAGCATAGAGGAAGTTGCAGAGATTCTGCAACGCAAGCCCGGAGGCATACAATCGAGGATAAAGAAATTACACCTGTAACATCAAGCCCCACCAAACGCTCATTAATACCAGTCGATATTGCTGCCACTATTGCGCTTATCGACCTTAAGGGCATCTGCCAGCATCTGTGATGTTGCCCTGAAGCTGAAGTTGAATGAGGTATAAGGACTAAGTACGACACCGCAGGTCATTTCGAAGCAGTGCAAGTCGCGAGAGATATTCATCGTAGTGGTTGTCAATTTCTTATTCTCGAAATTGTAACCCGATGTAAAGTTTATTTTCCAGCCATCAGACACACCGATATTTCCCGAGAAGTTCATATTCTGATTGAATCTGTATGGATATCTCATGCTCTTGATATTAATCTGCGCTGTACGATCCTCTGTCATTATCACACCATACGAAACGGTGAAATTCCAAGGCAGTTTGAAAGGCATATATCCATCATCGTCAACATCAGCCTTTTTGGAATCTTTCGATTTTCGTGACCCAGCCTTACGTACAGTCGCTCCTGCCATAAGTTCACGGTTAGCCTTCTCTTTTGCTGCCAATTCCTCTTCTGTCAGTTCCTTTTGTTCTTCACTTTCAGAAGTTTTCGGTTTGAAGCGGCTAAAGAGTCTTGTAAATGTCTGATTGTTGAATGTATACGAGAGATTCTGGCTCATACCCTGGAAACGTCCGAAACGTCCGTAT
>CAJGDX010000154.1 GCA_904502185.1 uncultured Bacteroidaceae bacterium | reverse complement strand
TGTTGGGGAATGAATATAGTTTCTGCTGTTGTTGTCTGCATGTTGCTGCTCATGCGGTCGTGACGTATCTTTTCCACATCAATTTCGCAAATGGTCAGCTGGCTATTCATTGCAAAGCGCTTGCTCTGCTGCAATATTCTTCCATTCTCCACAATGAAGGAGTTGCCGGCAAATACTGCATCGCCCGATGATTCGCCGTATCCGCAAGAGGTGTATACGTATCCGCTTATTGTGCGTCCGCTCTGTGCCTGACACTGGCTTTTTACGTAGTTGTATTTTTCTGCAGCTTCGCAGCTTGCTGCTTGGCATAGTATTATTTCTGCTCCCGAAGCACATAAAGCGCTACTTCGGGGAGTAGGTGATAGCAATTCGGCTCCTGTCTCTATGGCGAATGTGCAACGTGGGGTGCTGAATAGTTGTTGCTTGCTTATCTCTACCTTTTCGCCACAGATGCTAACGTAGCAATTGTCGGGAAGCGTTTTGCCGGCAGTGAACCATCTTTGTGTCGCAGCCTCGCCTGTGATGGGGGTATTGTATTGTGGTACTATACCCATTATATTTCCACGCCATATAACGATGGAGCAGTTGAGCAGTGTGCTGCCGACTGCAACCGGTGCACCTATGATTATTACTGTTTCGCACTGACGGCTATGCAGACATATTGTTTCTATGGCTTTTTCGGCGCCGTCGATCAATCTTTTTTGACGGAAAAGGTCGCCGCAACTGCACGATGTGATACCCAGTTCGGGAAAAACCAATATTTCCACACCCTTTTCTGCTGCTTCGTCTATGATGGGAAGCATCTGTGCCGCGTTGTAGGCAC
Organism: uncultured Bacteroidaceae bacterium; assembly: GCA_904502185.1. Classification (GTDB taxonomy): domain Bacteria; phylum Bacteroidota; class Bacteroidia; order Bacteroidales; family Bacteroidaceae; genus HGM04593. The sequence goes on along the minus strand of CAJGDX010000154.1, from coordinate 1,525 downwards.
AGTCGGCTACTTTGACGGGAGGTATAGCTGCTCCCACTCTTACAAATCCGTAATTCATCGTCATTATATATAAGGTGTAACGTACATTCTTCCGCAAATTTCTTATAAATAATGCTATGTAGCAAAAAAAACAAAAAAAAAGTGCAGAAAAATTTGCATAATAAGTACAACGATTGTAAATTTGCAATGAATTCAAAAATGAAATACGGAGAACAACGATGAAAGAGGCGAAAAAGAGATACACTAAGGCGGAGCTAAAAGCTGAACTGGAAGCAGCAGGTGTCAGAGCAACTGTGCAGCGTATAGCTATTCTGGGCTTCATGCGAGAAAATCCGGTTCACCCTACGGCAGATGTTGTTTACGATGCTTTGTGCGAGGAGTTTGGTTCGCTGTCGCTGACTACGGTATATAACACCTTGAAACTGTTGGTGGAGCATGGTCTTATTTCAATGCTGACGATAGATGATGTTTTTCGCTGTTTCGATGGAAATGTTGCAATGCACGCACACTTCATGTGTAAGGAATGTAAAAAGATTTTCGACATGGAAATGCCTCGCGAGGTTGCAGAATTTGCTCAAACCATGGATGGATTCAAAGTTGACGAGGTTCAACTGTATGTAAAAGGAATTTGTAAAAATTGTAATATAGATAAAAGATAATTAACCATTTAAATTGATATTATTATGAAAAAGTTTATTTGCTCAGTATGCGGTTATGTTCATGAAGGTGATTCAGCTCCCGAAAGATGTCCCCAGTGTAGAGTTCCTGCCGAGAAATTCACAGAATTGGTAGAGGGTAAGATAGAGTTTGTTCAGGAACACGTTATTGGCGTGGCAAAGGGTTGCGACGAAGAGATGATTAAAGACCTTAACGCACACTTTATGGGTGAGTGCACTGAGGTAGGCATGTACCTTGCAATGAGCCGTCAGGCTGACCGCGAGGGTTACCCCGAAATTGCAGAGGCTTTCAAACGTTACGCTTGGGAAGAGGCTGAACATGCTGCGAAATTTGCAGAACTCCTCGGTGATGTTGTTTGGGATACAAAGACCAACCTCGAGAAACGCATGAACGCCGAGTCTGGTGCTTGCGCAGACAAGTTCAGAATTGCTAAGCGTGCAAAAGAACTTAATCTCGACGCTATACACGACACTGTTCACGAAATGTCAAAGGATGAGGCTCGTCACGGAAAAGGTTTCGAGGGCTTGTTCAACAGATACTTCAAGAAGTAATATAAATGTTCTATATATAGTAAAAAGCCACCTGCGAGGGTGGCTTTTTACTATATATGGTGTTGAGTTATAATGTGGTTAGTGTTGGTTCTTTATGGAAGAAATTTCGTTAGTTTAAAATGTTTTTCTTTTATTCTGTTGATTGAGGGTAATAATAACATAATCATACGCTTACTCTTGTATTCTACGGTAGTATTTACCATTAATCATTCCTGCAAATGGCAAGGTTTGTTTATCTATCTTTGCTGTATATAATCAGCAAAAGTAATCTAAAATCCATCCGGCACCGTAAGCAG
>CAJGDX010000153.1 GCA_904502185.1 uncultured Bacteroidaceae bacterium | reverse complement strand
TTTTATCTCTTCAACAAATGTAAATGCGATACCGTTGCAAGGCAATTCCTCTTCGTAGCTCTGGCTCCAGAAACCGTTGTGCAGGTAGTTGTGCTCTACAGTACTCAACTGCTGTATGAAACTGAAACCGCAGTGGTGGTTTGTTATGACAAGGCCGTTTGGAGAGATGACCTCACCGGTACATCCGCCACCGAAAATACCGATAGCGTCCTTCAATGAAGGTGCTCCGGGGTTGTAGATTTCGTCAACGGAAATTTCAAGACCTTGTTTGCGCATCTGGTCCTCAAGGTTCTGCTGGCGCATCAATTGCAACAGCCACATACCTTTGTCGGCCATAGCCTGCGGAGCAAAGAGTATTACTAACAACAGTGCTGATAAGAATTTTTTCATAATGTTATTTGTTATAGTGTTATTGTTTATTGTATAGTGTGTTTGCAATTACTGTTTCAGCCTCTTCCATCATGCGCTCGACATTTTCTGCATCGCGTCCCTCGCATATGATTGGAGCATGGAATGTCAATGTAACAGGTGACCAATGCAGGCATTTGCAACCTTTGGGTAATATGTCGTATGAACCATCGATGGTGATAGGAATGATAGGTACCTGTGTCATGTTGGCAATAACGAATGCGCCTTTCTTGAATTTATTCATCTTGCCGTTTCTGCAACGTGTGCCCTCTGGGAAAATACCCATAGAAGTTCCGCTTTTCAGAATGTTGATTGATTTACGTAATAAATCCTTTTGGGGCGTTGAACGGTTTACGAAAATATGTCCGGTCTGTTCGCAGGCTCTGCCGAGCAAAGGAATTTTGCGGAGAGTATCCTTCATAATCCACTTGAATCGTTTGCATACATAACCGTACATTACGAATACGTCGAACATTCCCTGGTGGTTGGCAACGAAAATGTAGTTTTTATCCTTCTCGACATATTTGTCGCGATTGACAACTTTGACTGGGATAAGAAATATCCAGCAAGTTAGCTTGCACCAAATGACAGCCGGAGTGTGGTCGGCATTCTTTATCTTGAAACGATAGCCGAAAAGGCTGATGATGATTGCGGTTATTATAACAACAATCAATGCTGCCCACCAGGCAAAAAGCACTTGATAAAGTACATAGAGAGGGTGTAGGATTTTACGTAACATACGTTTGTCTTTTAGTTATGAATTAATGATGACGCAAAGATAACTGCAAGCAAGTGAAATGGCATCAAGCGTGCTTGAATATCTCACAAGAAGTGCAACAATCTTCGCAATTTACGGCAAAGATACCTTATTTTTTCCTTATGGAAAAACCTTTCATGGAATTTGTCATTTCGGACAGGGCGAAGAGTATGTGAACGGTAGAGTGTTTTTATACAATCTGTTCTATATTCTTCGACAGGAATTTACGCAACTCCGTGGTGTCAATTCTGCGTCTTCTGGCATAATCGGCAAACTGCTCTTCGCTTATTTTTCCAACGGCAAAATAGTGTGCCTTGGGGTGCGCCAGAATCATTCCGCACACCGAAGCGTGTGGAGTCATTGCTCCGTTAGGTGTCAATGTGATGCCTATGTTGTCGAGGTGCAGGAATTTGTCAAATTCAAAAATGATGCTCTGGTCGGGTAGTGACGGGTAGCCGACGGCAGGGCGTATCCCTTGGTTCTTCTCGGCGAGCAGGTCGCTGATGCTCAGCTTTTCATCGGGGTAATATCCCCATAGTGTGTTGTCGGTGCGTACTTGCTGGTGCAGGCGGGCGGCTGTCGCTTCGGCAAGACGGTCGGCGAGTGTCTGTGCGAGAAGATATAGATATGGGTCGTCTTTGTATTCTGCCCCAAAGTCCTTGTCTATGGTTGTCGCAAAGAACCCGATATGGTCGCCGTGTGGCGATACAAAGTCGCTTAGGCATAGATTGTGCTTTTCGGTTTCTGTGTGTTGCTGGCGTAGGAATGGGATTGTCTTGCCTTCGATTATGATATCGTCGCCGTTGCCTTTTGCCTCACAGAGTGTGAAAATAGCATGGGTCTTGTATATCCCGTCAAGATTCTCAAGCATGGCTTTGGCGTCATGCATTATCTCATCGGCTGTGGCTTGTGTTGTCGTGTTGCCGGACACGCCCCATGCATGAAACAAGTAGCTCCAATCGATGAATGGAGCTATCTCGTTTAAATTATAGTGGAATACTTCTCTTTTCATCGATTGAATTTAAGAGCTTTACCACGTATGTCTTCGTTTATCGTTCCGTTCTTATATACACACTCTCCGTTTACCCATGTCTGCTCGACTTTCCAGTTGAAGGTATCGCCCTCGAATGGACTCCAGGCACAAAGGCTGATAATGCTTTCCTTGCTGATTGTCTGTGGTTGGTTTGGGCGTATAAGAACAAAATCGGCAAAGTGTCCCTTGTTT
>CAJGDX010000152.1 GCA_904502185.1 uncultured Bacteroidaceae bacterium | reverse complement strand
GAACAGTTACTGCAATATGTAAGAGAGATTGCCCGCGGAGTGCTCGATGCCGACCCCACGCACACCAGCCCCAACTACAGAGTCATTTGGGAACGCCTGCGTACAATAAAGAACATGAGAAACTGGAACTGGGGAGCAATATCATAAGCAAAAGCACGCACAAATGTGCGTGCTTTTGCTTATTTATTAATTTGCCTTTTTCCGTTTTCACATTTCAGTTCTCAATCCTACTTACACACAGGGCGAACTGATTGACCGCGGTTGCGGGTATTGTTGTTCCAGTATTGATTACCGCTATAGAAGCACAAGTAGTAAGCGAGGCTGCTGTAACTACTGTAAAGCGAACCCGACCAGTAGTAACCATCATGACCCATGTTGACCTCCCATCTCTCGCTGCGATAGCCCGCAGCGGGAAGGAAGATACTGTTACCATTTGGACCGGTTACGCGGTAACCATAGACGCCATTAAGGGTTGTCCACTCCCAAGAACATTTATTGAGAAGTTCTCGTTGTTCTGCTTTTGTAGGCATACGCCAAGCACCACCCCATTTTACATGGGCAACATCATCTTCCGGGTCAAGAACGGTTTTATTATCAACAGTACCACAACTGCTATCTGCGCAATATTTGGTCATTGTATCATCACTACCATTGCACCATTTATATGTTTCCAAACTATAATCAGTTTTCTCTTCAGTCTCACCCCCGGCATAGTAACCACCATATTCCTCAGGCTTTGTAGCACCAACGTTATAAGCGGCCCACTTAATACCGCTTGGAAGGCCTAAATCGACATATTCATAACCATCAATATAGGTTTTTCTTATTTCAAATTCAATAATCCTCTCATCGCAACTACTCACAACAAGCACCATTACGAATAAAAAATACTTCAAAATAGTCTTCATCATCTATACTTTTTAGAATGTTACTCCAAAGTGCAAATCATACCCCAATAAATATCTCGGTTTGCAACGAATTTCATAACGGTTTATATAATTTAACTCCTCTTCGACATATCCATTCACACCAACAGACAAATAAACACTTGTCTTTGGAGTTGCCCTGAAGTTTACACCTAACTGAGGATTCACAAATGGTGATATAAAATTATACTTACACTCTTGGAGCAATTCTACCTGTTCTAAACGTAGTGTCTTAGGAATCATAAAACGAGCACCGGCAGACAATGCAAAGAAAGGCGACCAACGACAGTTCAGGAAGTTGGCTCTTGCATGAGCAAACAAAGGTATTGTAACTCCTCTTTTAATTCCACTAATAAAATATTCACCTTCAACATAAGATGGTTCAAGAATATACTTACCTTCTAAAGGCATCTCAACACCGGCTCCGGCTCCTACAAACAGATAGTTATTGAATCTGTAACCACCAATATAATTTACGCCAACATTTCTAAAACTGAATGAAGAAACATCTATCACTGAGTTATAACCGCTGATGTGTGTTGAAAAACATGCAATACGTTTAGTTTCAACTTCTACATTGTTTTTTTCAGCGACTGCACGCTTTGCTTCTGCTTCAGCCTTGGTTTTTTCTACGGCAGCCTTTTCGGCAGCACGTCTCGCGTCTGCCTCTGCCTTAGCTTTTTCAGCAGCAACCTTTTTAGCTTCTGCTTCGGCTTTAGCTTTTTCAGCAGCAACCTTTTTAGCTTCTGCTTCGGCCTTGGCCTTTGCTTCCGCTTCTGCTTTGGCTTTTTCAGCAGCAGCCTTTTTCGCCTCTGCTTCAGCTTGTTCTGCGGCAGCCTGTTCGGCAGCACGTTTCGCTTCTGCTTCAGCTTTAGCTTGCTCCGCAGCAGCCTTTTTCGCCTCTGCTTCAGCTTTTGCCTTTTCCTTAAGTAGCTGCTTGTCGACTTTCAGATTAAAGACAATATATGAGCCGTCAATCTCTGCTTTTGCTGTTATATAATTTTCGTATGAAGCCTCTACAAATTTAATATAGAGGTCAACTTTTAATTCAAAACGACCATTCTTGTCGGTAATTGTTTCTGAATCCGAATTGACAGCCTTTATAATAACTCCACTTAACGGCTCATCATTTTCGTTCATTACCGCACCTTTTACAGTACGGAGGTTTTGTGCCATGCCTGCTAATGAGAACATTGCACAAAACATTATAAACAATAATCGTTTCATTTTAACAGGTTTTTATTTCTTGAATTTCAGTTTTCCAAGAAATGAGTTATTGCTTGAACCAGACACCGGCTGTGTTTTTGAGATTTCGCGGATATAGTCGTCACCGGGGCTGCGGAAATTAACATACTTCGCAGGGTAACCTGTTACAACAACTGACTCTACTTCACCCTTCTTGTTGTATTTGATATGTTTCTCAATTGCTACAAGAACATCGGCATTGTCATTTGCCTCCAAAGCCTCCTGAACGGCACAATTAACTACATTATCAGTT
>CAJGDX010000151.1 GCA_904502185.1 uncultured Bacteroidaceae bacterium | reverse complement strand
GAGCTGTTTGGCTCTTCGATAGAGAGTACTGTTTCGAAGATGGTGCGCTCGCCTTCCTGAATCCACTGACCCATTGAGTGAAGGTCTGTGGTGAAGTCAACTGATGCAGGGAAGATACCTTTGTTTTCCTTACCCTCAGACTCACCGTAGAGCTGTTTCCACCACTCTGATGTGAAGTGAAGCTTGGGCTGGTAGTTTACAAGAATCTCAATCTTCTTGCCTGCTGCGTAGAGTGCGTTACGTGTAGCTGCATACATTGCTGCGATGTTCTCTGTGAAGGGAACTGTGGGTGCTGTTGCTTTCTCCATGTCCTGCGCACCGTTAACGAGAGCCTCAATGTCGAAGCCTGCAATGGCGATGGGAAGAAGACCTACGGGTGTGAGTACAGAGAAACGGCCACCTACGTTGTCGGGGATGATGAAGCTCTTGTAACCCTCTTTGTCGGCTGTTACGCGTGCTGCGCCCTTAACTGCGTCGGTGATTGCAACGATAACCTTGCTTGCAACCTCTTTGCCGCGCTGGTCCTCGCACTGCTTCTTCAACAGACGGAATGCGAGAGCTGTCTCTGTTGTGGTACCTGATTTTGAGATGTTGATAACACCGAATTTCTTATCTTTGAGGAAATCTGTAAGTTCGCTCAAGTAGTCCTCGCTGATGTTGTGTCCGGCGAAGATTACTGTGGGGTTCTTCTTGTCGCCGATGAGTGCTGCAAAGTTGTTGCTGAGTGCTTCGATGATGGCACGTGCGCCAAGATAGCTACCGCCGATACCTGCTACTACAACTACTTCGCAGTTCTCGCGCAATACCTGTGCTGTAGCCTTGATATCCTCGATGAACTCTTTTGTGATTGAGCTGGGAAGGTGCAACCAACCGAGGAAATCGTTTCCGGGTGCTGTTCCCTCTTCCAGTGCTTTCTGTGCTGCTGCTACTTTGTCTGCGTAACCGAGGATTGTCTCTTTTGATACGAATCCGGTTACTTTCTCAATGTCTAATGCGATATTTTTCATTTTTCTTTAAAATATATGTTTCTTATTTGAATGAGTCTGTAAGTAATTTAATCTCAATAACAGGTGAGATGCCTTCGTAGAGAATGTTGTATACAGCGTCGATGATAGGTGTGTTTACACGGTAGTACTTGTTAATCTCTTTAATGCACTTTGCACCATAGTAACCTTCGGCAATCATTTCCATCTCTATCTGTGCGCTTTTCACCGAGTAACCCTTGCCAATCATTGTACCGAAAACGCGGTTACGGCTGAAGTTTGAATATCCGGTTACCAGCAGGTCGCCCAGATATACCGAGTCGTTGATGGTGCGGCTGATGGGGTGTACCACGTTTATGAAGCGGTTCATCTCAATTACTGCGTTTGACATCAACACAGCCTGGAAGTTGTCGCCATACTTCAGACCACCGCAGATACCTGCTGCGATAGCATAGATGTTCTTCAATACCGAACCGAATTCGATACCTACAACATCTTCGCTTACCGAGGTCTTGATGAAGCTGTTTGCAAGCTTGGCTGCGAACTGTGTTGCATGGTTGATGTTGCTGCAACCTACTGTCAGGTAAGAGAGACGCTCGAGCGCCACCTCCTCGGCATGACAAGGACCTGCCATAACCGAGAGATTGTCGTAGGGCACCTTGTAGACGCGGTGGAAGTACTCCGAGATAATGAGGTTCTCGTCGGGGACTATTCCCTTGATGGCGTTTACAATGAACTTGTCGCGTATGTCCTCTTTCAGCTTTTTCAAGTGGTTCTTGATATAGGGCGAGGGTGTTACGAATACCAGAATATCCGACTCACGGGCAATCTTGTTGATGTCCGACGAGAAGTTGATACGGCTGGTGTCGAAACGTACCGAAGATAGATAGGCCGGGTTGTGTCCCAAACGCTTGAAATCTTCGATGCGGTCGTCGCGACGTATGTACCAGTTGATTTTCTCTACATTGCTCAAGAGGATTTTTGCTATGGCTGTTGCCCAGCTGCCGCCTCCCATTATGGCAACGGTTGCATTTGTCAGTTCCATAATTATGAAAGTTTATTCACCCATTCGGCAACGTCGTTAACCGGCGGGGTAGTGTAGTTCAGTTTGTATTTTTTGTTTATGCCGCCAATCTCCTGCTGTATCTTCTGGGCGTTACCGTCCTTGAGGTCAGATACGAGGTTGTAGCCGGCTTTTTGCAATACGGGTACCCACTCTTCGGGAACGCCAATTGCTGTGAAGGCTGAAACGGGATCTTTGGGGATTTTCTTTTCGGGGCGCATCTGGGGGAAGAAGAGTACCTCCTGGATGGCAGCCTGACCTGTCATGAGCATTGCAAGACGGTCCATACCTATACCCATACCTGATGTGGGGGGCATACCATATTCGAGTGCGCGGATGAAGTCCTGGTCGATGAACATAGCTTCGTCGTCGCCCTTTTCGCTCAGGCGCAACTGCTCCTGGAAGCGCTCTGCCTGGTCGATGGGGTCGTTGAGTTCGCTGTATGCGTTACACAACTCCTTGCCGTTTACCATCAGCTCGAAACGCTCTGTAAGGTCGGGGTTGTTG
>CAJGDX010000150.1 GCA_904502185.1 uncultured Bacteroidaceae bacterium | reverse complement strand
GGTATTACACTGTTGTTTATCTGTGTGTTTGTGCAGGTTTCGCTGTTTATTATTCCCAATGTGAGTATGCAGAAAATCAGTCCAAGCGAGTGTGAACCAGAGTCGCCAATGAACATTTTGTTCTTTTTGCCGAATACGTTGAATATAAAGAACGGAATGAGTGCGCCAATTATAGAACTTGATACAAGGATGTCTGTGGCGTTGTTCTGTGCATATCCAAATATCAGGAATATGATACTTGCAGCAATTGCATAACCCGATGATAATCCATCAATTCCATCAATCAGGTTGATAGAGTTGATAAGCCCTACACAAGCAAATATCGTCAATGGAACTGATACAAAATTTGGGATTTCGTGTATGCCGAATACTCCATGAAAATTGTCAATTTTCATGTCGCAGATGAGAATAAGTGCAACAATGATTATAATCTGTGCCATGAATTTTGTTTTTGGCATCAGGTCTTTTATATCGTCTATAAGACCTACTATAAGCATTATTCCTACTGCTATCAGACCTATGTATGATATTTCTATTGAATGAGAAGTTGCGCTGAAAAGTAACGATGTCGAGAAGCCTGCAAATACACCAATTCCACCTAATACGGGTATGGGAGTACGGTTCAATCGACGCGCATTGGGCTTGTCGACAATATCTTTTTTTAGTGCCAGTTTTACCAGCATAGGGTGTAGTAATATTACAACTACGAAGGATATAATGAAGGCTGTTAAAGGTACAGCTAAATCTTTTATCATGTTTTAAGGTTTTTCTATACTACAAATGTACAAAAAATAAAAATAAAAGACTACACTCTCTGCATATATAACGTATGTTTCTCTGTTTTATTTGACAATTCTTTTCTTTTTTTTAAAAAAATGATAGGCTGCATCCACGGATGCAGCCTATCGTATGTTTCAATAGAGTAATTTCTATTATTCTGCGCGCAATGTGAAACGCTGGAAACCTGTTGCTGTCAACTCTTTGTCGAAACCTTTCAAGTAGTCTGCAACTGTGATTTTCTCGTTCTGTACATAACCCTGCTGGAGAAGACATACCTCCTTGTAGAACTTCTGAATGCGACCATCAGCGATGCGTGCAATCATGTTCTCGGGTTTGCCCTCTTCGCGTGCCTTGTCCTCTGCTACAGTACGCTCTTTTGCGATGATAGTGGGGTCAAGATCCTCGCTTGTAAGTGCAAGGGGGGTAGATGCTGCAATCTGCATTGCAATCTCGTGTCCAGCCTCTTCGTTAGCCTGGCTCAAAGCTACCATTGTACAGAGCTGGTTCTTCTTCTGGTGGTTGTAAACGTAGATGTTCTCAGCCTCCAAAGTCTTGTAACCATCGAGCTCCATTTTCTCACCGGTGATACCGATGCGTGCTACGATAGCGTCCTGTACTGTGCCTTCGCCGAGGGGAAGTGCCTGTACCTCTTCGATGGTCTTGCATTTTGCTGCAATTGCTGCATCGAGGATGTCGCTTGTAAGCTTAACGAAGTCTTCGTTCTTAGCAACGAAGTCTGTCTCGCACTTCAAAGCGATGATAGCACCGAAACCAGCTGATGCCTTAACGAGTACACAACCCTCAGAAGCATCGCGGTCGCTACGTTTTGCAGCTACCAACTGACCCTTCTTGCGGATGATCTCCATAGCTTTGTCGAAGTCGCCTTCTGCCTCTGCCAATGCTTTTTTGCAATCCATCATGCCTGCTCCTGTCATTTTGCGGAGTTTGGCAATATCATTCATTGTAACAGCCATTGTGTTATTTCTCTTTTAGTTGTTAATAAATTATTCCTCAACTGCTTCCTCAGCTTTGGGAGCCTCTTCTGCCTTGTTGGTGCGAGCCTTTGTTGTGCGACGGCGGCTTGATTTCTTTGCCTCGTCCTCGCCCTGTGCCTCAGCAGCCTCAGCGTCTACCTTCTCAATCTTGCGCTCCTCGAGACCCTCAGCGATAGCTGCGCAGCAAGCGTCAAGAATCAAATCTACTGACTTTGTTGCGTCGTCGTTTGCGGGGATTACGAAGTCGATGTTGTCGGGGTTAGAGTTGGTGTCCACGATACCGAATACGGGGATGCCCAAACGGTTAGCCTCGTGAACTGCGATGTTTTCTTTCAGCACGTCGATTACGAAGATTGCTGAAGGAAGACGTGTAAGGTCGGCGATAGAACCGAGGTTCTTATCCAACTTTGCACGCTGGCGTGTAATCTGAAGAATCTCACGTTTTGAGAGGTTTGAGTATGTACCATCAGCGATGAGCTTGTCGATGGTTGCCATCTTCTTCACAGCCTTGCGGATTGTGGGGAAGTTTGTGAGCATACCTCCGGGCCAACGCTCGATTACATAGGGCATACCTACTGACTGTGCTTTAGTAGCTACGATATCCTTCAACTGTTTTTTTGTTGCTACGAAAAGGATTTTCTTACCGCTCTTTGCAATCTGTTTCAAAGCATCAGCTGCGGTCTCTACCATTGCTGCTGTCTTGTGCAGGTCTATGATGTGGATGCCGTTGCGCTCCATGAAGATGTAAGGAGCCATTGCGGGATTCCATTTGCGTTTCAAGTGACCGAAGTGTGCACCGGCCTCCAAAAGTGATT
>CAJGDX010000149.1 GCA_904502185.1 uncultured Bacteroidaceae bacterium | reverse complement strand
CGGCTCTTCCTTTGTTCAGAAGTTGCTTGGCGGCAACATTCTTCAGTCGGTGGCGAGCCTTGTCGCTCGAGTCTTTCGTCTGTTTTTAGGGTGCTGCGGAACTCGTTCAGTTATCCGCACTTTGTGCGTATAACTAACACTCAGACAGTCCTCGCACTTAATCCGAAAAACAGACAGCCTCTCGGCTGTGATGCTTACGGTGCCGGTTGAGTTTTAAGTTACCAATGCTACGGATGGAACCGCATAAATACTGCAAATTGAGACACACCTTTATACTCTTTTAAACTTTTACCGGACACCAATAGTTTTCTATATATTCAGCGCACATTCGCCGAATCCGTAGTGCTTAAGCAGGTTGTTGAGTGCCTGCTGAGTCTCTTTCAGGTATTTGTAGTTCTGCATCACTTCGTTAGCAAGTTCGGCATCCTGCATGGTGGCGGGCTCTTTCAGCTTGCGCATAGTCTCTTTTAGCAGTTCGTCGACAAGGCTCTGTTTGTAGCTGATGACCAGTCGTGTGGCTTGCTCGAAGAGTATTGCCGTTTCGTTGCGTTCTTCGGTGTCCTCCTCAGAGAATGATTTGCTCAGGATATAGCGGTCGTTGCACAGTTCGGCTGTCAGGCGCGACACCTCTTCGTCGGGGTGAGCAAGAAAATGCCTTTCTGCCACAAAATTGGGATTCTCGGCATGTTCGGCAGCCTCCTCAAAGATTTTTTTGTAGAGCGGATGCGATAGCTTTATGCCGTCGCCGTCGATAGAGTAGTGTATGTTGGATATTACACTCTCTGTGAACGACGGGGTGCCGCTGCTGCTGTCTTCGGGGACCAACAGCTGCTTTTCGCCGTTTCTCAGGATGAACTGCACTATCGCGCGTTCCTTATTATATATAGTATTGTTCTCTTCGAATGCTCTGTTCTGCTGTTCGTCGGTGACTTCTGCCTCTTTCTCGTCGCTGGTGGCTTTTGTCTGTTTGTTCAGCTTCTCTTCTGCGTCGCGTCTGCGAAGTTTTGCAATTTCCGACACCAATACCTGCTCTTTGGCTTGCAGCATTTCGCTGCACTTGCGGGTATATTCGCTGCGCAATATGTCATTGGGAATAACTGATATGCTCTTTATCACATCCCCGATGAGTGATGCACGACGTATCGGGTCGTTGCCTACCTCGTCCAGCAGCAGGCTGGTCTTGAAGGTTATGAAGTCCACCTGATTCTCCTTCAGGAACTGCTCTACCTCTTCGGTTGAGTGCGATTGTGCATAGCTGTCGGGGTCTTCGCCGTCGGGCAGCAATGCCACCTTTATGTTCAGCCCTTCGCGCAGCAGCATGTCAATTCCTCGCAGCGATGCTTTTATTCCAGCCTTGTCGCCATCGTATAGCAGCAACATGTTGTTGGTGAATCTGTGTACCAGTCGTATCTGCTCTATTGTCAGTGAGGTTCCGGATGATGCAACAACATTTTTTATTCCTGCCTGATGCAGTGAGATTACGTCCAGGTATCCCTCGACCATTATGCAGCAATCCTTTTGTATGATGGCCTGTTTTGCAAAGTAGATACCGTAGAGGTGGTCGCTCTTGTGATATATTTCCGATTCGGGCGAATTTATATATTTGCCGGCTTTGGGGTTGCTTTGCAGTAGTCGTCCTCCGAAGGCCACCACCTTTCCCGATACGGTGTGTACGGGGAACATCACGCGTCCCCAAAATCTGTCAAGCTGTCTGCCATCTTCGGTGGTGAAGCAAAGTCCTGTCTTGTCTACAAGCGCAGGGTTGTATCCTTCGGCGGCAGCCTTACGGGCAAGGGCGTCGCGCTTCTCCAACGAGTATCCCAGGCCGAATTTTCTGATTGTTTCGTCGTTTATGCCGCGATGGCGAAAATAGTTCAGTCCTATGGCGCGTCCCTCTTCACTTTCGTGCAGGTTGTCGACGAAATATTTATGGGCATACTGGTTGATGACGAAAAGGCTTTCGCGCATACTTTCGCGTTGCTTCTCTTCGTCCGACATTTCACGCTCCTTTACCTCTATATTATATTTACGCGCGAGCCATTTCAGAGCTTCGGGGTAGGTGAGCTGTTCATGCTCCATTATAAAGTGTACGGGGTTGCCACCCTTGCCACATCCGAAACACTTCCAGATGTTTTTTGCGGGGGATACGATAAACGAGGGTGTTTTTTCGTCGTGAAAAGGGCATAGGCCTATAAGATTGATGCCTCGTCGGCGCAATGCAACAAAGTCTGAAACCACCTCTTCTACTTTGGCGGCGTCAATTATTCGTTCTATCGTGTTGCGATCAATCATTTTTTTTACTGTGTTTATACTGCAAATTTATAGAATTTTGCTCAATTCCGGAATTTTTTTCGCTCTCTTTGTAACTTTTTCAAACAAAAATAATCCATTTTCGAGCGCGTGTAACACTATTCTACCAATTTTGTTCACCGGGATTAAAAATTTTTTTCTTGCTTAAAATGCTGAGCAGTAGTATGTTGTCAATATTTGCTAAAAATCCCTTAAAATTTTTCCTTCAAAAAGTTTTGTAGTTCAAAAAAAAGCTGTACCTTTGCACTCGCTTTCGACAAGGAACGCAGTTCACTTGAAACGGAGGCGCAACGATCCTTGAAAACATTCCATACAGACATAGCAGTACAGCGGTCTTTGATTCTT
>CAJGDX010000148.1 GCA_904502185.1 uncultured Bacteroidaceae bacterium | reverse complement strand
CTTGCTCTTGCCCTCTGCAATGGCATCAACTACTGCGCCGCTCACTGCTGAAAGCTCGCCATGAACGCTGAGTGTGTCGCCGTACATTACACCGGGACGCATCTCTGACTCGGGTACAAGACCGAATGTCTTCATACCGTACATTACGTCGTAGAATGAACCACCCTGTGAGAAAGATACATCACCGTGTGTGCGTACTGCTCTGTCGGCACGGTCGAGGTATGTGTTGTGAACGATGAACATCTCGCTGAAGTCGAACTCGCCTTTGCCCATACGGATAAGCTCTGACTCAATGAAGCCAAGGCTTGAATAGCACCAGCATGTTCCTGCACGGTGTTGGTCCTTTACACTGGTGATGGGGTTCTCTTTTACAACTGTAAACTGGAAACCCTCTTTGTTCTCCTGAGCGAATGTTCCCATTGAGAACAACGCTGCAGCTGCCAATAAGATTGCTTTTTTCATGTCTTTTTGTTTATTCTAAATTGTTTGAGTTTTTCATTGCTTCGCTGATGAGGCTTTCAAGCTCTTCGGCAAGTTCGGGGTTGTCGGCAATCAACTGTTTTGTGCGGTCGCGTCCCTGTGCCAGCTTTGTGTCGTTGTAGCTGTAGAACGAGCCGCTTTTCTTTATTACGCCATACTCCACGCCGAGGTCTACGATTTCTCCGGCGCGTGAGATACCCTCGCCGAACATTATGTCGAACTCTGCCTTGCGGAAAGGAGGAGCTACCTTGTTCTTTACAATCTTCACGCGTACCTGGTTACCGATAGCCTCTTCGCCATCCTTTATCTGTGTCACGCGACGAATGTCGAGGCGGACAGATGCGTAGAACTTCAGTGCGTTACCGCCGGTGGTTGTTTCGGGGTTGCCGAACATTACACCAATCTTTTCGCGCAACTGGTTGATGAAGATGCAAGTGGTGTTTGTTTTGCTGATAGCTGAAGTGAGTTTACGCAATGCCTGTGACATCAGACGTGCCTGCAGACCTACTTTGTTGTCGCCCATCTCTCCCTCGATTTCAGCCTTGGGGGTGAGGGCTGCCACTGAGTCGATGACGATGATGTCTATCGCAGATGAACGTATGAGCTGTTCGGCAATCTCCAATGCCTGTTCGCCGCAGTCGGGCTGCGAAATGAGCAGGTTGTCGATGTCTACACCCAGTTTCTGAGCATAGAAACGGTCGAACGCATGCTCGGCATCGATGATGGCTGCGATGCCTCCGCTCTTTTGTGCTTCGGCAATAGCATGTATTGCGAGTGTTGTCTTACCTGATGATTCGGGACCGTAAATCTCGATTATTCGGCCACGGGGGTAACCGCCTACGCCAAGTGCGTTGTTCAATGCGATTGAACCGGTGGGGATTACGTCTACACTTTCAAAGCTGTCGTCGCCGAGTTTCATGATGGAGCCTTTACCGAAATTCTTTTCGATTTTGTCCATCGCAGCTTGCAGCGCCTTGAGTCTTTCAGACGCTGCTGTATTTTCTATTTCCTCTTTTTTAGCCATTATGTCTGTATTGTCTTGTTTCCTTTATATATATCAGAACTTGAGATTTTGTCAAGTTTATTGTGTTGGGGGCTTGCACCACCAACCTCTTACGGACACCGTTGTGTCAATCGTGGCCGATATACCTAATGCATAGCTTTATCTATATATTTATTTAAAAAGGTATACCTCGCGTAAATTACCTGCAAATATAAGCCTTTTTGTTGGTTATACAAATATAATCATGCGGCTATTTTTTTGTGACTGCGAATTTGTGTTATTGAATTTAATTTCTTGTGCCATTTTAAATGTCCTGTTTTTCTTTGCAAAACTGACAATATGGCATAAAAATGTCGGCATTTGCAGCAGTATCGTCATTTTTTCTGCCACAGAAACTGTTTTTACATGTTTGGCACGCTGTTTGTTTTATATTCAGTGTAGCGAACAAAAAAGTTCGTAATCAGTTACTAAAATTAGAATATGGTGGCTGATGTAATTTAGTAAATAATAAAATAAAAAATAGGAGATTTTAATTATGGGAAAAATCATTGGAATTGACTTAGGTACAACAAACTCATGTGTTTCTGTATTCGAAGGAAACGAACCTGTTGTAATTTCTAATAGCGAGGGTAAACGTACAACTCCCTCAATCGTGGCTTTTGTTGACGGTGGCGAACGCAAAGTGGGCGACCCTGCAAAACGTCAGGCTATCACCAACCCTCAGAAAACAATTTTCTCAATCAAACGCTTCATGGGCGAGAACTGGTCGCAGGTGCAGACAGAGACATCACGCGTACCTTATAAAGTAGTAAACGAGAATAACATGCCTCGCGTAGACATCGACGGACGTCTTTATACACCCCAGGAGATTTCAGCAATGATTCTTCAGAAGATGAAGAAGACTGCCGAGGATTATCTTGGTCAGGAGGTTACAGAGGCTGTCATCACAGTACCTGCTTACTTCTCTGATTCTCAGCGTCAGGCAACTAAAGAGGCAGGTCAGATTGCAGGTCTCGAGGTTAAGCGTATCGTGAACGAGCCTACAGCTGCCGCTCTTGCATACGGTGTAGACAAGGCTAACAAGGATATGAAGATTGCAGTGTTCGACCTTGGTGGTGGTACATTCGATATCTCAATTCTTGAGTTCGGTGGCGGCGTATTCGAGGTACTCTCAACAAACGGT
>CAJGDX010000147.1 GCA_904502185.1 uncultured Bacteroidaceae bacterium | reverse complement strand
CTGCTTGCTTCGGTGCAGCATTCCTTAGCCTCCACCCCACAAAGTACGGTGAGGAGTTGGTTAAGAAGATGGAGATGAATGGTGCTAAGGCATACCTCGTTAACACAGGTTGGAACGGTACCGGCAAACGTATCTCTATCAAGGATACACGTGGTATCATCGACGCTATCCTCGACGGTTCTATCGACAACGCTCCTACAAAGACAATTCCTTACTTCGACTTCGTAGTTCCCACAGAACTTCCCGGTGTTGATGCAAACATCCTCGACCCCCGCGACACTTACGAGTGCTCTTGCCAGTGGGAAGAGAAAGCTAAGGACCTCGCAGGACGTTTCATCAAGAACTTCACCAAGTACACCGGCAACGAGGCTGGTAAGGCTTTGGTTGAGGCTGGTCCCAAGCTCTAATAGATTTATCAAAATCTGATTATAGGGCGCTGTGTCAAAGAATTTTGGCGCAGCGCCTTCCTTTTTTGATTGTTATCAACTATTCTCCCATCGAACGTAAATTCTCGGCCAATGATAGACGCGCTTACATATAAATTCATTCTAGAGCATCGTGGCGACGATGTGCGCAAACTTGCCCTGCAGGCAGCGCGTTACCCCGGTGTGGATATGCGTGTGGCTGTCACTCAGATTGAGGGATGGCAGCATGCTGTGACCAAGTTGCCCGAATGGGCTGCTGTCGATGGCCTGCTCTATCCTCAGCGCATATCAATGGAGCAGTGTTCGTCGTCGCAGACCGCAGCCTACAAAGCTTCGCTGATGAGCGGCGCAGTTTTTGCCGACCTCACAGGTGGTTTTGGAATTGACAGCAGCTATGTGTCGCGTGGTTTTTCCGAGGCTTACTACATCGAGCGAAATCCTGAATTGTGTGCCATTGCTGAATATAACTTTTCGTTGATGGGGCTCGATAATATTAAGGTACTCAATGGAAACAGCGAGGAGGTGGTGCAGGGATTGCCTCATTGTGATTGGATATTCCTCGATCCTGCGCGACGCGATGGAGCAGGTAAAAAGGTCGTTGCCCTTGCCGACTGCGAACCCGATGTTGCGGCTCTGCGACAGTTGTTGCTACAAAAGGCGCGTCGTGTGATGGTAAAATGCTCGCCCATGCTCGATATTACTGCTGCTTGCCGCCAGCTTGGCTGTGTGGCCGAGGTTCATACGGTGGCAGTGAATAACGAGTGCAAGGAATTGCTCTTTATCCTTACCGACGATGCTACGGATGTGCCCCGCGTATGCTGCGTGAATATAGTAAACGGCTCGGCACAGACATTCACTTTCTCCATGAACGACACTCCCGAAGCGGGCTACGCCGCCGAGGTTGGTGCCTTTCTTTACGAGCCTAATGCCGCCATTCAGAAGGCCGGTTGCCACTCGTCGCTCGCCACAAGTTATGCGGTACAAAAACTCCACCGCAACAGCAACCTTTACACTTCGGATGCTCTTGCGGCGCAGTTCCCCGGACGCACATTCAAGGTTACAGGTGTCGCGGGCTTCTCAAAAAACGAGCTTAAAATGTTACTCGGCGACCTTAAACGCGCCAACCTCACAGTGCGTAACTTCCCCGATACTGTGCAGCAGTTGCGCAAGCGTCTGAAGCTCTCCGAGGGTGGCGACATCTATCTCTTTGCCACCACTCTTGCCGACGGCCGCAAGGTGCTTGTAAGGTGCGAGAAGGGTTAGTGTACCTTTATGTGTATTCCCAATAGCAATTATTTTTTTAGAGGAATAATATTTTCAATTAAAGAGCAATAATGGTTAAAAAAATATTACATTTGCAATATTCGTAGGAGGAATCCATGGATATATATAAAAGCAAAGACGGAACAACAATGTTTGGAAATAACAATTAATCATTTTTTAATTAAATAATTGTGCTATGAAGAACTTTAGAACTTTATTGGCTGTGTGTTTTTTAGCAATGACAACAGCTGTGAGTGCACAGGTTGCAAAAACTGTTGATACAAATGGGTGGCAAGGTGTAAGATTATCTTATAATAACTATACACTTGATGAGAGGGGAATCGAGTATGATGCTATTCCTGGATTCGAGTTTGGCTTTGTAAAAGCATTCTCTATTTCGCAAATACATCCTTTGTTCCTTGAGGCTGGTGCAAGTTTCGTATATACAACCGGTGATCTTTTCAGTGAGGATGGATTAGATTTGTCTTTGAGCATGTTTTCATTGAATGTACCTTTTAATGTTGGGTATAAAGTAGCTTTGGGTGATAATATATCTTTGTTCCCCTATGCAGGCCTTTCTCTTAAAGGGCATTTATCAGGAGACATGGAAATGTCGTATTACGGCGAATCTGAGACAGCTAATATTTTTGACGAGGATGAAATGGGCGACGATGGTGTGTTTAAGCGTTTCCAAATTGGTTGGCAGATTGGTGCTACATTGAATATTGATAAGTTTAATGTCGGCCTCAGTTACGGAACAGATTTTATGGAAATTTCTAAGAATGTTGACACAAAAACATTCAAGGTATCTTTAGGTATTAACTTCTAAGAGATATTCTTTAACAAAAAGCGTCGCTTATGCGACGCTTTTTGTTCCTTTTACTCCGAAAATTTATAGTAGGGCAGCAGTCCTTTCTCGTATGCCTCGTCGAGGATGGGATATTTCAAGTGCAGGCCGCTCTTCTTGCCATTAACCTCCTCTTTGGTGGACAGAATCTTGTTGGCATTGCCGGTAGCTTTTGTAAATGTCACATTGTATTTGTCGGCAAAATTATCTTCTTCG
>CAJGDX010000146.1 GCA_904502185.1 uncultured Bacteroidaceae bacterium | reverse complement strand
CTGAATAACACCATTCAGGATATTCTCGTGCGCCACGCCCGTATGATGGGCAAGAATGCCTGCTGGGTACCCGGAACAGACCACGCATCCATTGCCACAGAGGCAAAGGTTGTTAAGAAACTGGCCGGACAGGGTATTAAGAAGAGCGACCTCACACGCGAAGAGTTCCTGAAACATGCGTGGGAGTGGACAGACGAGCATGGAGGCATCATCCTGAAACAGCTTCGCAAACTCGGCGCATCATGCGACTGGGACCGCACATCGTTCACCATGGACGAAATCAGAAGCGAAAGCGTGATCAAGGTATTCTGCGACCTCTACAACAAAGGATACATCTACCGCGGTTTGCGCATGGTAAACTGGGACCCCAAGGCACAGACAGCCCTCAGCAACGAAGAGGTAATCTACAAAGAGGAAAAGAGCAAACTCTATTACCTGAAATACTATGTAGATGAGGCAGCAGGCAGCACCGATGGCGAAGAGAGCGACGCAGTGACACTCAGCCCCGAAGCACCCTTCGACCCCACTGTAAAGCACCAGATACTGCACCGCGATGCAAGCGGACGCCGATACGCAGTGGTTGCCACCACACGTCCCGAAACCATCATGGGCGACACAGCAATGTGCATCAACCCCAAAGACCCCAAGAACAGCTGGCTCAAGGGCAAACGAGTAATTGTTCCCCTCGTAGGCCGTTCTATTCCCGTAGTAGAGGACCGCTACGTTGAGATTGAGTTCGGTACAGGATGTCTGAAGGTGACACCTGCCCACGACACCAACGACTACATGCTGGGCAAAAAGCACAACCTCGACACAATAGACATCTTCAACCCCGATGCAACCATCAGCGAAGCAGCAGGCATGTACATCGGAATGGACAGAATGGAGGTACGCAAGCAGATAGCAAAAGACCTTGCAGCTGCAGACCTGCTCGAAAAGGTAGAAGATTATGTAAACAAAGTGGGATACAGCGAGCGCAACGCAGACACTGCTGTTGAGCCCCGTCTCTGTATGCAGTGGTTCCTCAGCATGCAGCACTTTGCCGACATTGCCCTTCCCCCTGTGATGGAAGACCAGTTGAAATTCTACCCCACAAAATACAAGACCACATACAAAAACTGGCTCGAGAACATACAGGACTGGTGCATCAGCCGTCAGTTGTGGTGGGGACACCGCATCCCTGCCTACTTCCTCCCCACCGTGGAGGGTGCCGAAGAACGCTTTGTAGTGGCAGAAAACATTGACCAGGCAGTTGAACTTGCACGCAAGATAGAAGGCTACGAGGACATCACAGCCGACCAGTTGACACAGGACGAGGATGCACTCGACACTTGGTTCAGCTCTTGGTTGTGGCCCATCTCTCTGTTCGACGGAATACGCAACCCCGACAACAAGGAGATAAACTACTACTACCCCACATGCGACCTTGTTACCGGTCCCGATATTATCTTCTTCTGGGTAGCCCGCATGATTATGGCAGGATACGAATACAAGGGAGATATGCCTTTCCGCAATGTATACTTCACAGGTATCGTTCGCGACAAACTGGGCCGCAAGATGAGTAAATCACTGGGTAACAGCCCCGACCCTCTGGAACTGATTGCACAATACGGAGCCGACGGTGTGCGCATGGGTATCATGCTCTCTGCACCTGCAGGCAACGACATTCTTTTCGACGAGTCACTGTGCGAGCAGGGTCGTAACTTCTGCAACAAGATATGGAACGCCTTCCGTCTGGTAAAAGGCTGGAACGTCAGCGAAGAGGTTGCACAGCCCCAGCACTCGGCAATAGCAATCGATTGGTTCAAAGCCACACTTTCGCAGAAAGCTGCAGAAATTGAAGACCTCTTTGGCAAATATCGCATCAGCGAAGCCTTGATGAGCGTCTACACACTCTTCTGGGACGAGTTCTCGGCATGGTACCTCGAAATGGTTAAACCCGCATACGGTTCACCTATCGACAAGGCGACATACGAAGCAACTCTCGGTTTCTTCAACGACCTGTTGCGTCTGCTCCACCCCTTCATGCCCTTCATCACCGAAGAGTTGTGGCAGTCACTCTACGAGCGCAAGGATGGCGAAAGCCTCATGACACAGAGCATACTCGACCTTTGCACTCCCTACGATGCAGAGCTTATTAATAAGGTAAGCGCAAGCAAAGAGGTGATAACAAACATCCGTTCAATACGCACACAGAAGAACATTTCGCCTCGTACCCCCCTTGCATTGCAGATAGTAGGCAACGCACCCATCAAGGGCATGGAGAGCATACTCGCAAAGATGGCCGAACTCTCTGCCATCGACTACGTAGAGACAGCAGACAGTTCTGCAGTGTCGTTCCGCGTGGGCACAACCGAGTACGCAGTACCCCTTGGCGACCTTATCGACAAAGATGCCGAGATTGCAAAACTCAGTAAAGAGTTGGAATACTACGAAGGCTTCCTGAAACAGGTTGAAGCAAAATTGAACAACCCTAACTTTGTAGGCAAAGCCCCCGAAAAAATCATCGCCATCGAGAAGAAGAAACAATCCGATGCTAACGAAAAAATAGCAATGCTCAAGGAGAGCATCCAGAAATTGTCAAACTAAACGATAAAGCAAAATGGCATTAGACAAACAAAAAACCATTATCATATCCATATCGGCGATCCTGCTTATAGCAGCCGTCGTATTGGGCATAATGCTCGCCGACAGCCGCAAACAGAATCAGGAGATGCAGGAGTTGTTCGCCATAGAGAAGGAGGAACTTGAGAACGAGTACTCAACCTTCGCCACACAGTACGACGAGCTGCAGAT
>CAJGDX010000145.1 GCA_904502185.1 uncultured Bacteroidaceae bacterium | reverse complement strand
TCAAGAATCTCTCCGCCACAGATTGAAGTACCCCAAATACCTACGTTGTATGAATATTTGAGTTTTGTGAAGTCTGCCGAGAAGCCATGCTCGTTAAGATAGTTTATCTCGTATTCGCGTGTGAGGGTCATGTCACGTGTGAGAGTGATTATCTCTACATTGGGCGCGAGCACAAGGAATGTCATGTCGAAACGAATCTGGTCGTTACCGGCTCCTGTTGAACCATGAGCGATAGCCGATGCGCCAATCTCATTTGCGTAACGCGCGATTGCCATCGCCTGGAAGATACGTTCCGAAGATACAGAAATGGGATATGTGCCGTTACGCAACACATTTCCGTAAATCATATATTTAAGACTCTTCTCGTAATACTCTTTTGTAACGTCAAGAGTAACATATTTTACAGCTCCAAGTTTGTATGCATTCTCCTCGTTCTGCTTCAACTGCTCTTCGCTGAATCCGCCGGTGTTTGCACAGGCAGCATAAACTTCGTAACCCTTCTCGCGTGCGAGATACATTACGGTGAATGATGTATCGAGTCCGCCACTGAAGGCAACTACAACTTTCTTTTTATCGCTCATATCTTTTTCTTTTTATTATTCTTTATTATTCTTTTCGTGTACAGCAGGATCGTAAAGCATCGCTGTGCAAATGCAGTAGCGACGGCCCGTACGTTCGAGTATATCGTGGTTGATACAGCCCTGACAACCTTTCCAGAATGCCTCGTCATCGGTAAGTTCGGCAAAAGGCACGGGCACATATCCCAGTTCGGTATTTATGCGCATAACAGCGCCGCCACTGGTAAGTCCGAAGAGCTTTGCATTGGGCCACATTTTGCGTGACAAGTCAAAAGCAGTCTTTTTGATGCGCTTGGCAAGACCGCGACGGCGGAATTTGTCAACAACAATCAATCCCGAGTTTGCAACATACTGTTTGTTGCCCCAGCTCTCGATGTAGCAGAAACCTGCAAACTCTTTCTCTTCACCGGCAAGAGCTATCACAGCTTTACCCTCGCGCATTTTCTGCGCCACATACTCATGTGTACGTTTGGCGATACCTGTTCCGCGTACTTTCGCAGCCGCACTGATTGTCTCAAGTATCTCGTCTACATATTTCTCGTGCGAAGCATCTGCCACTATCACTTCAATAGGCACTTCGCTTATTACATTTTCCTCCATTCGTCTATTTATATATGGAATTGTTAAATATTCGGTATTATGGTTCGCAACGCCTTGATGAGCGCACTTTTGGTTACATCTTCTGCCATAACCAGCATAACAGTATCGTCGCCGGCAAGAGTACCTAAAATCTCACTGAATTCACAATTGTCGATGTGATAGGCAAGCGTACCTGCATAGCTTGGACGTGTCCTGATAACCGCAATATTACCGGAGAATTTAATGGAGATAAAACCATTCTCTTCGGTCAGCGGCGCAATCGGACGCATTTCACCTTTTGCGCCTTCGTGTCTGTATTGCTGTGGCTGACGGGTAAGCACATATTTATAATGTCCGTTAGTACCAACTGTCTTTACAACGCGCAACTGACGCAGGTCACGCGACAAAGTAGCCTGTGTCAATGTATAACCCTCTTTGTTGAGTTCTCTCAGAAGCTCATCCTGACTGCCAATTTCGTGTGTTGATAATATCAGTCGTATAGCCTCGAGGCGTGAGTTTTTTACTTTCATAGTTGCATATTTATGCTAATCGGCTGCAAAGGTAAGCATATTTAATCAATTCCAATAATCTTTATTCCATCTTTTTGCATAAAATTTTATTTTTATGTAAAAAAACAAACTCAATACAAAATACTACACTAACGCTCACACAAAAATGCATAAAATTTAGCTGTTAAAGCACACATATTAAACAACCTTTATATATTCTTTGCAGAATATTCACTTATTATGGGTTATTGTACCCATGGTACACCATCACATATACACCTCATTTATATAATCACGAACGAGAAAAATAAAAAAACATATAAAAAAAGAACTACTAAGAAAAGTGTTCGTTGCAGCTATAATTGCAACAGCATGTACACTAAACATCTGCGCAAGAGCCATCCTGCCTTACGGACAATTCGAAAAAGAGCCATGGCAGGCAAAACATTTCTATGCTTTGGACTCGGAAACAGAAGTAACTGATAATTGGTACGCAACTGACTTTGATGACTCGGAGTGGAGCAGCATCAACGGTCCCATTTGCAACACCGACTGCAGCAACATCGAGTACTATGCTACACCCTGGCCAAACATCCATTCGACATACTGGGTACGTCGCAACTTCACAATAGACTCAATATCTGCGGACAAATTCTACACATTGCCTTTGATATATGATGACTATTGCGAAGTTTACATCAATGGCGAACTGAGACATATGAAGGTCTACACCATCGAAGGAGCGCTCATACACCCCAATGCCGACAAAGAGACTCTGAAGAGACTGCCACGAGGCATATACATCATCGATGGAAAGAAATACCGAATAAACTAAAACAAGCAGGAACTGAGTACTTACCTTATATATTGGGCGTGCATTTTTCGATGCACGCCCTTTGTTGTAAAGGCCTGTGAATTTTCCAGCAAGTTACAAAGCAAGCACAGACAAAGTCATCCAATAGCAATGAGTGTTTGAAAATTGGGTGCAATGTACAAAAAAACATCCGCAAACCCGAATGGATTTGCGGATGTCATTATTATATCAGATTCCTGGGATCTCAGGAATTATTCCTCGTTACGGGGACGACGGGGACGACGCTCACGCTCTACGTAACCCTCGGGCTTTTCGAGAAGCACACGACGTGAGAGTTTGAATTTACCTGTCTTGGGATCAATCTCAAGGAGCTTAACCTTAATCTTGTCACCCTCGGCAAGACCCGTCTCTTCGATTGTCTC
>CAJGDX010000144.1 GCA_904502185.1 uncultured Bacteroidaceae bacterium | reverse complement strand
TCATGTCCGGCACATTAACCACGTGCGTGTGGCTCGCCTTGGTGAGGTCGCCAAACACGTCGTGGGCAAAAATGCGATACTCGTAGATGCCGGGGCCGGGAACAACATCGCGCAGGAAGTTGTCGGTTTCGGCATCGTTTATGTTACGCATCATAATAAACGGTTCTTTGTTCAGGCGTGTCCATATACTCTGGCCGCGTCTGCGTCGTTCAATTTCGTAAGTAGAATACTCTTTTTTATTCTCCCACCACAGACGCACGGTATTGAAGCCAACCAATGAGTCGCCCATGGCAACATCGAACGCCTTACTTGTGAATTTCTCGTTTCTAACCTCTTGCAAATGTCCCGACCTGAAGATTAATTGCCCGGTGGTATCGAGCACTGTGGGACGCACAATATATTCGTAAGTGGCACCCTTCTTCACCTTTCTATCCACAATGCGCATAGCCATCTTGTCGGCAATATCTGTGCGCCACTCGGTAGTGAGCACTGCGATGGCGTAGCGGAACTGCTGATCGTCGTAAACATCCATCAGCGCACCGAGGCTTCCGGGGCGACGTTTCGACTGTTCTTGCTTAAAGCCGTTCTTGCTGTAGAGTGTTCCGGCAGCAATAGCCGCGGTTGTATCGGTCTTTGCAAATGTTCTCTGCCACTCTTCGAGGGGAGCAGGCTTCAGAGCATGGGCAATGGTATCAATCTTCAATGGATTTTTCTGGTCGAAACGATAGATGTCGACACCGTAGTTGCACAAATATCTCCACGACACATAGTCCTCGGGCGCCCAGCGCAGCACGATGCTGTCGCCATAGGTACGTGCCAACAGATTGATGCGTGTCTCGGGACTCTTTTTGGTGCGGCTGCGATACTGTTTTATAAACAGGGCTGTGTCCTTTATAGCTCCGGGAATGTAGGATGTTGTTTTGGCAACAGTATCGTCAGGCTGAATATCGCTTTTGTGCATGATGAATCGGCTGCCGTCGCCCATTGCCGACAGCGCATTGCACAACACAAGTGCAATAAATGTATTTATAAATCTTTTTGTAAGTCGTATCATATTGTTCTATCGTTTCTGTTTTTTAGGGGCAATGCCTGCTGCTCTCTTTATATATTACTGTTGTATTATACTTTCGTTACCTGAGTATTCCAAAGGATTAGCAAGTTTGAATTTGGTATATGTAGAGGGTATTCCCGGATAACGCAATGGGAATGTTGTGCTATATTCATACTCTTTGGTATATGTATTATATGCATTCACACGGTAAATCTCGAATGTAGCATCTTTAATGATATCCCACTCAAATTTTACTTTTTCTCGGCCCGTACCTTTTTTGTCCAAGCCCCACAACGAGTTGTGGATATCCTCGCTCATGCTCTCGTGCGGGCGGGTATCGCTCTTGTCGAATCCCTCTGTCATCTTCCACAATGTAATACCGTTGTGCGACGACCACACAGAGTTGTCGTCGAACTGCGAACCCCAAATAAGAATAGCCTGATAGAGGGGGAATTCAAGTTTTACAGGACCATAACTGAGTGTGTGATATGTTCCCACACGTGCCGCATACCATTCTGCAATTTTCTTTACATTATCGCCCGATGCTTCTTCGTGTCCAACAAGGTTCAATATATGTTTTCCCATTTCTTTATATTGCTCATCAGACAATCGTTCACCAAACACCGGCAGGTCGCGCATCTGAAGCGTATAGTTATATACATTAATTCGCAACTTGTCAGAGGGCTTGAATGCAGGGCATCTTGCATCGCCTCCCGTGCGGTAGGTGTGTAGGTCGTAGTCCATCACAGGTAACGGGAAGTAGTCAGAGCTGGGAATATAGTACGACAAGCGGCGTATCTTGTCCACGCCATTTGCTATACCAAATGCACTTTCACCCTTTTCTACATGTCCCTCGTACATTCCACCCAAGCCTGTGATAAGCAGCGACTGCGATGTTGTAGCCTGAATATTGAACTTGTCCTTTTCGTCGGTAATTGCGTAGCCACCGATAAAAGCATAGTTGCTTATGTAGCTCATGTACCAATAGGGGTCGCACAAACGGTACAGTTTGCCGTCGCTTGTACGAGAGCCTTCGGTCTTTGCAATGTTCTTATCCGTCAGTTTGGCTATGTTCAGAAGGTTTGATGCATTTGTTGGGTCTGATGTGTAATCGGACACCTGTTCGGTGTACTTGAAGTTTATCTCCCTCATACGCATTCCCAGGAACGGAACCTCGTATGCCACATTGTGCCGTTCCGAGTTCTTGATGTAACCGGTGCGCCAGCTGCCATCAACTGCAACAAGATTAAGATTGAGCAGTTCGGTATCTTCTACGGATATAAGTTCTACAGCCCCTGCTGATGTACCCGAAGAACCTGATGAACCCGATGTACCTGACGTACCCGAAGAAGAGCCGTATGCAGATTGTTTACCCTGTGCATTGATGTTACTGTTAAGGCCGTGCTTCATTGCTTCTTCGTAAAAATCGGTAAGGTCCAACTGCACCTGATTGCTCAATGTCGCACCATCGAGTACAGTAGCAGATGACTCTCTCTTTATTGCCGATTGCTCTTTTGTTGAAGTAGCGGTCATTTCCCTCTCTATTGCTTGAGCAATAATATCGGATGCGTCATTTCTCACATTAGAGATAAGCGTACCCGTAGAAGGTGTTGTTACAGAGGTATCGCTAAGCACAATCTCTCCCTTTGTGGTATTAACCTGACGGGTGAGCCCAAGTGTACCACTTGTACTCTTTGCAGCATCTGTCGATGCAACAGAAGTTCCTTTCGACAATACCGGCGAACTTGTTGTCTTTGCAGTGTCTGCCGATTGTGTTGTGCTTTGAGTAGTGGGTGGTGTTATGGCTTTTGTTGTTGTAATGGTACTTGTTGTAGTGCTTCGAGTTGTTGTAGTGGTTGTTGTTCTTTTTCTTACTATCTGC
>CAJGDX010000143.1 GCA_904502185.1 uncultured Bacteroidaceae bacterium | reverse complement strand
TCGGCACACCGGATATGCGCCTGCCCATCATGTATGCCCTCACCTACCCCACAAGATTGCCGTCTACATTCGGTAGGCTCGACTGGAACACACTCAAGGAGCTTACATTCGAAAAACCGAATACAGAGCTGTTCCCCAACCTGAAACATGCATACGACGCGTTGGCAACAGGAGGCAACATCCCATGCGTGGTAAACGCAGCCAACGAGGTGTGCGTTGCAGCATTCCTGGAGGAGCGAATAAAGTTCACTGACATGCCAAAGCTCATTGAACGCGCAATGGAAAAGGCGACATATGTACTGAAACCCACACTCGACGACTACCTCGAAACCGACAAGGAGATAAGGGAAATGGTCAAGTCTTGGATTTAAAGGAACGGAAAGCGGAAAGCGGAAAGCGGAAAGGTGAAAGGTGAAATCTCGTGCCAACGAGCGAAACGCAAAACATGTTTTAGCGTTTCACGGCGAGTGCAGCCGAGGTTCAAACACACGCAGTGTGATTAAAACTGAAAACGAAGTTTCGACAACATCGGCAGCGATAGGTCGCAGACAGCGCGAAAAGACGATGTTGTCAAAGCTGAAATAAAACTGAAAACAAAAAACAATATAATACATTATGGAAATATTTTTGACACGCGCACTGCAGCTCATTCTTGCATTGAGCATATTGGTGCTTATTCACGAATTCGGACACTTCCTTTTTGCAAGGATTTTCAAGGTCCGCGTCGAAAAATTCTATCTTTTCTTCGACTGGAAATTCTCACTCTTCAAATGGAAACCCAAAAAGAGTGAGACTGAATACGGAATCGGTTGGATTCCGCTTGGCGGATATTGCAAGATTGCCGGAATGATTGACGAGTCAATGGATACCGAGCAGATGAAGAAGCCTGCCGAGCCATGGGAGTATCGTTCAAAGCCGGCATGGCAGAGAATGCTGATTATTGTGGGCGGTGTAATGTTCAACCTTATCCTTGCACTTTTCATCTACTCTATGGTTCTGTTCGCTTGGGGTGACAAGTATGTCGACCTGCATAAGATGGAGAACGGATTCGTATTCAACGAAAAGGCAAAGGAGATTGGATTCCGCGATGGTGATATGATAGTGAAAATGGATGGCGAAGAAGTACATGAACTCTACCTTGACAAAGTACGAAGCGTGGAGATATTCCGTCAGATATGCGATGCCGACAATGTTACCGTTCTACGTAATGGCGAGCAGGTAAACATCACTATCCCTGAAGGCCTTGGCCTGCTGAACATGAACAAGCCATCCCTATTCTTTACATCAAGAATCCTTCCTGTCATCGGTAAAATCGACAGCACGGGTGCAGCTGCGAAGGCCGGCATTTTGGAAAATGACCGTATAGTAAGCATCGATGGCAAAAACATTGAATCATGGACTGACTTGACGAATGCGATGGCAAATCTCAAGAACGAAGGCAAATCAACATTCGGAATCGAAGTCCAGCGCGACAGCCTTGTAAAGTTGACAGCGACAGTAGACTCAACATACCTGCTGAGCATTATGCCTGTGGGCAACAACTACCCCATAGAGTCTGTTTCGTACTCATTCCTGGAGTCATTCCCAGCAGGAGTTTCGTACGCAATAGGTGTGCTGAGAGGATATGTAGGCGACTTCCAATACGTATTCACGTCAGAGGGTGCAAAGTCAGTAGGAATGTTCGCATCTATAGGCAGCCTGTTCCCTGCAGAGTGGAACTGGCACGAGTTCTGGCTGATGACTGCATTCCTTTCAATAGTTCTGGCATTCATGAACATACTGCCAATTCCGGCACTTGACGGCGGACATGCACTGTTCCTCCTTGTCGAGATGATAACTGGCAAGCAGCCAAGCGAAAAATTCATGGAACGCGCACAGATGGTGGGAATGCTTCTGCTTTTGGGACTGTTCATTCTTGCCACATATAACGATTTAATGAGATTTGTTTTCTAAAAAATGATTAAAAAAGCATTATACATAACCATCGTTGCAGCACTGGCATCGTGTGGTACAAGCAAGAACGGTACAGCAACTCCGGGCAATGATTCAGCTGTGTTCTGGGGTGAACTGCTGAACGAGGCCGAAAAACAGACAGAGAAGGAGAACATCTGCCTGTCACCCATGAGCGCACAGCTCATGATGGCAATGGTTGCCAATGGTGCCGAGGGCAAGACCAAACAGGAGATTTGCAATGCCATACAGCTTGGCGATGATGCCAACACCCGCTATAGAGAGTTGTTGGACAACCTGGAGAACAAGCATTGCGAGGTAAAGGCTGCAAACTCCATCTGGATTAAAGAGAAGTTCGATGTCAAGCAGGAGTTCGTCGACACGAATAAGGTATACCTTGACGCACTTGTAGAGAGAGTAAAGTTCAATGATGAGACCGTAGAGCGCATCAACAACTGGTGCAAGGAGAACACAAACGGAAAGATTCCCTCTATAATTGAACGTTTCAACGGCGGCGACAGGATGGTTCTTCTCAATGCACTATACTTCAACGGCAAGTGGAACAGACCTTTCAGCGAGAAGAACACAACACAACAGAAGTTCACTACAGAGAAGGGTGAGGAGGTAAAGGTGCCTATGATGATGATGCGTGCCAACAAGCCCTACTACAAGGACGATGTATTGGCTATGACCCTCAAAAGGTATGAGAGCGGCTACAGTATGCTGCTCGTGTTGCCGGGTGAGGGTGTAGGGTGCGACGAAGCAGCATTGCACCTGGCAAAGGATTTTGAAAAATACCTCAAAGCTATGGAGACCTGTGACCTGACACTATCGCTGCCTAAATTCAAAACTGAATTCTACGGCAGCCTCAAGCCGGCCCTTACAGCTCTTGGCATTAAAAGAGCCTTTGGCGGCAAGGCTGAATTCGGTGGAATATCGGACAAAGCACTTTACATCAGCGACGTCGTGCAGAAGACATATATAAATGTGGATGAGAAAGGCACAGAGGCTGCAGCCGTTACAATGGGAAAGGTCGGTCTACTCTCAATGAGACCATCCAAAATTGAGATAATTACC
>CAJGDX010000142.1 GCA_904502185.1 uncultured Bacteroidaceae bacterium | reverse complement strand
CTATCGTAGTCACCTTTACTCTCGTTCCACTTCAAGGGGTCGCCGGGCACGCCTTCGAACAACTCCTTAGCACATCCTGTAACCTCCAATCTGTAATACTTGTTGGCTTGCAAGTATGTGAGGTTCAGTACGTGGTTGGTGCGGAACGACCTTGTCTCGTCGTAAATGATGTAATTGGTTATAGGACTCTTGTCGTCGGGGCTGTCATACTCGTACAAAGTGGCATAGGTTTGCAACATCTCAAATGTAAATGTGCGGCTCGCCAATGCCTCGAGCTGTGCTTTTTCGGCATCAATATCGCGCTCGATGCGTGCAAGCTCTGTCTCGTCGAGTACACGGAAGTGCTCGTTGAGCGGTGCCAATGTCTCGATGCTTATTTTGCTTGAAAGGTTGGGGTCTATCTTTCTATTATCGTCCCATCCGTTCTTTTGGACAGTGTCGCCAACGCTGCAATCGCCAAAGAGCTGGAAGTCGTCGAGTGCGTTGCCATAGAATATTTCACACACATCACCACACTCGAACTCGAACTTGCGGTTGATATCCACAAGACCGCCGAATGCTCTCAGTTTAACACGTGCAGCACCCGTGAAGTAGTTGGGGTTGATACCACCCATGCGCAATACACCACCGATGCCCGAATTGAGAATCTCGAACTTACCCTCCCAGAATCCGAGGTCGAGTTTCAAGCCAAACACAGCATAGAGGTAGGCGTAGAGCTGACCCTCGCCGTACCATCCGTGGTAACCGGGGGTCTTGCCGAGGTTCATACATTGTGTGCCTTCGAGCAGACGCAATGAGAGGTCGAAGCCGGCAATTGCTCCCATTTCGCCGTAGAAGAGGCCGAGGTCGACATCTACGTAACCCCATGCAGAAGCACCGAGCATGAGACCTCCATTGACATTGGAGTAGAAATTCTCAAGAGCACGTGTACGTCCGCGGTTGGCTTTGTTAATATCGTCGCTCTTTACACCCTCGCCCTGAGTAGAGCCGGTGAGGAACTCCTGAATCTTTTCAGGGATGGGAGGCAGTTCGCCGTCGTTGGGAAGTTCGTTACCCAAGCACAGGTAGGCGTTTGCACCGATGTTTACGCTTACAATAGCCGACTTAAAGTCGATTAATGTAAATGAACAGCGTTTGTCCTCCTCGGGCTGACCGATGTAGAGATGCCATTTTACCTTGTCGAGGTCTTTGCCATCCTGCTTCATTGTTATTTTGAGGTCGAGAGAAACAGATGCACTGCCGACTGTCATTCCTGCCTCGGATTCGGCTTTATTTTGTGCCTCTTGAGCCTTGGCTGCAACATCAACATCACTGCCTTCGCGTTTGCCTTGCGATGCTTTCTCTTCGGAGTTGCCTGCAAAGTCACTAAGTCCACCCTTGACATCGGCTATGAGGCCTTCGCACTTGGAATTAAGTTCTTGCAGTTTGCTGGTAATGCCATCCATTTCGGTCTTCAGTGCCTTGGCATATTCCGACTCTGTCGGGTCGAGCTTGGCATCAATTGTAATATTGAGGGCAAAGTATTCCTGTATACTGTCGTTCTCGTAAACGATACTAGCCTTTGAGTTCACCAATCCGCCGACAGCCTTAAGGTCGCCGGTAAATACGAATGTAGAAAGGCGGTCGTTGTCGCGGTCGTAAATGACAGTCATTTGAAAATCGCCACTGAGCGCATCTTCGCCGACCGATGTAGAGAGTTTAATACCTGCTACAACACCAATGATTCCATGGCGGGGCTCGGCTTCGGTCTCGTTCTTGCGCACACAGTTGAAGTAGAAGCCACCTGTTATATTATTGATAACCACGGGATCCAAACGCACACCTGTAGAACTACCCAATTCTATCTGGAAATATCCCCAGTTGAAGTCGGGCTGTTCGTAGTATCCACCGAGAGCATCCACAACAAAGAGGTCGCCGGGCATAGTGAACTTAAGACTACCCGAATAACCCTTTTTATCTTTGCCATTGCTGATGGCAAGCGAGCCGTAGAGCTTCATTCCCGCAAACGAGGCATCGACTGCGGCTTTATCGAAGGTGGTCTCTTTGTACTTGAAGTTGAGCTTGCTGAAGTCCATGCTCATAGCTTCGGTGAGTCCCTGAAGCTCGGCCTTGATGGTGATGCCTGCCGACGCTCCAAGTTCTATTTCGTCGACGAACTTAACCTCTCCTTCGAGCCCCACTGCCAGTTGGCTATCCTTGAAGTCGAAATTATAGTCTTTGAGGGTGAAGGTGAACGGGCCCAATGTCTGCGAAGCTACACTCTTGTTCTCTTCTTTGCCGGCGGGCTCGCGCGGAGCATACTCGCTGGGACCGTGGGCAAAGTATGTATCTTCGTCGAACGAAGGCATATAGGCTTCGTCATCGCTGTCGTCACCCTTATCGGGCAGTGAGGACAACGACCAGTCACCTGTGCTGAACCAGAAGTTCTTTGCGACCTCGTGGTCCTTGTTCTTGTAGAACGAGAAGAGAATGTCGGCATTGTCCTTGCCATTTTGCATCTCTTTCACAAAGTCGAATTTCGAGGTCCATCGTTCGCAGTTGGCTATACGCATCTTGGCAAAATGTATGCCGGGGATGCTGAAGTCCATTCCCAGGTTGTCGATTTTCTTCTGTAAGTAGTCGGTGCCACCAATGGTGAGCGTACCGCCCATGAGAAGTTCTACCTTGGTAACCATTTCATCCTTTTCGGGCGTGGCCTCTACAAGGAAGTAGGTTAGATTTTTGTCCATGTCGGCCCGGGCAAGCATAAAGTCGAAGTTGAGACTATCGACCTGCTGCGTCCTGAAGACGTATGCATAATTGCCCGCCTTGGACTTGTGTTCCTTGCCCAGATACATTATCTGACATTCGTAGCCAATCTCGCCCTCGATAAGGGGGACGTCGAATGATCCGTCGAACTTACAATAGTTGAAGTTGTTCTGAATGAATTCGAGGCTTACACTGTTGAGCGAGAATGCCCAACCGCCGGCCTTTCCTGTCTTTGCCGAGAGTACATTGTCGGCACCGATGCGCAGGGTTGCACCGGACTTGTCGAAGAACATGTCCTCGGCAGATATTTTCAGACGTTTG
>CAJGDX010000141.1 GCA_904502185.1 uncultured Bacteroidaceae bacterium | reverse complement strand
TCCTCTCTTATTCTGAGGAATATCTACACCAACTATTCTTATAGCCATATACGAATATATATTATTTAATTTTCACAATAAATTAACCCTGGCGCAGCTTGAACTTGGGGTTCTTTTTGTTTATCAAATACAAACGTCCGTTACGACGAACGATCTTGCAGTCAGGGGTGCGTTTCTTGATAGATGCTGTTACTTTCATATTATTTAATTTTTATTTATATCGGAATACGATTCTGCCTTTGGTCAAATCATAGGGTGACATCTCAATACGTACCTTGTCACCGGGAAGAATTTTAATGTAGTGCATTCTCATTTTACCTGAGATGTGCGCAATCACTTCGTGACCATTCTGCAATTCTACGCGGAACATTGCATTAGACAATGCCTCTACGATTGTACCATCTTGTTCAATAGCATTCTGTTTAGCCATATCAATAACCTTTACTTCTTAAAACTTCTTCAACAAAATCAAATGACGACAATATGTCTGCACCGTGACGTCCAACCGCTATTGTATGCTCGAAATGAGCTGCATTTTTGCGATCGCGTGTTTTCACTGTCCAACCGTCACGCTCCATAAATATCTGACGTTTACCCAATGTAATCATCGGCTCTATGGCAAGACACATACCCTCACGCAATTGAAGACCGTTGCCTTTTCTGCCATAATTGGGAACCTCGGGGGCTTCGTGCATGTCACGACCAATGCCATGACCCACAAATTCGCGTACAACACCGAAACCATTGGATTCGCAATGTGTCTGTACTGCATTGCCAATATCTCCCAAACGTTTGCCGTGTACCGCCTGCTCTATACCAAGATAGAGCGACTCTTTTGTAACCTGTAACAACTTCTTAGTCTCTTCGTCAACCTCGCCTACACAGAAAGTGTAGCAAGAGTCACCACAAAAACCATTCAGAAGTGTACCGCAATCCACAGAAACGATGTCACCATCCTTCAATGGAATGTCATTAGGTATTCCATGTACCACGACCTCGTTAACCGAAGCACATATTGAACCGGGGAAAGGAACACCTTCGTGGTTGGGATAACCTTTGAAGGTAGGAATTGCACCATTGTCGCGTATAAACTCCTCTGCTACCTTATCGAGCATTCGGGTTGTAACGCCCGGTTCTATTATTTTAGCTACTTCGGCAAGCGCTCTGCCTACAAGCAGATTGCTCTGCCGAAGTAGTTCAATTTCATCTGCTGTTTTAAGAAATATCATTCTTAATTAGATTAACCCATACGACCTTTTATGCGACCCGATGATAAAAGACCATCGTAATGTCTCATCAACAAGTAGCTCTCAATCTGCTGCATGGTGTCAAGTACAACACCTACAAGAATCAAGAGTGATGTACCACCAAAGAACTGAGAGAATTCCTGCTGTACTCCGAACATACCTGCAAATGCGGGCAAGATTGCAATTACAGCGAGGAAGAGTGAGCCGGGCAGGGTAATGCGCGACATAACCGTATCGATATACTCAGCTGTAGGCTTACCGGGTTTGATACCGGGAATAAAGCCATTATTACGTTTCATATCCTCTGCCATCTGAGTAGGATTGATGGTGATGGCAGTATAGAAGTATGTGAAGGCAATAATCAACAATGCGAATATCAAGTTATATGCCCAAGATGTGTGGTCAAGCATCAAACGCAAGAAAGTGGGAAGTTCACCATTTGTGAACCAGCCTGCCAATGCAAGGGGGATGAACATGATTGCCTGAGCAAAGATGATAGGCATCACATTCGCAGCATTAACTTTCAAGGGAAGATACTGACGGGCTCCGCTGAATGTTGCTCCGTTAGCTGTCTGCTTTGCATACTGCACGGGTACTCGGCGAGTTCCCTGAAGCAATGCAACTGCACCACAGATAACAATAAGCAAGAAAACAAGCTCGAGGAGGAACATGATAATACCACCACCGGTAGCTGCAGTGAGTCGAGAAACGAGCTCCTGCATAAAGGCCTGGGGCAAACGTGCGATAATACCAATCATAATGATCAGCGATACACCATTGCCGATACCCTTATCGGTGATACGCTCGCCCAACCAAAGAACAAACATACTACCAGCAGCAAGAATCAGTGTTGAAACTGTGTAGAACAATACAGGGTTAATTGCACTGTTGAACGCACCTGCTGCGGTGTAATGCAGGTTAGCAAGATAAGAGGGAGCCTGAACGAGCAATATAGCAACAGTCAAATAACGTGTATACTGATTGATCTTTCTACGGCCGCTCTCGCCCTCGCGCTGCATCTTCTGGAAGCTGGGGACAAGCATGGTCAACAATTGCAACACGATAGACGCCGTAATGTAAGGCATGATACCGAGTGCAAATATTGACGCATTTGAGAACGCACCTCCCGAGAACATGTCAAGGAGTGACATCAAGCCACCACTTGTCTGTTCCTGGAGTTTTGTAAGCATCGTAGGATCGACACCGGGCAACACTACAAATGAACCTAAAC
Source organism: uncultured Bacteroidaceae bacterium (assembly GCA_904502185.1). Classification (GTDB taxonomy): domain Bacteria; phylum Bacteroidota; class Bacteroidia; order Bacteroidales; family Bacteroidaceae; genus HGM04593. The sequence continues at coordinate 659 of CAJGDX010000141.1, read as the reverse complement.
GGTAGATTGCAACGAAACCGATAGTCAAAAGGATACGCGCTCTCAAGTCCTCAATTTTCCAGATGTTTTTCAATGTCTGGACAAATTTAAGGTTAGATAACTTATTAGCCATTTTTTAAAGCTTTACTACTGTTCCACCTACTGCCTCAATAGCCTCAACAGCTTTTTGAGAGAAAGCGTGTGCCTCAACAGTCAACTTAGCTGTAAGAGTTCCGTTTGCAAGAACCTTAACAAGCTGTTTGTCTGAGATGAAACCAGCTGCAACCAATGTAGCTACATTGATAGCCTCCAAAGAGTTCGCCTCAGCAAGAGCCTGAAGTGTTGACAAGTTGATAGCTTTATACTCTACGCGGTTTACATTCTTGAAACCGAACTTGGGAACGCGACGCTGCAAAGGCATCTGACCACCCTCGAAACCGATTTTCTTCTTGTAAACCGAACGTGACTTGGCGCCCTTGTGACCACGTGTAGAAGTACCACCTCTACCCGAGCCGGTTCCGCGACCAATTCTTTTGCGAGCTTTAACTGAACCTTCAGCAGGTTTCAGATTATTTAATTTCATAGCCAAATCTTTTTTAAATTAATTACTCTTCAACAATGGCAACCAAATGCTGAACTTTCTTAATCAGACCACGAACAGAGGGATTATCTTCACACTC
>CAJGDX010000140.1 GCA_904502185.1 uncultured Bacteroidaceae bacterium | reverse complement strand
CACAAACTGGAGCAGGAGAAGCTGAAGACACAACACCTGCTCGAAGAGCTGCGACAGACAAAAGCTACTGATGCAGCCGAAATCACACGACTGAAAAAAGAGCTTAAAACAGTACGCGCCGTACTGCGCAGCTACGTCATCCAGATAGACTCTCTGAACAGAGCCAACGAACAGTTGCAGTTGGAGAACAAACGTGTGCGCGCACGCTACAACGAAGCGTCAAGACAGATAGACAAGATAACCGAAGAGAAAGAGAACCTCACCAAAAAGGTTACACTTGCCTCACAGCTGGACGCAATAGGAATCACCTTCACTCCGTTGAAGAAAAACGGCAAGGCTGCTAAGAGAATCAAGGATGCCAAGAAATTTGCCATAGGCTTTACAATAGCCAAGAACATCACCACCGAAACCGGCGAGAAAACCGTCTATGTGCGTATTCTCAAGCCCGACGAAGATGTGCTTGCAAAAAATGCCGGCGACCTCTTCAGCTACGAAGGCAAAGAGCTTAAATACTCCATCAAGAAATACATAGAATACACAGGTGAAGAACAAACCGTCACCGTATATTGGGACATTGAAGAATTCCTGCAAGCCGGAACATACAAAGTATTCATCTTTGCCGACGGCAACATGATAGGCTCTAATAGCTTCACCATAAAGAAATAAAGGACCATGAAACGTATACTCGTAACAGGAGGCGCAGGCTTCATCGGTTCACACCTATGTGAACGCCTGCTGAACGAAGGCAACGATGTAATCTGTCTCGACAACTACTTCACAGGCAGCAAAGACAACATCCGCCACCTCATAGGCAACGACCACTTCGAGCTTGTACGCCACGACATAACAAAGCCCTACACTGCCGAGGTTGACGAAATATACAACCTCGCCTGCCCTGCCTCGCCCGTACATTATCAGTACGACGCGGTAAAGACCATTCAGACCTGCGTCATCGGTTCGATGAACATGCTGGGACTGGCCAAGCAGGTGCGTGCCAAGATACTTCAGGCATCCACCAGTGAGGTCTACGGCGACCCCACCATTCACCCACAGGTGGAAAGCTACTGGGGCAACGTCAACCCCATAGGCATACGCTCGTGCTACGACGAAGGCAAACGCTGTGCCGAAACACTCTTCATGGACTACCATCGTCAGAACAATCTGCGCATAAAAATCGTACGCATCTTCAACACCTACGGTCCACGCATGAGCATGAACGATGGACGAGTGGTATCCAACTTCATCGTACAGGCACTTCGTGGCGAAGACATCACCATCTACGGCGACGGCAAACAGACACGCAGTTTCCAGTATGTCGACGACCTTGTAGAGGGAATGATAAGAATGATGAATACAGGTGACGATTTTCTTGGTCCTGTAAACATTGGCAATCCCGGCGAATTCACCATGCTTGAACTTGCCGAAAAGGTTATAGAACAGACTGGTTCAAAATCGAAGATTATCTTCCAGCCCCTGCCACAGGATGACCCGCGTCAGCGCAAACCGGACATCAGCGTAGCACGCAAGGAACTTGGCGGATGGCAGCCCGAAGTGCAGCTGACCGAAGGATTGCAGCGCACCATTGATTACTTTAGAAAACTCATACAAACAAAATAACACAAAAGACAATGAATATATTAGAACTCAGCGAACAAGAGATAATACGCCGCGAATCACTCAACGAGTTGCGCAACATGGGTATTGAACCCTATCCCGCAGCCGAATACCCCACAAATGCATTCTCAACAGACATTCTTGCAGAATTCAAGGACGAGGATGAGCCCCGTCAGGTGTGCATTGCAGGTCGAATGATGAGCCGCCGTGTAATGGGTAAAGCATCGTTCATAGAGCTTCAGGACTCAAAAGGCCGAATCCAGGTGTACATCACACGCGATGACATCTGCCCCGGAGAGAACAAAGAGGGCTACAACGTACTCTTCAAACGCCTGCTCGACATTGGCGACTTTGTAGGAATCAAAGGTTTTGTATTCCGTACACAGACAGGCGAAATAACCGTGCATGCCAAAGAGCTCACAATACTTTCAAAGAGCATACGTCCCCTGCCCATCGTAAAATATAAGGATGGCGTGGCATACGACAAGTTCGAGGATCCTGAACTTCGTTACCGCCAACGTTACGTAGACCTTGTTGTAAACGACGAGGTAAAAGAGATATTCATCAAGCGCAACAAGATATACACATCTATGCGCGAATACTTCAACGCACAGGGTTACATGGAGGTTGAAACTCCCGTATTGCAGTCAATCCCCGGTGGAGCTGCTGCACGCCCCTTCATCACTCACCACAATGCGCTCGACATCCCCTTGTACCTGCGTATTGCCAACGAGCTTTACCTGAAACGCCTCATCGTAGGTGGTTTCGAGGGTGTATACGAATTCTCTAAAAACTTCCGCAACGAGGGTATGGACCGCACACACAACCCCGAGTTTACATGTATGGAGATATACGTAGCCTACAAAGACTACAACTGGATGATGAACTTCACCGAGCAGATGCTCGAGAAGATAGCAATGGACGTAAACGGAACAACAGAGGTAAAAGTTGGTGACAATGTAATCAGCTTCAAAGCCCCCTTCCGTCGCGTACCCATGCTCGAGGCAATCAAAGAGTTCACAGGCTACGACCTCAACGGCAAGAGCGAGGAAGAGATATTTGCTATCTGCAAAGAGCTTAAGATGGAGGTTGACGAGACAATGGGTAAAGGCAAGCTCATCGACGAAATATTCGGCGAGTTCTGCGAGGGTAACTACATACAGCCCACATTCATCACCGACTACCCCATTGAAATGTCACCCCTATGCAAACGTCACCGCGAGAATCCCGAACTTACCGAGCGTTTCGAACTTATGGTAAACGGCAAGGAGTTGTGCAACGCATACAGCGAGCTTAACGACCCCATCGACCAGGCCGAGCGTTTCCAGGAGCAGTTGCGTCTGAGCGAAAAGGGCGACGACGAGGCAATGTTCATCGACCAGGATTTTGTACGCGCGCTTGAGTATGGAATGCCCCCCACTTCGGGAATGGGTATAGGAATGGACCGCCTTGCAATGTTGATGACAGGACAGGCAGCTATTCAAGAGGTATTGTTCTTCCCGCAGATGCGTCCCGAGAAAAAAATCCCCAAAGACCCCGTATCGGCATTCACTGCCATAGGCGTTCCCGAAGAGTGGGT
>CAJGDX010000139.1 GCA_904502185.1 uncultured Bacteroidaceae bacterium | reverse complement strand
TGCAGTTCATCAAGGACGAGACAATGAAACTGAATCCTAAACTGACGGCATTTAACGTAGAGCCGATACTCTTCGAACAGCAGTTGGAAAATGCCTTCTACCGTAAGGAGTATGATCAGTTTGTGGTAATTTCGCTCTTCTCGCTACTGTCGATTGTGATTGCTCTGCTTGGTGTGTTCGGCCTCGTATTCTTCGAAACCGAGTATCGCCGCAGCGAAATTGCCATCCGTCGCGTGAACGGTGCATTGGTAAGTGATATTCTGATGCTCTTCAGTGGTCGTTTCGTCAAGATGCTTGTGGTCTGCTTTGCCATAGCTGTGCCCATAGCCACATATTTCATGGCAACGTGGTTGCAGGAATTTGCCTATAAGACTCCGCTCCATCTGTGGGTGTATACTGTTGCGTTCCTTGCCGTTGCATTGTTGGTTGTGGCAGTGGTTGTAACAAGTTCGTGGCGTGTAGTTACTCAGAATCCTGTGGAGGTTATCAATAGAGTACAGTAATTTTAGGAACAACAATTTAATAACATGAAAGCACTAAGAAATTTGTATATAACTCTGCGCAGTATGCCTGTCGTAACGGGGTTGAACATCTTTGGCCTTGCCGTTGCAATTTCTGTAGCATATATGATATTTGTGCAAGTGAACCACGAACTTGGCTTCAATAAGGGGATACAGGATGCCGCCCGTACTGCTTTAATCATTAGCGACGGCGATTTCATGGGCGAGCGAACCATAAACACCAATATGTCGCGCGGTGCGGTGGAATTTATACGCAATAGTGTGCCTATGGTTGAGAAAGTAGGATCTATAAATATTCTCGGCAACCGTCGCGGTGGTTGTACCGAGGACAATCCCGAAGGCTTTCTGTTCAATGTCAGCAACATTCTCTATCCTGCTACTACATTGGAAATGTTTGGATTCGAAATTGTCGATGGCGACACAGCCTCACTTGCCACCTACGGCAATATGGCTGTCAGCGAGAGCTTTGCCCGTCGTCACAATCTGAAGCTCGGTTCGCGCATAGGCCACACATACAACGAGGATATTCCTTTATACAACGAAGCATATTGGAAAGGAACGATAACGGCCATCTACCGCGACTTCCCCGAAAATTGCGACCTTGCGACACTCGATGCCATCGGCAATTTCGACAGAAATGATATTTCCGACTGGAGCAATTGGAATTTCCAAGTCTATGTAAAACTTGCAGACGGCTACACATTTGCCCAATTTGACAGCACACTGACGAAACTCTTTGTCGAGGAACAGGCAAGAATCAAACGCGACGGCGATCCCAAGCGATATTTTACTCTCCCGGTAAGCGAACTTTACTATAATCAGCCGGCAGAAATCAAGTACAGCTTTCCATCGTCGAAGGGCGACCTTTCAACCACTCTGTCGCTTGCCGCCATTGCTGTGGTGCTGCTGTTGGTGGCATTCATCAACTACTTGAACTTTGTAATGTCGCTCATCCCCATTCGCACGCGCAGCGTGAATACACAGCGCATTATGGGTGCATCGGTCGAGTCTTTGCGTATAGACTTCATAGCCGAGTCGTTCCTCTTTCTGTTGGCGGCTGTAGTGCCGGCGCTCTTCATTGTGGCTGTTGTCGGCAAAAGCGATCTTTCGTCGCTCTTTATAACATCGGTGGATATCGCGGAGCATTGGGGAGTAATGCTCGGAATAATTGTGGCAGGCACACTGCTGTCGCTGCTTGTCTCGCTCTATCCGGCATTCTACATCACCTCCTTCTCGCCGGCATTTGCGCTGAACGGCAATTTCGGACGTGGCAGAAAGGGCATCGCACTGCGTACACTGCTCATAGGAGTGCAGTTCTTCGTATGCTTCGTGCTTATAGTGGCGGCTCTCTTCATCTGGTTGCAGAACCGCTATCTGATGTCGGCAGACATGGGATTCAACCGCGAGCATCTGCTTACCGTGGAACTTCCTAACAGGCAATATTCTTTTGAGGGACAGACATCGCGCGACGAATTTACTGCCAAACTTATGCAGGGCAGTTATGTGAAGGATGTTGCCTTCTCCAACGGAGAATTTATTGCCAACCGTCGCTGGACGGTGGGACGAACCATCAACGGCCCGTTGCCCGAAAATGTAAGCAGGGATATAAACTTCTCGCCGTTTCAGGTATCGTGGAATTTCCTTCGGGTGATGGGTGTAGAAATAGTCGATGGACGCGGTTTCTCTTTGGAGGATATGCAGAGTGCGTCGGGCGGGTTTGTCTTTACCGAGGCGGCAAAGGCGCAGTATCATCTGACGACCGACAACAGCGTTGCTCCGCGAGGAACGGATGTCCCCATCGTAGGCTTCTGCCGCAATGTGAATGCACGCTCGCTGCACGAACAACAGGGTGCCTTTGCCTTTTATTGCATGGGGCAGGACGAAATGGGAGTACCGGGCAAGAAGTTTTATGCCATGTGCAACCTCTACATCCGCCTTGTGGCAGGTGTGGATGTTGACGAGGCAGTGGAGCACATAAGAAAGAGTATCGTGGATTATTTTCCCGGCATTGCGCCTGCGTCGTTCGATGTTGAGTTTTTCGACGATGTACTGCGCCGTCAGTATGAGAGGGAACAGCGCCTTGCAATGATGGTGGGGCTGTTTGCCACGGTGGTGATAATAGTGTCGCTAATGGGATTGTTCGCAGCAGTGCTTTTCGAGGTGAAGTTCATGGAGCGAGAGATTGCTTTACGACGAATAAACGGTGCCATGGTCGCCAATATTCTAAAAATGATTAATTTAAAATATGTTAAGGTTGTATTGATAGGTTATCTGTTTGCCTTGCCTTTGTCGTATGTGGTTGTCAACGGTTGGCTGGAGGCATTTGCCTACCGGATTGGAATCCATTGGTGGGTGTTTGCCGCGGCTTTCGCGGCGGTGCTGACGGTGGCTGTCTGTGTCGTGACATTCACTGCCTGGCGCGTTGCCAACAGCAATCCTATGGATATACTCGGCAAGGGCGATTAGAATATTGAAGGCTTTTAGCATCGAATCAGGGAGGGCATGCACCCTCCCTGCTTGTTGCTTTTTATTGGTGTCCGGTAAACGTATTTAACCCTTTCAAAATTCGACATTTAAGTCAGTATAAGCCCCTATTTCTTTGTTGATGCAAATTTGAGTGCAATGGTTGGAACTCTCTTTCCGAAGGAGTGCCGAGTTTGCGAGGTTTATCAAACGTGTCAGCGGTTGAAGACGTAGGAGTTCAAAAGTCTGTTTTACCCTTAATTTTTGGTTGCAATCATTTGGGGCAGTACT
>CAJGDX010000138.1 GCA_904502185.1 uncultured Bacteroidaceae bacterium | reverse complement strand
AGGGATTCTCCATTGTCCCCCATGTGCATGTCCCGAAATGACCAGGTCGACTTTTGTGTCAGCATAATCGTCTATTAAATGAGGACGATGCGAAAGCAATATATTATATTTGCCTGTGTCAACCAATTTTGAAACGCTTTCTAATTGTTTTTCATGCGTATCACTTGTACAATCATCTACGCCAAAAACGTTAATTATGTTGTCTCCAACCGTAATTACCCTGCAATCGCCGCATAATACCTGTATATCAATTGCTTCCAATTGTTCTTTTTTAGCATCCCATAATGCGTCATTTATCTCATTATTACCAGATACATAACAGCATGTATATGACGCTGCAACTTCCCTTAACAGCGCCCAAGCATTATCACTTTCAAAGTGGTTGTCAAAAATATCCCCGCAAAAGAAAACAGCATCGGGGTGTACGTCATTGATTGCTTGTATCAATGTTTGCATATTTTTGCCATATTCACTGGTGTGTAAATCTGTCACAACGGCAAAGATTGCCCTGTTTTTAATTTTAGCACTCTCTATCTTGTAATGCGTGATTTGCAATCTCTTGCTGCAAGTGACTGCAAGGAGGCATATCAATGCCACAACAGCAATGACAACGACAATGATAATCATTCCTTTGTGTTTCATTTAATACACCTCCCAATATACATATCAACTAAATACCGATACGGGTCCAATGGCTCATATTCCCGAAATTAATGTCGGGAACGTCCTATCCGCGCCAACGATTTTGTAATCGTTCTATATGAGCTTGTACGCTTGACTTGCGCATTGGTTGACGCTTTTCGTTAGTCGAAGATTGAGTATATGCACGTATTGCTACGCCCATTTTTTCTATTGACGCCTGCAGCTTTGTGTCTTCCTCAGATACAATAAATGCGTAATCCTTAAACTCGTCTTGATACACGTACACATTGCGGAACCCTGACTTGCTGTCAGTCTCTATTTTTGCACCATGTTCAAGATATTCAACTTCGGGCTCGTCATTGATGTTCTCGGCATAGGCTTGTTCTTGTTCTATCGGAGCCTCGATGACTTTCGGCGTATTCGGTCCGTCCACTTCATCCGGTTCTTGTGCCGTCTCGGCTATTACACGCGACGCTTCAGCCTGTCGTGCCTCTTCTGCGAGCCTTGCTTCCTCGGCAAGTCTTGCCTCCTCAGCACGCTTAGCTTCTTCCATGCGTTTAGCTTCTTCCATGCGCTTAGCGCGCTCTTCTTCTGCAATTCGCACGGCTTCTGCTTCTTGCTGGGCGCGTTTCTTTTCTTTCTCAATACGTACTCGTTCGCGCTCTTCTGCCTCTTTTTCGGCAGCAATGCGAGCCGCTTCTTGTGCTTCGGCTAATTGGCGAGCTTGTTCTATTTGTTGCGCTTCAAGAATAGCTGCCTCTTCTGCCTGACGTTGTGCGTTCTCAATAGCTTGTGCTTGTTCCTGCTGTTCACGATAGAACTCGTCAATAGTAACAACAGGACCCTCATTAAGTTCTTCCAAATAATTAGCGTCAACGAAGAAACAGGGTCGTATACCTGTTTGTGTGGTGGTACTTAATGGGCGAAGAGAGCCGTTAGGCTGTACCGCCAATATCCTGTCATCAAGATTAGGGGCGGGTGTTTGCAACAGGTATTCCCCGCATGAAGGCAACTTGTTATACACATACAGATTATACTGTCCTTGCGTCAATATCGAAATTCCGGTAATGGCATCAGTATATACACCTGAGTTAGCAAGGATAGCAACGAACTTCTGTTGCAAGAACTTATTCAATTGAGCGTTAGCCCAATCTGTTCCGCCGAGAGAAAAGTATCCCTTGAATGCGGGCTTAGCGGAAAGCATAAAGTATTTATCACCTATACGCTTCAGAGGGTACCAGTCAAAGTCGCCAATTGGCACCTTGCAGTTAAGAATGTTAGATTCCATTGTGTCTCTCCTTTATAATACAATACAAGGCTCCGACAAGCGGAGCCCTGACATTAATTTACAGCGTAAACATCGTAAAGAATATAAAACTGCTTTTTCTTTGTTTTGAGTTTACGGTCTGGCTCTGCTGCACGAATCGATGTAGCAGCATCAACCATTTGCGCTCTCACCTGAACCGAATCTTCCAAAGATTCAACGGGGATATTAGCTGTTTGGATAGTACCAACTGCTCGCACAAACTCATGCACATAAACATTCTTCAAAAAGTGATTTGTATTGCGAGCATAATAAGGATACTTGATAATGCTCATTCTGCCGCCAACCACTGTGCGAATAGTAAGTGTAACATTGTTATTTCTATTACACTCGATAGCGATAATCTGACCGCGAATCTCGATTATATTCTCGTCGTTGCAGTAAGCATTCTCGATAGGTTTGAGTTCCAAATCTTCTGGTGATGTTAAATTATTTTTTGGGGAATCTGCTTCTGCAATCATAGAAAGTCCAATAACTAACTCTGGGGATTGACCCTTGCGCAGTTTCTTTTCATCATACGACTGCAACGTTGCCTGTACGTAAACTCTGTCTCCCTCTTTAAATTTTTTAACCTGTTCTCGGGAATCACCAAAAAACATAATAGTTGGGTAGTTAGAGATGGTCATTGTCGCCTTAACTGCCATAGTGACAACAGTGACGTTTTTCGCCTCGACCAATTTTGCAATAGACCCGCGAAGAGTTACTTTGTTCTCGTAGCGGATTACAGCAGGACGACGGCGTCTGGGGTTCGCAGCTACCGATGGCGTTGCTGGAGCAGCCTGAACAGGCTCTTCCACTTCAACCGACTCCACCTGTGGAACCTGTGGTGTTGGGCTGTCAGCGGTCTTCAATACATCTTCAACCGACTGAGTGCCGTTTTCAATTACGGTTTTTTCGTCTTGCATAGCTTATATTCCTTTCATACATTTGATTTCATCAACAAAGTGATGATGGTTACTTAAATAATGACAGAGCACTAATTCTTTTGCACACAACTTATAGAACAAAAAAAAGAGCCGCGAAATCGCGACTCTCGATTTTAAAGCTTTATAAAGTTGAACCCCCTGTATGAGGGTTTCCCGTTATACAAAGATTTGGTCCCCATCGTAATGAAAACCTCATCTCCTTTTTCCAACACCTTCTCTGCTCTTGTGGCGACGTCTCCAAGGAAGGATACACTATTCCACTCGGCGGGCTTAGTATTGGGGGTTATAAATGCGACTTTTACCACCCCCTGATATATGTCTTTCGACCATATCTTGCCAAGGTATGCGTTGGTCTCTGGTGTTATGAGAGCTGACAGCGCAATTACCGCGGTCTTTGCTACTTCACTGTTGGATGCACGCAATACTGAGATTACGCTTGCAACAGACTCTGCATTATCGAAGGCAACATCTGTTTCAGCAGGAAGTTCTTCGGCGGCAATGCACTCCTCAATGGCATCTATTGACGCAGCCATTTGTTCATCAGAGATGTCTTCCTTGATGCGTGCCATATCGTGCACAACGCCATATGT
>CAJGDX010000137.1 GCA_904502185.1 uncultured Bacteroidaceae bacterium | reverse complement strand
TCAGATCGCAATTTGGCCCAGCGTGAAACCCTACTTGACAGCAGGTAAGGCTCTTTACTTCTCACACGGTTTCGGTATCAACTGGAGCGACAGAACAGGTATCGTTCCTCCCGCTGACATCGACGTAATCATGGTTGCTCCCAAAGGTTCAGGTACATCACTTCGTACAATGTTCCTCGAGGGCCGTGGCTTGAACTCATCATACGCTATCTATCAGGATGCTACAGGCCGTGCTATGGAGCGCGTACTCGCATTCGGTATCGGTATCGGTTCAGGTTACATGTTCGAGACAACATTCCAGCGCGAGGCAGTTTCTGACCTCACAGGTGAGCGTGGTTCTTTGATGGGTGCTATCCAGGGTCTTCTCCTTGCTCAGTACGAGGTATTGCGTGAGAACGGCCACACTCCTTCAGAGGCATTCAACGAGACAGTAGAGGAGCTTACACAGTCACTCATGCCCCTCTTTGCAAAGAATGGTATGGACTGGATGTACGCTAACTGCTCAACAACAGCTCAGCGCGGTGCACTCGACTGGATGACTCCCTTCCACGATGCAATCAAGCCCGTTATGTACCAGCTCTACGACTCTGTAAAAACAGGTAAAGAGGCACAGCGTTCAATCGACTCTAACTCACAGCCCGACTACCGCGAAAAACTCAACGAAGAGTTGAAGGCACTCCGCGAGAGCGAAATGTGGCGTACAGCAGTTGTTGTTCGTCAGCTCCGTCCCGAGAACGACGTTCCCCAGAAGTAATATTCCACAATATAAGGAATTAACATAACACATGAGGGTGTGTCTGCATGGCAGACACACCCTCATGCTATTTAATAACTTCCATTACAGAGCAAAAAAAAGCCGCACAAATTCAATTTTTCATTATTTACACCATTTTTACACAAAAATGACTAAATTTGCAAAAAAAATAAAGAAAGATGTTGGACTTTAAGAACAAGACAGCCCTTATCACAGGTGGTGGTACGGGTATAGGCGAAGCATTAGCCTATCAATATGCAAAGAAAGGAGCAAATGTAATACTTACCGGTCGTAGAATGGAACCATTGCAGGAGGTGCAGAAAAAATGCATGGAACTGGGAGTAAAAGCATGGTGCAAGACCGTAGACATGGAAAAGAGTGAGACAATTGACGAACTTGTAACATGGATACACAACGAAGGCCACCAGATAGATTTTCTGCTGCTGAACGCAGGAATATCTCAACGTGCATTGACACTGGAAACAGATATAAGTGTCGACCGCAGACTGATGGAAGTAAACTATTTTGGCGGCATATACCTTGTAAAATCGCTGAAGGAAATGTTCCTTAAGAACGGAGTTCACATAGCAGTCGTATCATCAGTATCAGGTGTATTCGGTTTCCCTGTACGCTCGGCATACTGCGCATCCAAGCACGCAATACATGGTTTCTACGAAACTATTGCACTTGAATATCCACAGATTAAAACCACCATTCTTATTCCCGGAAGAATACACACCGACGTTTCCAAAAACGCACTCGACGGAAAAGGAAACGCAACGGGCATAATGGACCCCGGACAGGCAAACGGCTACGACGTGAACAAATGTGCCAGAGTAGCGATTAAAGCAATCGCCAGATGCAAGCACCACAAAGTAATAGGCGGATTCGACACCATAATGGTACCATTCTACAAATACATTCCCTGGCTGTTCCGTCTGATTGCACGCAACGTATCGGCACGATAATATTCCACATTAAAGCAAACAAGAGAGGAATGTCCGATTAATCGGACATTCCTTTTAAATTATACAACAATAGATTGGCGATTGTAAGAAAAATTCCTATTTTTGCATCATTATATTAAAACACGTTTAAAATGAGAAAAATACTACTTGCAGCAACAATGCTCATCCTATGTATCGCATGCCAGGAGAAGGTAATCGAAACAGAGAAACTCAACAATCAAGCAATTGCCGAGTACAACACCCCCATCCGCCCTGGCTATGAAGGCAGGAACCCATACTGGAACAAATTCTCCAAGAAATTCATGTATGCACCCGCCTTTGATTTCAAAGTTGCAGAAGGTGCTGAGTCATACAAATACACCATAACACAGGATGTAAAGGAAAATGCCAAAGAGTGGAGTTTCACAGCCGAAGCACCCTACCTGTCACTTGCACCCGTATGGAAGGATGTAGAGGTAGGCAATGTGATACTGAAAGTAGAGGCTCTTGACAAAGAGGGAAATACAATTGCCGTTGCAGGAGAAAGAAAATTCTACCGCGACGCACCCTTCAAAGGCCCCTACCACGAAGCCGTACGCGGCTACAAGGATGCTGCTGTGATGGCATTGCTGTATATACACAACATGAAGGCCATCCAAAACTGGAAGAACGACACACTTCCCGACATGTCCTACGAACTTAACACCTACCCCTGCAAAATCATCGGCTCTACCATCAGCGCCGAAGTGCTTTTGGCAAAGCTGTGCCCCCAGGTTAAGGACGATGCACTGAAAATCGCTGAGAATGCAGCAAAATTCCTTATCAACCAAAGCCAGCCCGAAGGCGCTCCTCTTGCATACTTCCCTCCCACATACTACGGCAACTACGTAACCTCGGGAGCAAAACGCAACAAAGGTAAAACCATGGCAATGGAAGCACTCACAGCAGCCGAAGGTTTCCTCGACCTCTACGACCTTACAGGCAAACAGGAATATTACGACCGCGTAATAAACATCACAGAAACATACGCACGCATGCAGGGCGAGGATGGCTCATTCCCCATAAAGATGGACTTTGAGACAGGCGAACCTGTAAACAATGTAAAAGCAATGCTCCACCCCATGCTGGAGCACCTTACACGACTCGAACAGCAATACGGCGTAACAAAATACACCACCATGCGCGAAAAAGCGGAAGAGTGGATGAAGAACGGTGCATTGAAGTCGTTTGACATGACAGGACAGTTCGAGGATGGAACAGTTCTCGGTCTCGAGCCCTACGAAAACCTTACAAACTGTACAGCAGCCCCCTACGCATCATGCCTGCTGAACAAGACAAACACCACTGCCGACGAACTTAAGGATGCAATAGACCTCATACGTTTCAGCGAAGACCAGTTTGTATATTGGAAGAGCCCCGTCAAGAGCTATGGCATAGAGATTTACCTCACCCCTTGCGTTGCCGAGCAGTACAAATACATGGTACCCATCGACCACAGCGCATGCAATTTGGCAAACGCATGGCTCAGCCTGTACGAAAACACCGGCGACCAGCTCTCATTTGTAAAGGCAAAAGCCATTGTCGACAACATCACCATTACACAGAATTCCACTACAGGTCTGATACCCACCTTCTGGCGAGTATTCCTCAGAGGAACCGACTGGATAAACTGTTCTTACCTGTCGATAAAGACCTTGTTGCGCATGGAAGAGATAATGAATAAGAACAACGCAGAATAATATATCCTTATTCTATATACAATTCAGTCCCGTTCAAACGAACGGGACTGAATTGTATATTTGAATTTATTGGTGTCCGCTAATAGTTTAAAAGTGTATAAAAGTGTGTTTCAATCCGCAGTATTTATGCGGTTCCATCCATAGCATTGGTAACTTAAAACTCAACCGGCACCGTAAGCATCACAGCCGAGAGGCCGTCTGTT
>CAJGDX010000136.1 GCA_904502185.1 uncultured Bacteroidaceae bacterium | reverse complement strand
GTTTTAGTATATCTAAATAATTTCCGATCTATATTTAAGTGCTATGAACTATTGGATTGTTCCATATAATGAAGAGGTCTTCCGTTTGGAAGATTTATTATGTAGAACTGATATTGTTGATTGGAGGCAACATAACAATTTTGACATTGGTGATGTTGTCTATATTTACAACTCAAAGCCTTATCAACGAATCCGTTATAAGATGGAGGTCATTCGTATAAAAATAACAGCAAGTGAGTATATAAACGACCGAGAGTTCTTTACGGATAAACAAGAATTTGATAATGGTGTTAAGCATAACAGATTTGTCAGATTCAAATTATTAGCAAAGGAATGTGGCAAGGGCGGCCCTTCGTACCAATTTTTAAGGAATAATGGGGTAATTTCTAATCTTCAGTCGCCACAAAAAATATATGATAGTGAACTTCAAAAGAAATTACGCAATCTAATACTTCCCAATCGCATAGAGAAAATAGCCAGAATATGTTGGAACTCAAATGAATGGCGATATCCTTCTGGTCCTCAAGGTAAATCGAAAATAGGTTTTGAGGGAGAGAATGGATTCGGGCACGAAGAGTGGTTGTTGGACAGGAACAGAATCTGTGAAGATGGGTTTCATTATGGGTTTATAGAAAGTTATAATAAAGATATTGGGCGAAAAAAGCAAACTGTTCATCTATATTCTATAACACCGGATAAGCGTAGATTGTATGTCGGTGCCATATTGGACGCAGAATATGTATCTCCAGAACAGTCTTCATTAGTTTTGAAAGAATACCAAGATAAGGGATGGTATGATGCAATGTGTCAGGAGATTGAGGACGCAACTGGTAAGAAGTGCAACGAACCATTGTTGTTTAATATCAGATTTCGGGTAGAGAATTTTACAGACTATACAGAAAAGGGACTTTACATATCAAAGGATGATCCAAACCTAAAGGCAGATTATTATGGCACACTTTATAATAAACTTGAGTCTTTTCATTTTGAAGACCAGAAGGGTTCCATACATTTTGTAGACGCAGATTCTTGTGAGATTACTGACCCCAATAATGAAGTGATAGAGGGTGCAAAGTCGCGAATTTTGGTTAATCGTTATGAGCGCAATCCAGAAGCAAGAAGATTGTGTGTCGAGGCTAATGGATGTAAATGTGCTGTGTGTGGATTTGATTTTCATTCGATGTATGGAAGTATCGGCAAGGGATTTATCAATGTACATCATATAAAACCTATTGCAGAAATAGGTAAGGCATATAAACTAAATCCAAAAACAGATTTGGTGCCAGTATGTGCCAATTGTCACGCAATGCTTCATTATGCTAAAGCCGATAGAGTCCTTTCTGTAAATGAATTAAAGGAAATAATCCGCGTTGTAAAGGCAGAAAAAAACTGATGATGTTCTGAAACGGAACATCACATATCCTTCTTGTCCTATGGAATAGAGTGGGTGGGATGAAATGTCCCATCCCCATATAGCCCCTATCAGCATATTATTCCTTGAACTAAAAATACAAGAAAATCGTCCCTTTCGGGTTGATTGTGAGAAAAAGTTGTTATATTTGTACCCGAACGGGATGATTTGGATGTCTTGTGTGTTGCTTTCGTCCCGAACGGGGCGTTTGTCCGTATGCCCTGGAGATGCAGAAAAAGTTGAACAGAATTTGAATTTGAAATATGCTTTTAGGTGAATACATCCGCAAGAAGCGTGACCTGCACAATCTCACTCAGCTGGAACTGGCCGAGCGCAGTGGTGTGGGGGTGCGTTTTGTGAGAGATTTGGAGCGTGGCAAGCCTACGGTTCAGCTGGACAAGGTGAATCAGGTGCTGGCCCTCTTTGGCGAGGAACTGATGCCTGCTAAAATTGACAGAGTATGAAGAAGGCCAAAATTTTGATAAACAATGTCTTTGCCGGCATTCTGACCGAGGATGAGGATGGTTATCATTTCTCATACCTGGCCGAGTATCTGAGGATGGAGGGTGCTGTGGCGTTGGCTCCCACAATGCCTTTGCAAGAGGAGGAGTTTGAGAAGGAGGTGATGTTTCCTGTCTTTGATGGTCTGATTCCCGAGGGCTGGATGCTGGATATTGTCGACAAGAACTGGAAGATAAACCCTCGTGACAGGATGAGCCTGCTTTTGGCTTGTTGTAAGGATTGTATTGGTAATATCAGTGTTCTGGAGTTTAAGTAAGGATATGGCTAAGAGGTGCTTGTTTTGTTATAAGGAGATGGATGGCGCAGAGGATTATCATCCAAGGTGCGCCAAGAAATTGTTTGGCTCGCCCAGGGTTCCGCAGCTTTCCTATACAAGGGATAATATAGAGGAACTTGCCTTGCAGGTGTTGGAGAGTAGTACATCTGTTACTGGTGTTCAGCCCAAATTGTCGCTGGATATAAACCGTGGTGGCAAGAACGAACCTGACAAGCTGACCATTGTGGGCTTATGGGGAAACTACATCCTCAAGCCTCAGAGCCCTGTGTATAAGGCTATGCCAGAACTGGAGGATCTGACGATGAGGCTTGCCGAGCTTTCGGGTATAGCAACAGCCGTTCATGGCCTGATAAGAATGGCTGACGGCGAGTTGGCATACATAACCCGCAGAATGGACCGTGGGGATGGGGGAGAGAAACTCTCGATGCTGGATATGTGCCAGCTGACCAACAGGTTGACAGAACATAAATACCGTGGGGCTTATGTCCAACTGGCTCAGACCATCAAGCGTTATTCTGCCACACCTATGCTTGATGTCCAACGCTTCTGGGAGATTGTCCTTTTCTCTTGGATTACCGGTAACTCTGATATGCATTGCAAGAATTTCTCGTTGATAGAGCGCAGGGGGATAGGATACCAGTTGTCTCCGGCTTACGATTTGCTGGCCGTGTTGCTGACAGGGATAAAGGACGATGACGAGTTGGCAATGCCTTTGGTTGGATTTGGCGCAGAAGATGGCAAGGCAATAAATGGTTTTGGCCGTATGTCATTTCTCGGTGCAATGACACAATCTGGTATAGAGGATAAGGTGGCCAACAGAATAATTGACAAGATGATTCTGTCAGCCAGAAAATGGGATAAGGTGATAGATAGTTCTTTCCTCGTTGAAGAAATGAAGTCTGCCTACAAGTCTTTGGTTGCCGAGAGGCTTGAGAGGTTGGCGTAGTGCTGGGATGCCGATTGGGGCCAAGTGGAGCGCGTCAGGACTTGGAACGAGCTCAGTTAGCTCAGTTTCAGTTATATTCATTGAGTCATATTCGAAAAGTCCCATATTTCTTGCTTTTTCAAGCATTATCCTGTATCTTTGCAAGGACAAATAATTAGAAAACCAAGTATATGTTCAGTGGAATAGTAGAAGATACCGCCAAGGTGGTACGTATAGAGTACGACCAGGACAATGTGCATCTTACCCTTTCATGCTCCTTCGTAGAGGAGTTGAGTATTGACCAGAGCGTGGCGCACAACGGCGTCTGCCTCACCGTGGTGAGCCTTCAGGACGGCACCTACACCGTCACCGCCATGCGCGAGACTCTGGAGTGTACCAATATAGGTCTGCTCTCCGTGGGCGACGAGGTCAATGTGGAGCGCTCGATGCTCATGAACGGCCGCCTGGACGGCCACATCGTGCAGGGTCATGTCGACCAGACGGCACGTTGTATTGCCATCGACGACCAGGAGGGCTCCTGGCAGTTCACCTTCCAGTACGAGAGCAGCAAGGACATGGTGCGCCGTGGCTACTTCTGTGTGGACAAGGGCAGCATCACCGT
>CAJGDX010000135.1 GCA_904502185.1 uncultured Bacteroidaceae bacterium | reverse complement strand
GACCTTAACAATACCATCGTGTCGGGTCAGAAGATTCCCTTCTTTGCCGACCCCGACCAGCCCTACAACCAGGTGATGGCGAACGTGGCTCTGCGCGCACAGACTGACAAGATTATTCTTGGAGGTATGGGTATGACTAATGACGACTACCTCTACTTCAAGAACCTCTTTTCAAACGCAGGTGCCCTCGACCGCATCATCTGTTTTATGAACACAACAGAAGACCCCGCCGTTGAGCGTCTGCTTATCCCTGATATGGCACTTACAGCTGCCGAGTACTTCGCAGTGGAGAAGAACCAGAGTGTGCTTGTGCTGTTGACAGACATGACAATGTATGCCGATGCACTCTCAATCGTGTCGAACCGTATGGACCAGATTCCCTCAAAGGACTCAATGCCGGGTTCGCTCTATTCGGATCTTGCAAAAATCTACGAGAAGGCAGTGCAGTTCCCCACAGGAGGTTCAATCACCATCATTGCTGTGACAACTCTTTCTGGTGGTGACATTACACACGCCGTACCCGACAACACCGGATACATCACCGAGGGTCAGCTCTTCCTTCGTCGTGACAGCGACATCGGTAAAGTAATCGTTGACCCCTTCCGTTCACTTTCTCGTTTGAAACAGCTTGTTTCTGGTAAGAAGACACGTAAAGACCATCCTCAGGTAATGAATGCCGCAGTACGTCTTTACGCTGATGCCGCAAATGCCAAGACAAAACAGGAGAACGGATTCGACCTCAGCGACTACGACCGTCGTACACTTTCATTTGCAAAGGATTACTCAAACAAACTGTTGGCTATCGACGTAAACCTAAATACCACCGAAATGCTCGACGTAACATGGGGACTCTTTGCAAAATACTTCAAACCCGAGGAGGTCAACATACGTCAGGAATTGGTAGATACCTACTGGAAAAAATAGGATAATATTATTTTGAATACACTCGGATAATGATCTCATTTCAATATAATAAAACGTCGTTGCAACAGCTCGAAAAGCAGTTGAAGGTACGTCAGCGCACACTCCCCATCATCAAGAATAAGGAGAGTGCATTGCGTGTTGAGGTTAAACGATGCAAAAGCGAAATGGTTGAACATGACGAAGAGTATGCAAGACAAATGGAAAGCTACAGCACGATGTTTGCACTGTGGAACGACTTTGACCCTTCGCTTGTAAAAGCGGGCAATTTTATCATAGGCAAGCAGAAAGTAGCCGGAGTAAAAGTTCCTGTACTCGAAAATGTGGAGTTTATAGTGGCTCCCTACAGTCTGTTTAACTCACCCAAATGGTACGCTGACGGCATCGAACTGCTGAAACAGATGGCAATGACGGCAATTCAACGCGAATTGCTCGATAAGAAATTGAGGCTTCTTGAAAAAGCGAGAAAAAAGACCACTCAGAAAGTAAACCTTTTCGAGAAGGTGCAGATTCCCGGCTATCAGGATGCCATACGTAAAATCAAGCGATTTATGGAGGACGAAGAGAACTTGTCAAAGTCTTCACAGAAGATTCTGAAATCGCTTCTTGAACAGAGAGAGGAGGATGCCGTATGATTAGCAAAATGAATAAATTGACCATGCTGGTCTATCATAAGGAGTATGAAGAGTTCCTTGTGAAATTGCGCGATGCAGGAGTTGTGCATATAGCAGAAAAGATGAGCGGTTCGGCAGAAACACCCGAACTGCAATCACTGCTTGCCGAATACAACCGCTGCGAGAAGATAATCAAAAGGCTCGAAAGCGTATCCTCGGAAAACAGTAGCACTGCCGACAATTGCAAAAATGCATCGTTGATGATTGAGAAAAGTGAAGAGCTTTTCGCACATCTCGAGCAACTCAACCAGGAGATGCAGTCGTTGGACAAGGATATTGCCACAATGAGCGTATGGGGCAGTTATGACAATGCGCTTATAGAGAAACTGAAGAGTGCCGGCTATAATGTTGGTTTCTATCTGGTGTCTGCCAAAGGATTCGACCCCGAATGGAGCAATCTCTATAATGCAATTGTGGTAAATACCATTGCTTCGAAAAGTTACTTTGTAACAGTCACTCCCTGTGGAATGGATTTTGAGATTGAAGCAGAGACTGCACGTTTGGCAGCACGTCCGCTTGCGGAACTCAAGAAAGCCTATTCCGACGTGACTGTGAACATTGTGGCAGTGAATGATCAGCTGAAAAGCTGTGCCGAGGAGTATCTGCCCGTAATGCGTGCCTATTGCAAGGATTTGCAGGGTAGGATAGAGTTCTCTAAGGTGGCTCTCGATGGCGAGAAGGTATCAGGCGACAAACTTGTGCTGCTCGAAGGCTGGGTGCCCGAGGAAGATAGAAAAGCATTGGAAACAATGTTGAAAAACGAATCTGTTTTTTATGAACTATCCAAGCCTACTCCTGACGATGATGTGCCTATTCGATTTAAGAATAATGCCTTCTTCAGATTGTTTGAGCCTATATGCGAATTGTATATGTTGCCCAAATACAATGAGCTTGACTTGACTCCCTTTTTCGCGCCATTCTATATGATATTCTTCGGTCTTTGCCTTGGAGATATGGGTTATGGACTCGTAATATCAATTGCATCAGCAATGATGCTGATGTTCATGAAGAAGGGAAATAGTATGATAGGTTATGCTCGCTTGGCGCTGACACTTGGTGTGTCTACCATATTATGCGGTTCGCTCACAGGAACCTTCTTTGGTTTTAATATGTACGAGTGGAATATTCCTTTCCTGGATTGGTGGCGTGACAATGTGTCGTTTGCAGCAATGAATCCTGAAACAGGTAAACTGAATGACCCTAATGATGCATTATTCAATCTTGCATTAATCCTCGGAGGTGTACAGATATGTTATGCGATGGTGCTAAAAATCGTCAATCAGATTATACAGTTAGGATTTAAATACTCAATAGCAACAATCGGTTGGTTAATTATTATTCTTGCAACTGTTGCGATGATGTATATTCCTTCACTGCCTATGTCGGTATTGTATGCTCTTTACGCAATCGGTGGCGGTGGCGCATTACTCTATAACTCACCCGGAAAGAATATATTCTTAAATATCGGAATTGGACTATGGGATGCCTATAATATGCTTACAGGTTTGCTGGGTGATATGTTGTCATACATACGCCTTTTTGCCCTCGGACTTTCGGGAGGAGTACTTGCAGCGGTGTTCAACAATATTGCTGTGCAGATGAGCCCTGATATTCCGGTAGTTGGTTCGCTGGTAATGGTAATAATATTCCTTTTTGGACATTGTCTGAATATATTCATGAATACAATTGGAGCGTTTGTACATCCTATCCGATTAACGTTTGTGGAATTTTTCAAGAATGCTGGTTACGAAGGTGGAGGTACTGCTTATAAACCCTTTAAAAGATAAATAATAAATATAAACTTAAAAATAACAATTATGATTTCAATGAATTTGGTGCTCGCCTATGTTGGCGTAGCGGTTATGCTTGCTCTTGCAGGTATCGGTAGTGCGTATGGAGTAACTATTGCAGGTAATGCGGCAATTGGCTCTTACAAGAAAAATCCTGATTTTGGTACATACTTGATGTTGACGGCTTTGCCCGGCACACAGGGACTTTACGGCTTTGCTGGTTACTTCTTGGTGGCAGAATTCCTGACTCCTGAGATTACAGCTATTCAGGCTGCAGCTGTTTTTGGTTCTGGATTGGCTCTTGGATTGGTCGGACTTTTCTCGGCAATTCGTCAGGGACAGGTTTGTGCTAATGGTATAATCTCTATAGGACAGGGTGTTAAGGCAACTGGTATTACACTTACATTGGCAGTGTTCCCTGAGTTGTATGCTATTGTTGCGCTTGCTGCTACCTTTATGATT
>CAJGDX010000134.1 GCA_904502185.1 uncultured Bacteroidaceae bacterium | reverse complement strand
TCTTTGCTTTGTTTCTCTTGATTATCCATACATTTTAATTTTAACAAATATGTCTAACAATTTTGTTAGTACAAAACTAAGAATAAATTCTCACTTTACAAATATATAAGAGTTAAAAAATCTAATTGATTAGTAAACCGAAGAATGTAAACTAACAATAAACGATTGCAAAATGGGCATATATAGCTTATACTTCAATTGTAATTACTATCAACGTTTACTTCAACTTGCAATAAGTTTGGTTTTCACCATTACAGTCTATATATCCAGGACAGAAAGGTGGACAGAAAATTCAGAATGACACCCAAAATTAAAGAATGAAACTCTCTGTTATTGTAGTAAACTTCAGAAATGACTGTATGAGTTCAAAAAACGACTGCTTTGGAAAAGAAAAATTTGATGGTATACCATACCTATGAAAATCCTACTTTTTTCTTCTTTTGAGAAGCAAAAAGAGTATACTTTGGCACTTCTCAGAAACTCGTATTAAAAGGTAGACGGATATAAAGAAACTCATAACATCTGCAAATGAGAGGAACAAAGCCCATTTGAAAGGAGTGTAAAGTCACTGACTACCCATTCACCTCAGCGCTCAACTGATGGTTGGGTGATTCGAATTTGTCTTTTCCAAAGCTGTGTACACACAGTGATGTGAGGAAGAACGTGAAAAGAATAATACGTTTCCTGATGATGTTTTATTGAATGATGATTGCATCGATGGCAACCATTCCGTTTTTGTTCTTCAGTTGTATTTCGTGTTTGCCTTTGCGCAGCTTTTTCGAGGTGAAGACGACGGACTGATGCTTTACTTCCCGCTGCTTGACAAAAGACACCTCTCCCACATGTTTGCCATCGACGAGTACCTCCATGGTGCCCTGCCCCATTCCTTGCGGTGCGATGATGCTGAATTTTCGGGCTTCAAGAGTTACGGTCCAAGTGTCACCTGCCTGGTTGCTGAAGGATAGGTCGTTGTTGAAATCGCCTTCATTGGTATTGCAACGGCGGTCCCATCCGAAAGTGCGCACACCTGGATCGTCATCGTTAAACCATGCCTTATCGTGACTGATTCTTACCACTTTATATCCCATTGCCAGCTTCATGTCTTGGATGCCTTCCGAACGCAAAGGCTCGCCCAGCTGAAGTGTTAATCCCTCTGCCGACTGGATGAAAGGAACGGCACGATTGTTCTCCACCAATTCCACTTTTGTGATTTTCCCTACAGAAGCAGATTGACTGGAGAGTGCAGGCAGGACGATGGGATCGGATGAGGGATGCAGGATGACGGCATAGATATGACCGCCCTGACGAGTATAGATGACATCGTTATTACCCCATACATCGAATGGTCGTGCGCTGTAAATAGCCTCTTGGTTGATATCAATCCATCGACCGAAGTCCAGACATATCTGACGTGCTTCATCATCGATATTGCCACGCCCATGCTGTGTGACATTGAGGAGCAGGCAGCCATTACGCGACACATTCTGCATCAGACGAGTGATTATTTCCTCAGCGCTGCGATAACTGCCGCCTTTCTGATAATGCCATTCCTGCAGGCTTACTTCTGTCTGGAAAGGAAAAGCCATAATGTCGTCCTCAGTGTAAAGCTCTGTGCTTTTTACCAATGAGCGATCCACGATGCCAACCATTTCGGGGTTACGCTGAAAACTGTTGTAGCGCCCACCGACACCCTTGAATGTTGCTACCACTTCCTTTCGCCCTTCTGTGCGTTTGTCTGCGATATTGTAGAAATTGGCGATAATCTGAGGCGTCAGTTTCCCAAGCCCCATATCTATGCCCAAATCCACTTGCGAGTCGCCGGCATGGTCATCAAAGTAGATCATGTCGGGCTGGTATTTGCGAATTGCATCGTCCACACGCCACATGAATTGGTTGGCAAACGGACTCTCTAACGATTTGCGTCCGTCGTGATGAATAGGACCATATAAATCTTGCGGATCCATCCCCTTCCACCATTTGTCCGTCCCATCGGCATTGGGCTTGTAACCGTCAGCTTTTGTCAGCATGGCATCGTAGGGAACGCCTGCCTTGTCGCCCTGCTTATCGCTGGTGTATCTGACAGGCATGAACTGTCCCCAAGTGCGAGCAGGGGTGCTATGGAAACCTATTCCGAAAGGCATTCCATACTTTCTTGCCACCTTCTCCCAAATGCCTACAATATCCTGATGCGGACCGATATTGACAGAATTCCAAGGCTGATATTTGCTATTCCAACAATCAAAATTGTCATGATGATTGCCCAATGCCAAGAAGTAACGTGCTCCCATCTTCTTGTAGAGTTGCATCAAGTCTTCAGGGTCCCAAAGGTCCGTCTTCCAATCGCGACACAGTTCTTTGTAGCCATACTCCGAAGGATGGCCGAAATGCTCGCGATGGAATTTCGATTGGGGATGACCTTCCATATACATACCACGCGAATACCAGTCACCATCCTCTGCCGCTGATTGCGGATCCCAGTGAGACCATGCACCCAGTTTTGCCTCACGCCACCATGCAGGCGTATTATATTGCCGGCTCAGGTTGTCCCAGTCGGTGGTATAACGTCCTTGCTCTATGCTGAAGGGCGGAAGATTCCAAATATCAACGGTATCCTGAGCTTTTGTCACTCCAATCGTTATTAACGCGGCGATGAGAGCCAATATTCTTTTTCTGTTCATACGTGTGAAAGTAATGTGCTGCGATTTTGTCGGTAAAGGTACAAAATAAACAAATACAAATAGCTTAAAATATTATCCAATAATAGGACAATATTATGACAATCAGAATTTTATCCTATTACTTCCATTAAAGAATCTGATACTTTTTGTATGTTTGCAGCCAGATTATCAATAAACAATTATGAAGAAACTATTTATCACATTACAATTCGCGCTTGCACTCACTTGTGCTCATGCGCAGAAAGTATATACCCTCCAAGATTGGAACATAAAGGATTATGAACCAGGCAAGGAGTTACGTCTGAATGTCAGCGAATACAAGATTGACGACAAAAATCCACTCTTCTATCAAGATATGCAAAAGGAGTGGCGACTGAAGGCTGAGGTGAAATGCGGAACTTTGGGCACGGAACAGGTCTTTGTCTGCAAAGAAGGAAAAGGCAGTTTTCTGATTGGCAAAAATTCGCTAACAGGCGACATTTCCCTCGGTTTTGACAATACGGCTCAACGCTTCTTCGTGGAAGTTATTGACAAGAATGAGCAAGGCCACCGTCTCTGGGCTGGCAAAAATGTAGTCAAGGACCGCTGGTACACGCTGGAGGCTAAGGCTAAATACGATGAGAAGAAGAAGCAGTCGGTCCTTTCGCTGACCGTTGACGGACAAACAGAGTCTCTCACTTATCCCGGGAAAGCATTGCGGCATAATGCCTCAAATTGGGTTGTGGGCCACGGTTTCCCTGGTGGTTTCCCTAATGCGCTGCAAGTACGCGAAGGCGCTATACGCAACCTTGAAATCTCTGGTTCTCCACTTGAACGTGTAGAGGGTCAGAACCCCCTATTCACAGACAGATTCACCGCCGACCCCGCTTTTATCGTAGTAGGCAACACGGTCTATGCCTACGTAGGTGAAGATGCCACAGGAGTTGGAGGATGGTTCTATATGCCTCGTTGGTTCTGCTATTCAAGCACAGACATGATTCACTGGAAGTCACACGGTCCCGTTCTCTATGCCGCTGATTTCCCCTATGCCCAGCCTGGCGGTTCGTGGGCTGGTCAGGTGGTAGAGACAAATGGCAAGTTCTATTATTATGTGACACTTGACCGCAAGGACAATCGCCAACACACCATTGATGTGGCAGTTAGTGATTCGCCAACAGGCCCTTTCAAACCGGCACGTGTGGACGGCACTCCTCTTATCGCCGATGATATGACACCTGACTCACATCGCAGCAATGCGGATATTGACCCGACTGTTCTTATTGATGATGACGGAACTCCTTGGATGGCCTGGGGCAATGGTGACTGCTACATGGTTCGCCTGAAAAAGAACATGATTGAACTGGATGGAGAAATCAAGAAGGTTCCATTGCGCAACTATTCCGAAGGACCTTGG
>CAJGDX010000133.1 GCA_904502185.1 uncultured Bacteroidaceae bacterium | reverse complement strand
TATAATATAATTCTGAACAGCAAGCGACTCCACACCTCCGTTTATAAACTCCCACTCAATATCAAGAAAATCCCCACCCAGATAATCATATTCTGTCGGAACATACACCTTATTCCAGTCAAGTTTATCATCGGCAACATTCGCATAGCGCCAATGAGAGAGAGAAAAAAGCTCTTTGAAGCGGCCCATAAAGAAATCCTTCTCTTCGACAGCATTTTTGTCGATGAATGTTATTTTTGTACGAATCTTTTTATGCTCATAATTGGGATAATGAGCCAAATGCGCCGCCTCGACACCCATAGCAATTCCCATACGCGACATTCCTACAATGAAAAGATGTACATACTCGTCGGAATCTTTTTTTATTCCACCAGCGCCCTCTAACGGCAAAAAATAGCTATTCGCTACAGCCTCGCAATCGAGATTCTTGTTTATAAGTACCTTCTGCGCCCACATTTCGTAGTAGTTGAATGGATCAAAATTTATATATGCCTCAACATTATTGCTTATGTCGTAGAACTGGAATACAGAAAAGGTAGTCTGATATTCGAACATAACACGGCAATTCAAACGATTTGGGCGCAATAATTTGAGTCTGTCAGCCAGACTCTTTTTCTCATTTTTGAGAGTATCCAGTTTTTCTTCGTCTAAACTTCTTTCTAATTCTTTATCTATAGTATTTATCTGTGCAAGTAAGGATGAAATTTCTTTTCCTGCCCTGGTCTTGCCCCATATATCCTTTAACAATGCAAGACACTTCATATTCATCGTATCGTGATACGACTCAAAGTCATCAGTGCGAGTCTCCTCACCAAGAATAAAAACCTCTTTTGCTTTATCGAGGCAGAGGTCGGCCAGGTCCTCTTCAGAAGTCCTGTCGCCATAATATATTATAACCCTCTCCTGTATCCTATCGTCAAGCTGCGAGAATAGTTTTTGTCGGAAAAGTTCAACATCGCCAGAGGTCTGAACAATATAATATGGTTCATCGCGAAAAATGTTCAATTTACCTTTTATATAATTATAAAACACCTCTTTTTTCGTATTACCGGCAGAGTTTTCAGAAGAGGCTTTATCATTCTGCTCCTTTGCAAACATTCTTTTAATAAGCCCTGCAACAACATCATTACCGCCTATTATTACATAATTCTTTGAAGGTTTGAAGTGCAACAAAGTATTATACCTGACACCACCCTTAAGCCACTGTTCTCGCCTACGGTCGAACCAACTTATTAACGTGGAAATGAGCAGACCGTTCAACAACAGAATACCAAGAGCCGCCACCAGAGCAGCTATATTACGTCCACTTTGCGAAGTGGTCATAGTCTGATTACCCGGATCGAGAAAATGACAATATATACTCCAGAAAAGAGAGGGATCCTCCTGAGCCTGTTTGATCGAGTCGGGAAGTTTGTTTGTCTGAACCAAAGTATCACCATTCACATCCAACCCATGAGCTGTGAAAAGCATCACATCCACTGAGTCTACACCGGGGTGTACTGCAATACTGCTTACCTCTTCGCTTTTATACAGATTTTCATCATATATCAAATTTTTCGGAGAGAAGTCTGTTCCATAGAAGTTGCAGACAAACAACGTAGCTACAAATGGAACAAGCATCACAAAATTGAACACCTTGTTCAAATAGTTACCTTTTACCAGAATCCAATCTCGTTTAGGAGGACATAAAACACATACAATAAGATAATATACACAATAGAACAGACCAATAATCCCCAAAAACCACAAAACGATTGTTGCGAATATATTGGAACAGCTTAATTCAACAACTATTCCCAAAATGCAAAACAAAGAGAGCAGATTCTTTTTTAAAAAACCGACAATGCACTTATCCATATATAGCTCAATATTTTAAAGCAAACAATAATAAATACTCAGTGGTACAAAAATAGATATTAAATTTTATTTTAACGCATTTTAAGCAATAAAAAACGTACAAAATAAGCGACATAACAAGCCTGTTATTCTAAAAAATACATTATCTTTGGGAGATTCGTTTAAAAACACAAAACAACCAAAACCAATAGTACTATGAAAAATTTATTCAAATCGACACTGGTACTCTTGCTGGTCGCTTTCGCATCAGTTACAGCAACCGCAGCAGACCCTGTAAAAATCACATCACCCGACAAGAAAATAACCGTAGAACTGCAAACTGCTAAAGGCGAGTTCGGATGGACAGTAAGCAAGGAGGGCAAAAAGGTCTACTCTATCAACGACATCAGACTGAGTGTAAACGGAAAAACACTTGGCGGCAAGGCTGCAGCCAAAGGTGTCAAGCAGAAGAGTGTCAGCGAAACAATCAAGCCTGTTGTTCCGCTAAAATTCTCAACCATTGAGAACAACTATACCGAAGCTGTCGTAAACTTCGGTTCATACTCGGTAGAACTGCGAGTGATGGACAATGCAGTAGCCTATCGTTTCGTTACAAACATGAAGGGCGAGATTATTGTCGACAACGAGTATTTCACAATGGTTCCCGCTGAAGGATTCGACGCACATTTCCAGCACTGCAACTCGTTCAACACATCATACGAAGGACACTACCAGCACAAAGAGGCAGCCAACTGGATAAGAGACAACAGACTTGCCACACTACCCATGCTGCTTTCGGCAAAAGAGGGCGACACGCAGCTGCTCATTGGCGAGAGCGATGTTGACGACTACCCCCGTCTGTTCCTCAAAGGCAACCGCAAAGGTATTTCGGCAGCGTTGCCCAAAGCCCCTGTAACATGGGAACCCTGGGGTGACCGTGGCGAAATTATTACCGAAGAGGGCTACTACATTGCAAAGACACAGGGTAAACGCACATTCCCCTGGCGATTTGTTGTAATTACCGACTCAAAAGGTATCATCGAGCAGACAGTACCTGTGCAGCTGGCACGCAAGAACATCATTAAAGACACCGAATGGATTAAGCCCGGACAGGTTAGCTGGGAGTGGTGGAACGGAGCAGTCCCCTACGGCCCCGAGGTTGATTTCCGCGCAGGCAACAACTACGACACTTATGCCTATTTCATCGACTTTGCTGCAAAATACGGAATCGAATACATACTGCTTGACGAGGGTTGGGCAAAAGACACACGCGACCCCTACACTGCAAAACCCGACATGCAGCTCGAAAAACTTATCAAGTATGGTAAAGAAAAGGGCGTAGGCCTCATCATATGGTTGCCCTGGCTGACCGTTGAACTTAACTTCGACCTTTTCAAGAAATATGCTGAATGGGGCGTAGCCGGAGTGAAGATCGACTTCATGGAGCACTCTGACCAGTGGATGGTGAATTTCTACAAGCGCGTTGTTGAAGAGGCTGCAAAGCACAAACTGCTGGTAGACATGCACGGTTCGTTCACTCCCATGGGATTGGAGTATGAATACCCCAACTTCCTGTCTTATGAAGGAGTACTCGGTCTTGAGCAGATGGGTGGTTGCCGTCCCGACAACACTCTTTACCTGCCCTTTATTCGCAACGCAGTGGGTGCGGCAGACTTCACACCCGGCGGCATGAACAACCGTCAGCCCGACAACTATCATGGCAGCCGTCCCACCGCTGCAGCGTCAGGTACACGCGCTTTCCAGATGGCACTGTACGTAGTTCTTGAGAGCGGTATTCAGATGCTTGCCGACAACCCTGCCGAATATTACAAGAACGACGACTGTACACGCTACATTGCGTCGGTACCCACCACATGGGACGAAACGCGTGCATTGGTTACAGAGGTTGGAAAATACATTATCGTTGCCAAACGCAAAGGTGACAAATGGTTCATCGGAGGTATCTGCAACGGCGATGAGCGTGAGCGCACCTTCGAGGTTAAACTCGATTTCCTGGGCGATGGCGAGCGCAAACTCACAGCATTCAAGGATGGTGTAAATGCTGACATTCAGGCTATGCACTACAACAAAGTTGAGCAGAAGGTTAACAAGAACAGCACCATAAAGATTAAGATGGTGAAGAATGGTGGTTACGCTGCTGTAATTGAATAACCTGAAAATCTATTATAAACTAATAAGGGTCGCACCCAATTGAAGTGAACCCCAAAGTTTGGACAAAAAACTTTGGGGTT
>CAJGDX010000132.1 GCA_904502185.1 uncultured Bacteroidaceae bacterium | reverse complement strand
GCGTCCCGTGTGCCGGGGCTTTTGCTTCTTTTGCCCGGCAAAAGAAGGATACAGATAGTACTGCCCCAAATGATTGCAACCAAAAATTAAGGGTAAAACAGACTTTTGAACTCCTCCGTCTTCAAAAACAAGTTTTTGATAGACCTCTCAAATTCGGCACTCCTTCGGAAAAGGAGTTAGTTCCAACCATTACGCTTAAATTTGCATCAACAAAGAAATAGGGGCTTATACAAGTTTAAGTGTCGAATTTTAAAAGGATTAAATATGTTTACCGGACACCAATAATAGAAAACCCAGAATAAAATCAAAAGATGCACTTGGCACAGCCAAGTGCATCTTTTGATTTTATTTCAGTGGTTCGTCAACGGCATTTGCGTACAGCAATGGTGCCATCGGCAAACTGAACACGAACAATATATAAATTGCCATTAAACGGAAGCTGCAATGCCGCAGAATTTTCACCGTCGCAGCAGACCTTTGACAGAAGCACACCCGCGCCATCGTAAATGGCAACATCGGCAATCCTGCTATCTGCATCCACACGAAGAACTTTACCATCGGCTACCTGCACATTGAGAGCCTTATCGGATTCGGTGCCAACAATGCCGGTATTAACCTTCTTAGTCATGCGATAGACACGAACATCCTTAGTCGGCACACTGAAAGTCAGCCCCGAAGCATCGTATTCAACCTTTTTGTTCATCCACAATTCCTTGACTTCGGCAATATTATCAAAGGAGATCCCCATACGTTCAAAACTTACCACTCCGGTTTTCTTGGTCGAGCCGCTGTAATTGAAAACCGCAAGATAGAAATAATCCTTTGTATCCCTGACGAAGAAACTCTCGGCCAACTGCGACTCAGAAGGGTCGTCGCCATGCAGAGGCATGAAAGAGCCTGTATTGTTGCGCACATATTCATTAATGTCGGCATTTCCCATTATCTCTTTCGCACGCTGACGCGACTGTGCAGCGTAACCGGGTTTTTCGCCATCTTTAAGACCGACAAGACTGAAATTGTCGCCAAAGATGAATGCACCCGTAACCATTCCCGTGGTTGCACGCGCGCGATTCTCGCCCATCGTCTCGTTGGCACCATGTCCCTGCTTGCACATGACAAGGTGGTCGGGGTCGTTAACTGCATAGAGTTTGTCAGTCCACCAGCCATAAGAAACGGCATTCATCACATATTCACTTTCTGCCATTTCGCTGAATCGGTCACACGACACACGTCGTCCGTGAGCATACTGGAACGGGAATATTGGAGAAATTGACTCAACAACATACATATCGTAGAGTTTTGCAGTCTCCAGCAGAATCTTCATTCCGTAATTGTATGCCTGCACACCTGTCCTGACATTGGGATTGTACCAGCTGTCACCCTCCATTATTCCGTTGTTCAGGAAGTCAATCTTGACATACTTGACACCCCAGCTGTTCCACAGTTTCAATGTATATTCGATATTTGCCTTGACGGCAGGATGGGTGGGGTCGCCGGCATATCCGCCATTACTCGGCACTTTGTAAAGATTGCCATTCACCTTCAGCGCGACATCGCGCCATGTATATTCGGGAATACCATCTACGCCTGTACCCTTAACTTTGTCGTCGAGTATCCACTCCCACACAACAAAAGGTCCATAGTAGAGTCCCAGAGTCTGATTGGTTCCGAACCTTTTCGCACCATTTTCGGTGTATGTCTTTGAAGAGAATACCTGAGTACCCAACTTCTTGAAATCGGCCTGGGAAATATTGTCCTCGGCAAAAGCATCGAGGCTGATGACTGTCTTTTTGAAATTGTCGTGGAAACCGTACTTGTAAAGACTATCCTTGATGAAGCGTGCAGTAGCCTCCACGCCTTTGTAGTTTACGACAGTCTGCATCACTCCCCACGAACTCCAGCCAATGGGATTGCCTTTTGTCCATTCGGCAGGGGTTGCAACCAGAGCGTTTGCTGATGCGAAGGTGTTAAGTCCCTCACGCCAATCATCGAACATGCCTATAAAATAGCGTGCCGAAGAGATCTCCTTGTCACACACCTTGCCATGTCTGCGACCGTCACGGGTGTAGTCACTCGTATAACCCGACAAACATTGCAATGTTGTCAACTTGCAACCATCCTTACCCTTTACTTTTATTCCGCTTTTCCATGTGTCGTGGTCTATCGAGCCGACAACAAGTCCATAGCGGCTTTCGCCATCGAAAATTGCAGTAACCTCGTGGGATGTTGTTTCGGAATTATTTGTAAGGGTAAAATTATTATATTTTACGTGGCCGTCGTTGTCGAAAGGCACCCACAGCACACGGTTGGAAACTCCATTGAAGGGCTGGCTCTCGCCGTCAATAGCCAAAGCCACCATCTGACGCGATTCAAGTTCGGCATCTTCGTCGCTTGCAAGCGCCACCGCAGCTGTCATATATGGTTTGTCGGCGTAGAAAGTCAGCAGGTGTTTCAACGTTATTCCGTTGCGGTTATATGCAAACTGATAACAACGTCCCACACCCTGTTCGTCGTTCACTTCGTGCGAAGTGATTATGGGCACAAGAGTGGTTCCCGACCTTATGGTAGAGGTGGCGCTGCTGCCCTTTTTATTATACTGAACGCTGGCATAGGCTCTGTTGAAGAGAGGTTTACCATCGTAGCATATTGTCAAGCCCTTAACGCTGTCGCTATATGTAACTGTCCATTTTCCCTCTGTCAGTCTGAAATCTTCGGCCTTAACCGCAACGGCTGCAACCATTGTCAGCACACACAATAAAAGGGAGCGGATATTTATTTTCATGATTTTATACTTTGCCTGTTTTTGGAAGCCTATTAAACTAAACATTGCGCATCTGTCAACATCTGTCGGCCAATGCAAACAGATGTAAACAAGCACAATGCAATTTTCTCACAAGGGTACTTATCTGTTACCTCTTATAAGATTCATGAATTCCTCTCTTGTCTTTGCCTGGTTAAAGGCTCCACAAAAGTCGGATGTAGTGGTTACGGAATTCTGTTTTTTGATGCCACGCATCTGCATGCAGAGGTGTTGCGCCTCGACAACAACCATCACCCCTAAGGGGTTCAGTGTCTCCTGGATGCAATTCTTTATCTGAAGTGTCAGTCGTTCCTGCACCTGCAGACGTTTGGCAAAGACATCCACCACACGGGCAATTTTACTTAGTCCGGTAATGTATCCGTTGGGGATATATGCCACATGTACCTTTCCGAAGAAGGGCAGTATATGATGTTCGCAAAGAGAGTAAAAATCAATATCCTTGACTATTACCATCTGGCTGTAATCCTCCTTGAACATAGCGCCACGAAGAATGGCGTGCGGATCTTCGTTGTATCCTGATGTGACAGCAAGCATTGCCTTTGCCACGCGTTCGGGAGTTTTCAGCAGTCCCTCTCTTTCGGGGTCTTCACCCAGCAGCTGCAACATACTGCGACTGGCAGCCATGAGCCCTTCGACAACTTTGCCATCAGTTTCTCTTTCCGTCATCTTTGAAAATTTAAAAAGTTGTTCCTTACTTAAAAAGGAAGATTAATCATACATTTCTTAACCGAAATTTCCTTGAATTTCTTGGAAGCTTTCAGTCGGTACATTACAGCCTCGGCCTCTTCGCGAGTGCGATAGTCGCCATACTGGCACGACCTGATGGGAGGGTTGAACTCGACATAAACCTCGGCACCGGGGAAATTCTCGCGCATGAATTTTGCCATTTTGTTAGCCTCGTCACGTGCCACGCGGGAGTTATTTCCCGAATATACGAGTACACGATAACCTTCAACCTGACGTTTCTCGCCCTTTACGGCAATTGAACCCATAAGGTTGACAAGGGCGGAAGGCTGAGTGATTCTGACCTTACCTTTGCCGGCAACGTCGCGCTGAAGTTCATTGACAATATTACTCTGTGCCGACAGAGAGAAGGCACAGAGCAATATTGCAGATATTGATAGAATCGCTTTTTTCATTCTATTACTTGAAAGCGTCGATAATACCTTTGAAGTCCTCAACTTTGAGTGCAGCACCACCGATAAGACCACCGTCTACGTTGGGGTTTGCGAAAAGTTCCTTCGCGTTTGAGGGTTTGCAGCTACCACCGTAGAGGATAGATGTATTCTCAGCAACCTCAGCACCGAACTTGT
>CAJGDX010000131.1 GCA_904502185.1 uncultured Bacteroidaceae bacterium | reverse complement strand
TGCTGCCCGTACTGTCGCCAAACTCCAATGCTTCGGGCATTGCCACGCTTACCTCCTTGATGTACAGTCCCTGCCATGAGGTAATTTCGCCCAAGGTGAGTGACTGCTCGGTGTCGTAACCTTCGGGGAATTTACCCATGACGGGCGAGTTCATACGCACAGAGTGGTCGTAGACAATGTTGCTTGCCGTGAAGGTCCATCCGGGGAGTTCCTCGGCCTGGAAGGGATCCATACCTATTTTATCGGCTACCCAGTTTTCCCACTCGCTGATTCTTGTACTTATGTAGAGCGAGGGCAGCGAATCGGTCAATTCTCCGTTTACCTCTTTTTTGAGGCCGGGAATCTTCATTTCAATGTCGAGACCCACCTGCTCGAATGTGTAGTCTTTCCATGAAAGGTAGCAGCCATTCTCGGGAGAGATAACATTCTCCGGTGCCTTGAACGTAAATTCAAAATCGGACTTGGGGTCGAGAATGGTGAAGTTTGAAAGAAGTGCCACGGTACCGCCCTCGGGGATGATGTGGTCGGGAGAGATACAGAGACGGGGAGCACCGAACACCAGAATATCGTTCTTCAGATAATCACTGTTGGGCATTGTGAACTCACCGATGATGTTCATCGTTGCAAATTCGGCCGAGAAGGTCATTCCTGCAATCTGCAAGTCAATAGGGCTTTTGTTTATGGTGGTGTCGAGCGCAACGGGGAAGTAGAGCGCGTCGATGTCGCTAACGCCGAGCAAGCTCGAAATTGCCTGTCCGGTTTTTACATATTGGTAATATTTGCTGAGGTCGATTTTCTTGGCAAGATCCTTTACACCATCGGTTGCCGACGATTGCAGATAGTCGGCGTAAGGAATGCCTGTGTCGCTTATAAGATTGTCGATACCCCAATCGCTGAAGAGTTTATCGACAACTTCGGCATCGCTCATTTCGTTGTTGGAGTATGTGGTGGCTTTACCCTCGTAAACAGCATAGTCGGTGTTTATCTTCAGTCCCGAGAATTCGACGCACACCATTACCGTGGTACCCATGGGGTTCCACTCTACGCGACCTTTTCCTTGCCAGGCATCCTCGCCGTCGTCCGATATTTCATCTATCGTCATCTGGTACTCGCCAATGGCAATTACCTTGTCCTTGAGTTCGTCGGCCGATGCCTTCAGAGGCTCTTTGTTGGTTATTTCGACCCGGCTCGAACACTCGAAATATTTCTTGCTGAGCTGCTCGACGATGGCAAAATCGACAATGTGTTTGTCCGAAGAGTAGCCGACCTGATTGGAGTTTATACAATGTGGCTCAATGTGGAGCACAAGGTAGTCGCCTGGGGTGACAAATGTCCTGAGCGAATCCCACGCGATGCTGTCTGTCATTTCCTCGCTGCTTGCGAATGTCTTTTCGTAAACTGGATCACTTGCCAATGCTGCTTCTTTGTCGGCTGTGGTGCCACCATTGTGCAGCTTCAGCTTATACTCGAACTTCAATGTGTCGGGCTGCAATCCCTCGCCACCAAGGTGCAATGCACGGTCCCACGAGATTATAAGGTCGTGGCCGGCAAGTATCTTGCGTGCTGCAAGTTCTTCGAATGTGGGGGATGTGATTACGGGGTTGCGGAATGTGTAGAGAGAGTCGGTGAGTATAGTGTCGGAGACCTCTACTCCACCCCAATATATTTTGTGGCCGCCCTTGTCGTCGCCTTTGCCGCCTTTGCCCTTATTATCGTCGTCATCATCAGGTTCAGGTTCTGGTTTCGGTTCAGGCTCGGGTTCGGGTTCAGGATCCTCGTTCTTGTTTACCTTTATGCAGAATTTGCGGAAGGTGCTCTTGCCTTCGTTCTCAATAAGAACGTAGTTCATGGCAGAATTTGACGGCGTAGATGCGGTTGCCGTTACCTGTGCAAGATAGGTCTTGCCTGCATAGAAATTCTGGGTAATTGCTGTCACAGGTATCATGCACGAGGGGGCGGGCAGATTATCGGCCATATATACAGTGGGGTTGTTGTCCATTGCATAGTCGGGCTGCTGGTTGGGCAACAGTTCTACCACTCGCAGGCTGTACTTGAAGTTTACAAAGCCTGGGGCACATGCCAGCAGAGGCTCTGTCCATGTGAATTGTGCCGCAAGGGGGTCGAGTTCACCAACTTCGGGGTCGGCTGTTCCTATGAGCATGGGAGTGAGGAACTGCGGTGCCTGGGCATTGTAGCACACCTGGAAACTTGCAACGCCACCGGCGGGGTTGCTCTCGACAACGGGTGTAGAGAGTGGATTTTCGTTCCACTGGTAGGCGGTTATATGTACTTGATAGAAGCCTTCGGGCAAAAGACCGAATGTGCCATTCTCGTAGTTTCCGAAGAGATCCTCGGGGCAACTTATCTCACTCGCCGGTATGTGGTCGAAGAGTTTCTTCATTTCGACGGTGGTGAGGGTGTACACGGAGTTGGCCGGAATGGTAAAGGGTACCTTCGGCTGACGATTAGTGGGGGTGCTGATGGCGAGTCCTGTCGCAGGGGTTGTCTGCTCGAGTTGCAATCCCAAATGAACGTTCTTTACCTCGTTTGAGGTGTTCATCAGTGTGATTGTGAAGAACTTGCCGGGGTCGGTGATGTAGAGCAACACCTGTGGCGGCAACACCTGCTGCGTGGGGGTTACTGTTACGGTTACGTCCTGTGCAAGTATGGAGAGCGTTCCTAAAAATGCTATGATGAATGCCGCTAACGATCTGTGTATCTTCATGGCTTATATCTTGTGTTGTGTCTGTATTCGGGTTATTGTCTCAATTATAGTGCTGCGCCATCTTTGTTCTTCTCTTTCTTGAGAATGCTG
Source organism: uncultured Bacteroidaceae bacterium (assembly GCA_904502185.1). GTDB lineage: Bacteria > Bacteroidota > Bacteroidia > Bacteroidales > Bacteroidaceae > HGM04593. The sequence continues at coordinate 1,379 of CAJGDX010000131.1, read as the reverse complement.
ATGAGGCTGAACGTATATACATAGTTGAATGTCACGTTTATATCTGTGCAGTCGAGGTTGCTACGTGTCTGTCTTACGTTTACATCGCCGTATTTGCTGAAGCCGGCTGTTGCCGAGAATACGTGTACCTTCTTCAGATTGTAGCTGGCCGAGAAGTCGGCTGCAAGAGAGAGTGCCTTTGACTGGCGCTCAACCTCGTTGTAACACAGCGAGAGGTTTGCACCTATATTGAGATTCTTTTGTTCGAGGAACGAACGGCTTGTTCCCAGCGAAGCAACGTCGCTGCGGTACTTTGTCTGGTAACCTTTTGATTCCTGGTGGCTTATGGATGCTGTGAAATCCATCTCCCAGGGTTTCACTTCCATATTATATGAGAGTCCCACTGCCTTGGTGGTGACGTCGCTGATGCCTGTAGCAAATTTGTTGAGGTCCTCGTTGCGCGAATAGTTGAAAGAGAGGCTTGCCGAGTGACCAAGCAATGTGCCATCGTATGCGAATGAGGGCATCACATTGAAGCTGTGCATTATACGATGCACCTTGATGCTGTCGATGACCTGACATGTTCCGTCGCGCTGCACCTGCTGGAAGCCATTGTAACCTGCGCTGATATTAAAAAGCTGTCCTATGCGGGTGGAGGCACTCAGCGCATATATGTAACCGCATGTGGTGAACATCTGCTCGTCGGAGAGGTTGTCGGCCTGTCCCGAGAATGTTCCCGTGAGGGCTATCTTCTTGAAAAGATGGGTGCTTGCCGAAACTGACAGGCTGTGGTAGTTGTTCGACATGTAGTAGGCACCAAGCGAGGTGTAGTCGGGCTGCACCATGCGGTAGCTTACCGAGGCGTTGAGGCCGCCGAACATGAAGTTGGCGTTCACGTCGCCGGCGAAGCGGGCGAGCGAACTGTATCGTGTATCGAATATTTTGTCGAAATCGGTGGTTGTGGCAATCTTGGGAGCCTCTTTGTCCTTGTTGAACACCGAAGCTGCTGCGTTGGCTGTGAACGAGAACCACTTTACAGGGGTTACGCAGCCCTTTACGCCGACAACAATATTTTCCTGCGGACGCACAAACTGACGCCATCCCTGGTCGAGAGAGCTTGTCTGGTCATAGGCACGCAGGAAGTAAACATCTACGTAGTTTTTGCCACTGCCGTATCCGGCCTTCATACCCCAACCCATTCGTTTGTACTGCGGTGCGCGTGCAAAGGGGTCGGTGGGGTCGTCGTTGATGGCATTGCGCAGACGGCCGTAGAAGAAACCGCCGCGAATCTTATCGCTGTTGTATTCGAGACCTATGCCGTTGAACGACATGTTCATGACATAGTTGCTCATGGACATTGAGGATAGTCCGAAATGTCCTCTCCAGTTCTTGTAGGTGGG
>CAJGDX010000130.1 GCA_904502185.1 uncultured Bacteroidaceae bacterium | reverse complement strand
TATCAAAAACTTGTTTTTGAAGACGGAGGAGTTCAAAAGTCTGTTTTACCCTTAATTTTTGGTTGCAATCATTTGGGGCAGTACTATCTGTATCCTTCTTTTGCCGGGCAAAAGAAGCAAAAGCCCCGGCACACGGGACGCATCAGTCGGCTCTTCCTTTGTTCAGAAGTTGCCTTGTGGCAACATTCTTCAGTCGGTGGCGAGCCTTGTCGCTCGAGTCTTTCGTCTGTTTTTCGGGTGCTGCGGAACTCGTTCAGTTATCCGCACAAAGTGCGTATAACTAACACTCAGACAGTCATTGCCTTTGGCGAGCTTTGGCTACACTCGCTTTGTAACTTGCAAGTAAACTTGCGTTATGCTCGTTTGCACAAACCTTCGCACTTAATCCGAAAAACAGACGGCCTCTCGGCTGTGATGCTTACGGTGCCGGTTGAGTTTTAAGTTACCAATGCTATGGATGGAACCGCATAAATACTGCGGATTGAAACACACTTTTATACCCTTTTAAACTTTTAGCCGACACCAATATTTTAGTATCCAAGTTCGTATGGCTGTTTCACGGCCGGTACACCATCTTTCATCCATTTTGGCATTGGTGCGCCTTTAAGATAGTGGTCGAAGAATTGCTTCATGCGTATCTGAAAATCGACGCTGTTCGGATATTTTGTGGGCCAATGGGGCTCGCCTGTGTAGTTGAGCAGCCACGATGGTTTGCCCAGTCGTTTGAGTGCTACAAAATATTCGATTCCCTGATACCAAGGTACGTGTCCATCTTGGTCGTTGTGCATGATGAGGATAGGGGTGTTTACCTTGTCCATTTCAAACAGTGGCGAGCTTTCGTGATAACGCTCCGGATGGCTCCACGGGGTGCCTCCCAGACGGCTTTGTGTGTGCTCGTACTGGAATGAGCGTGCTTTGCCGCTTCCCCAGCGTATGCCGCCGTATGCGCTGAACATGTTTACCACGGGTGCGCCCGATTCAATGGCTGCGAAACGGTTGGTGCGTGTGGCAAGGTATGCTACCTGATAGCCGCCCCAGCTGTGGCCCTGTGCGCCCAGGCGTGTCGAGTCGATGTAGCTGCGTGTGAGCAGTTTGTCGATGCCCGACATCACGCAGTTGTAGCAGCTCTTTCCGGGGTATCCGCCACCGTAGCGTACATCGGGGTTGAAAATGATGTAGCCGTCGCTGAGGTAGGTCGAGTAGTCTACTGTCGAACGGTTGGGTTGTGGTATGCGGTAGTTGTGCATGTTCTCCGAATTGCGTTCGTAGAAGTTCACAATCATCGGGTATTTTTTATTCTCGTCGAAGTTGTCGGGCTTGAACAGCAGTCCTTCGAGCTTTATTCCGTCGTATGAATCCCATGTTACCAGTTCCACATTGTTCCAGATGAATGGTTTTTGCTGTTCTATGCCATAGGTTATCTGACGGCCCTTTTTCAGCGAGCCTTCAGCTGTCCAGACGTCGGGGAAGGTCTTTGTGTTCTCGCGTGTGTATATGTACCTGTCGGCTTTGCGTGCTTTTGTGATGCTGTTGTAGCGGTATTCACCTTCGGTCAACTGTTTGGGGTTGGCGGGGCCTGATAGCTTGCTGCTGTAATATTGTGTGGTCTTGTCTGCCTCGTTGAAGCCTGTGAGTATAGATTGTTTTTTTGTGTCGATGAATGTCTCTTCGTGTTCTGTGCGTACGCGACGGTATCTGATGCGGTTTGTTCTGCCGTTCTTTGTTATGTTTACCGGCTCTTTGGCTCCTTCGGGATGGAACTCCCAAATGTCGTAGCGGTCGTAGAGAAGCACGCTGTTGTCATCCTTGGTCCATCCTGCGTAGCCGTGTGCGTCGGGGTAGTCGGGCATGTCGTTATCCTCGTTCCATGCGGTGAAGGTGCGTGGGGTGGTCAGACGTGTCAGCTGGTTTTTGTCGGTTTGCAGGTTGACGGTGTACCAGCAACTGTCGGTGGGATTGTAGCCTATTGCATATTTGTTGCTTGACGACAGGCGGTAGTAGCTGTAGTCGGCAGATGTTATGGGAGTGCGTTTGCCTGTGTTGAGCGACACTTTGTAGTAGTCGTGGCGTGTGCGTCCCTCCCACATAGATGCGAGCGAGTAGGGGCGTGAGGTTGACAGGATAGCCCATTCTCCTACTCCGTGAGGGGGCAGCTGAACATTGGGCAGTGCTGTGTCGGCAATCTGTGTCAACTGCTTGTCGAGGATGTTGTAGACTGCTGTGTAGCTGCGTTTGGACTCGCTGTTGACATTGTACTTCTGAACTGTGTACTGAACGGGTTCGTCCCAGTTCCACACTTGTACGTTGGGACGGTTGCTTTCGAGTATGGTTGTATCTTTTTGCAGTGGGGCAGGTGCTGTGCCCAGAAATATGCGTGAGCAGTCCTTTGAGAACCAGGGATGGAAGTGGGGGCTTATTCTCCAGCCTTCGGGGATTCCGGCTGTTGCTTTGCTGACAATTTCCAGGGCTGTACGGCCGTTTGAGTAGAGCCACAGAGTGCTGTTCTCTTCGCTCTCTTTGCTCTTCTCGCAGTAGAGGAACAACAGCTTGTCGCCCTTTTCGTTGAAGGTTACATGGCTGAAACTGCCCTTGCCCTCCTTGACAAGCGTGGGCGCGGTTTCTCCCTTTTGCCACAGGTAGAGTCCGGGAAGTTTGTCGCCTACGGTGTCCTTGGTGGTGTAGTGGAGCGTGGGGCTCTCTTTGGCAAAGGCGTATGAGGTGGCTTTTTCGAGTCGGGCAAGTTCATTGCCATCGAGGCTGCTGATGATAACAGCCGAGTCTTTGTGCTGTCGCTGGTAGGCGATAATCTCGTCAGCCTCGCTTATGCGGTAGCCTATGAGCGAGTCTATTTGCCACTGGCTGTTGTTCGAAAGGCTGCGGATGGTAAGCGCGTCCATAGGCATCTTTTTGGACTTTTTCAGTTTCAGTGAGTCGGTGAGGGCAAGTGCCGGGTTCTCCTTGACAATGAAATATTTTGTGGAGGCTGAAAAGTTATAGCTGTTTGCAGGCGAGTATTTGTGCTGCTCTTTGCCATTGGCAGAGTGTAGCTCCACGCGCGAATCGCCACGCCATGGGGTGAATGTTACTGCTATCCATTTTCCGTCGTCGGAGATGGAACGCGATGTGATGCGCTCCCATTTTTCAACATCCTGTATGGTTATGCTGCGTTGTGCCTGTGTGGCTATGAGAGGCATTGCAATGAGCATGCTTGCCAAGAGTGATTTCAGTAGTTTCATTATTCTTCTTTTTTATTTGCCGTAAACGTTACGGTGTATTTCGGTTTTAATCTTTTCGAATTGTTTCTCCATCTCCACGCCACACGACATAAGGTGCATGGGTAGCTCGTTGCTGTCGGGGCGATAGGCCGGTTGTATGTACTCTTCGGTGCATAGTGCAAGGCCGCAGCGCCTGTAGAAGTCTATTCGACGTGCTGTTACGTCGTCAGTAGCTCTTTCGACTTCGAGTACTATGTTCCTGTGTTTGTCGATTATCTGAGCTACGACCTTTGTGCCGTAGCCTTTGTCGCGCTTCGAGGGGTGTATGGCAAAGTGTTCAATGTAAATATACCCGTCGAATTGCCAATAGCTCAGCAGTCCTATGGGGGTGCTGTCGTCGTGTATGATGTTCATACTGAACAGCCGGTTGCTTTCCACATTTTTGCGTTGCTCGTCGATGGCGCGGTACTCGTCGGTGGGGAATGAGGCTGTGAGCAGCTCTTCGGTGAACCGGTAGCTTTCGCTGTTTATGTTGTCGACCTTAATAATTTCTATCATGCCTGTTTACTGTTTCTTGCCTATCCACGTTGCCTTTTTCCAGATGTATTCAAGCGGTCCCTGCTTGTGGGTGCGGAACCACCAGCGTGCAAAAAGGAACTGAACGACAAAGATGGCTATTCCCACCAGCATGCTGCGTGTGTGGTCGAGTTGCAGGTGCAATCCCCAGTTGTAGAAGATGAAACTTCCGATGATTGATTGTGTAATGTAGTTGGTAAGGCTCATTCTGCCATAGGGGATTATTTTCGACAGTATGGCTTTCAGCGGCGACAGGTAGTAGAGCAGTATGGTGGCAGAGACAAGGAACATCATAAAAGCAAATTTTGAGAGTGAACCGACAATGAGTGTTGCTGAACTTACTATGGCTTTGTTGGCAATGAATTTTCCGAGCAGTGGGCTGAGGCCATTAAGCGGGAAGAATAGTGCTATGGAGCATCCTGCAACGGCGAGCCAATAATTTATGTTTTTCTCGGAATGGCAGAATAGTTTCTGACGGCCTATCCACATTCCCAAAAGGAATAGCGCAGGTGTCTGGAAAAAACGTGCATTTTCCCATGCCCATGTAAGGCTGGCAAGCTGTCCTTCCCACAGATTTGTTCTGACTGTTTCGAGGAAGGTCCCGCTGTCCTGTGCCTGGAAGGTTATCCCCCAATAGGCGCTATCCAATGGACGGGGCGGGGTGTATTCGGGGTTGAAAATG
>CAJGDX010000129.1 GCA_904502185.1 uncultured Bacteroidaceae bacterium | reverse complement strand
ATTTCTTTTTGATGGAAACAGCCAGCAACACACCAAGCACAATACCCAGCAATGCAGCGAAAAGCACTCGCTGCTCCGATGGCAACAGGAAGGTTATTGTGTGTGCAGGGTACCAGAAGAAAGGAATAGTCTTCTTAAAGACAAAGCCCCACTGTGCCTGCCAGTTTATTTCAGCAAAACGCTTTGCCATGGGAATAGGAGTGATAAACGCCTTCATCGAACCGCCACAAGCTGCAATATGCGCATCGGTAATCTTGTGGAATGTCATAAAGACAGGTGCAAAAATAGTATTCATGGCAACAGACACCGAGAGTGCCACCCAGAATTTATCCATTGTGAAAGCATCGGCAACAAAACTCTGCACAGCTCCGCTCATACCCATATATTCGAGGAACATAGGTGTACCTTTCGAAAAGATAATCATTGCCATATTAATTCCCAATCCCAGGAATCCCCACACAATCATACGGGGAAGAACGCCGAATGTAGGTGTAACATATTTTCCCGAAGAGATACGGCAGCCAAGCATTTCGCCCAATGTCGACAAAATACCGAATTTCAGGAAGCTCATCACCATTCCGTGTGCAGCATTGAAAGATTTATACCATTCGTAAAGCGGTTCACATATTACAAAAGGCAAAAAGATAGCAACTATCGCTATCAGAAAGATAATGTCAGTGCGTTTCATTATGTCTTAATATTTTGTATTTGTTAGTAAAATCGGCAACTATCAGCCATAGTCACGATTTTGATTTGCAAAGATAGTGCAAGCCTCGGATAAAAAAAACAAGCTCGCTTGATTTTTTTATCCGAGGCGCAGCATATCTTATCTAAAGATAGTGCAAGCACAATATTCCTCACCCAACTACACCATTCCCAAACCTATCTCGTACAACACAAAGAGGCTGCAAGCAAGCAAAACCATGTTTCACTTGCTTGCAGCACACATTCTCAAATAATTATCACTTTTTAGGTGTTGTACCCTTCAGCGTCACATTGTAGTTCCAACGAGCCTCGCTCTCTTCGGACTGGTGAACAGTGGGCACCGCATTCACCACGAGCCACAAATGAGACAATCCCTCGGGAACAACGTAACGAATCTCAGCACCTTTAGCATCGGCCGTACGCGCACGAAGCTGCTCGGAATAGTCGACTATGCTGTCACTCTTCACAGGAAGCAGAGCATAATTCCATTCGCCGTCAACACCCTCGGGCTTCACACCATCAAGAGAAAGCACAACCTCGGTTCCTGCTGCGGGAACAGACAATTCAATACCATTGTAGCCATATGTATGAGGAATCTTATTCTCATTCACAGAATATCTGCCCTCACCATCAATCTTTGTCAATTCACCTTTATGCGCGTTTCTGTAAGGTTTTGCATAGTGGCGAATTCTGTCAAGGTCGTATGTGATAAAATGCAAAGCTGCATCGAAGCACTCATCGTTGAAGGCAGCCTGCGTAATACCGGTCTGATGCTGATAGATGAGAATGGGGTCATGCTCATCGGTATTGTTGCGCCAAATGCGGCTCATTATATCAAGACCATGCTTCTCGGACCAATATTCGGCCAGATAGGGGTTGCAATACATCGTTTCGGGGTTGAACGGATGCAGATGGGTAAGCTGCATATAGTTTTTCCAATGATAATTCTCGTCGGTCATCCAGTGAGGATTAACATGGAAGAGCATCCATTGCGATGTAACCTCCCACAGAGGACCGCCTGCACTTGTCAGACCATCGGCAGCCACCTGTGCCTGAAAAGCATGTCCAAGTTCGTGAGCTATACAGTTGAATTTCTTTTCGTGCAGACGCAATGGTGTTACCCAGATAGCACCGATTACATTGTCATACGAGCCACCATACGCTGTACTCTCTTTCGAATAGTTAATCATCACCATCATACGATATTTATCTGCCAGCGAACCAGGCTCGATAAACTTAAGTGTATCGCGATAATATATATAAAAACGCTCGGCAGCAGCCTTCATGCCCTCAAAATCGAACTTCATATCAATACTGTCAAGCATAGGCGGAGCAGTAATATCCTTACCGAATCCCTTTTCCCACAAATAGACAATATTATCAGTCGTATCCATGCGCTCAAACGAGTAGCGACCCAACGAATCGCGAAAATCGGACTCACTGAACTCCTTGGGAACATAAATCTCTTTGCCGCTGAAAGAGACACTGCTACCCTTTTGTCGACACGACTGCAAGGTAAACAAGACTGTTGAAACAAGCACTGCCGAAACAGCAATAATTAGTTTTTTCATAATAGTATATTTAGAATATCAATAATTTCTTTTCGGAACGATTTTTACGTGTATCCGTAGGACTCTCGCCCATCACGCGGCGATAGTAACGACTGAGATAAGACTGATTGGGGAAATTATACTCCTCCGCCAACTGCTGCATAGACTTATCAGTATTGTAAAGTTCGAATTTCAGCTGCGACGAAATATAGTGGTCTATAACCTCCTTTGCCGAATGTTCACACACCGACTGACACACCTCATTGAGGTAGTTGCTGCTTATCTTCAAGCACTCTGCATAGAACAGCACCTCGCGCGACTGACGGTAGGAATTGAACAGTTCCTTCACGAATGCCGCAAAATAATCTTTCTTGCCCGAGAGGCTTATTTCTGCATCCCCCTTCAACATATCATTCTCCTGAAAATAGCATTTAAGCATGTTCACATAGCAGAAACATTGGCTTACTGCGCACTTTCTGAAAACCTCGTCATTGCCAAGTTCGTTGGAAGTGGCAACAATGTCAAAAAGCTGCTTTATAAAAGACAATCGTTTACCATTCCAAACTGTCAGAGGATGGCGTTTAAGGGTAGAGAGAAAGGTAAAATCGTAGCCTCTTAATTCAGGTGCAATCAGTAATGGAGCTATAAAAAGAGCCTTAGCCCTGAAATCCGATGTATGGTATATACACGAAACAATATCCATGTACATAAGCATCAGGGTCGAATGGGGAGTAATATTATACTTGCGATAATTAATTTCAATTGTAGCGCAACCTGCCTCACAATATATCAGCAGATTATAGTTGCATTTTATTATGTTTTTTCTGGAAAAATCACCGGAAATTTCCTGATAGAATATATCATTCTCAACAGGTATAATATCGTTTTTCATAATAATCAGATTCGGAAATATCATGAGCTGCAAAGATATATCATAGAAAAATAAAAACACCACGAAAATAAAAAATTAACAAATAAAAACCGGACTCAATCAAGCATTTTGTTTGAAAATTCACAAACAGAGTATAATCCACGAACAATCACAGAAAGAAATCACAGGCAATAAACTAAAATTAACGACCATTTCATGGCAACACCTGCATTTCATTTGTTAATCTATCAGGATTTAAAGAATGCATCTATGAACAGAAGTTTAGAAGAATTATTAAAGAAAAGACGTTCGCGTTACAAATTGGAAAAAGAGATTGCAGTATCAGACGAATGCATCGTCGAGCTTTTACAGGAATGTGTCAAGCATGTACCGTCAACGTTCAACTCCCAATCGACTCGGTTGGTACTGTTGCTGGGCGATTCGCACAACAGGTTCTGGCAGACAGTGCTAAAATCGATAGCAGGAATAACAGTGCCGGAAGCCTACGAAAAGAGCAAGCAGAAGATTGAGACAGCCTTTGCCGCCGGACACGGCACAATACTCTTCTTTGAGGATAGCGCCACAACTGAGAAATTGAAAAAAGAGTATCCGCTCTACGCCGATGAGTTTCAACGATACTCGGAACACACCTCGGCCATGCACCAGATAGTCATGTGGCTATTGCTGGCCGACGCCAACATTGGAGCATCGTTGCAACACTACGAGCAACTTGTGGAGAAAGATATTAAACGCCATTTTTCGCTGCCCCATGGTTGGAAACTCATAGCAGAAATGCCTTTTGGCAATGCCACCGACAGCCTGCCACAGAAAAGCCTCCTCTCTTTCGATGAAACAATCAGAATTTTTAATTGAAAGGATTATAAAAAAGCAAAAATGCACCCGGTGATTCACCGGGTGCATTTTCTATTATAGAGAACTGTCAATTAGCAGATCTTACGTGAACCGTCGCCGATTACAACGTCATAAATCTTAGGCAACTTGCCATATTTCTCTTTGTAAAGCTCCTGAGCCTTCTCTGTGAAGATCTCATAAAGCTCATCCTTCACGAGGTTGATAGTACAGCCACCGAAGCCGCCACCCATCATACGTGAACCAGTAACGCCACAGTCGATAGCAACGTCAACCAGGAAGTCGAGCTCCTCGCAGCTTACATCGTAATCCTTGCTAAGACCGAAGTGTGTCTCGTACATCTTCTTACCTACTGTCTCGTAGTCACCAGCCTCGAGAGCCTCGCATACGTCGAGTACACGCTGAACCTCACCGATAACATACTTAGCACGGCTGTAATCCTCGGGTTTCAACTCAGCCTTAACCTCCTCGAGCATGTCGAAGTTAGCGTCACGGAGAGAAGTGATTTCGGGATATTT
>CAJGDX010000128.1 GCA_904502185.1 uncultured Bacteroidaceae bacterium | reverse complement strand
TTTACTGCCTCCTGTATTTCCCAGTTGTAGACTTTTTTGGCAAGTGCTATGCTGCCGCTGACGTTTGCCAGTGTCTTTGTGGTGTCGCTGCGGTTGTAGAGTGCAATTCCGTTGTAGGGGTCGCCCTTGAATGCCCATTGATAGGCATAGGTCATGGCTTGCTCTTTGGTGGGGGCTTTGTTGCACTTGTAGTTGTTGTCGACCGTTACATAGTCGGCACCTTCGCGCAGTGCCAGGTTGTACCAGTGGGCGTTGCTGAGGTCGGTAGACAACTCGAAGGGCAACTGCCATGTGGCTGTGACGCGAACAAGGTTGTTTGCTCCTTTTTTAATTATTACGGGTTCTGCAATTGTATATGATGTGTATGCGCGTTTTGTGACATATTCGGGTAGTTCTCTGATGGTGTCGCCCTCCTGTCCCGAGTACTTAATCTCTTCGAGCAGGTTGCCTTTGACATCTTCGATGAGGTAGGTCACCGGAGTGATGAGGCTGTCGGTGGCAATAATATCCAGAAGGCTATTGCTCCATACCTCGGCAAGGCGCTCGGCGCCCTGTGCGTTGGGGTGCAGGTAGAATGTGCCTGAATAGCCGCTCTCGGCAATGAACCATGCCTCTTTCCCCTTGAAATAGTCCCATACACCGCGGTTGCCGGCATATACCTGCTCATACTCTTCGGTGATGGCGTCGATGATGGGGTAGTAGCTGTACAGACGGTCGAGTCCATCCTGCAGGTATGTGGCACCGTTGTGTGTGTTGGGGCTGTACCAGATGGGGTAGTTCAGCAATATCTTGCAGTCGGGAACCTGTTTAATCAGTTCGTCGATGATGGCTTTGAGGTTGGCTTTGTAGTTGTCGGTGCTTACGGGTGAGCCTTCGGGGCCTTTTGAAGCACTGTCGTTGGTACCAAGCATTATCGAGAAGTAGATGTGTCCGCCGTTGTTCTTTTTGAAGGCTTTGGCTGCGCTGGCTACGCGTGTGAAGTCGTCGCGACCGGGCAGGAATCCTACTGTGGTGATGCCCGAGTGTCCGCCGTTGTAGAGGTTGGTGGTGATGCCTGTAGCGCTCTCAATCATTGCGCGGCATACTGCGGGAGGTGCCTCGTTGGTGGGGTTGCTCAATCCTGCACCGTAGGTGATACTGTTTCCGATGAACAGCAGGTTGATGTTCTCCTTGGGGTCGATGGGGGTGGGAGCTGCCTTAATCGATTTGTACACCTGGAAACGACCAAGAGATACAAAGGGGTTTCCGTTGGTGTCGTAGCGGCTGCTGTTTCCGGCATTTATGGTCTTTTTAACCACGAAACGAACGTATGAGTATTCGTCGCCAAGGTCAATGTTGGGCGATGTGTAGCGTTCGGGGGTGAATGATGTGAAGTCGTACTGCATGTCTGTGAGATGCTCCACCTGTTTCCATTCGCCGCTGGGCTGGTTGGTTGCCATTATGACAACTTCTGTGGGTGTGTCGTATGTTGCAATCCATGTAGAACCTATCATCGAGAATATGATGTTTCTCTGGGGGCTGTTGAACTGCACCTGCAGGTATGTGTCTGTGCCTCTGGGAGGTACGGCAGGGTTACCCCATGATGTGTGCCAGATGTACTGGTTGCTTCCGTAACCGTCACTCTCGGGGCGCAGCAGGTTCGATGTGGGGAAACCCGACTGTGTGTTGTTGGCTGTCAACTGCGATGCTTTGGTGATGAGTGCGTCGCCTTTTACCCACACCGAGTCGGTTTCTTCGGGTGTGAGATTGCTGCTTGAATTGGATTCGGCAGCCTTGGCTGTGAGTGTCATTCCTGCCATCAGCAGGGTGAACACAAAAAGAAATAAGTTTAATCGTTTCATAATATAGTTTTATTATTTGGTTATCTCACAAATGGATGGCGCATGAGCGTTGTGCCTTTGCGCGACATTATCTCCAGTCGGTAGCATCCCGAGGGCAATCCCGATACATTTACCTTTCTATTAAAGGGTGACGAGAGCAACAGACGTCCGCCGGCATCTTTTATAAGCACTCGGGCACCCCACTCCTGAACGTCGGGCAACAGGAATGTGTCGCGGTGCAATTTTGAGTAGACTATCGCCTGGTGCCATTCGGCAGGTGTGCTCTCCACTTCGTAGGCGTCGACAGCTGTCACAGCCCAATAAGCGTCGGCCTGCGTATCTATCCACAGGTATTGCGTGTCGCGCAGGTTGGCTGCAACGAGGTTGTCGATATTCTCAGTGTCGACGGGGTAGCTTGCCGACCTGTACAGGTTGTATCGTGTGGCGGGCATTCCACTCTTAGCCTCCACCGCCTGCCAGCTGAGACGTAGGGTGTCGCCCATGCGCTCGCCATTCAGGCTTTCGGGTGCGGCAGGTGCAGCGTCGCACCATGTCATCGAGGGGATGAGTGCCGGATGGCTGTTGAATGCCTTGAAAAAGTCTGCCACTCCCTTGTTGTTCTGCAACAGATGCTCCACGCGGAAAAGTGCAGTTCCCGATGCTCCTGCTGCACGGGTTGTGAAAAGCTGACGGGTGACCTCGTCAAGGGGCCAGTCGCCCTCGCTGTCGAGCAGACGGTAGACTCCCAGTCCCGGGGCAATGTGACGTCCCGAACGGTTCTCCTGCCAGTCGAGCATGAAGGGGTAGAAATTGTTGCCCGAGAAATACATCATGGGGAACAGAATGTCCATTATGCCTTCGTCGAGCCACTTCTGGGCCTCCTGAAACACCGTCACACGGGCGTTCCATCCGCGCGAAGGATAACACGAGAGGTCGTCGTGCTTGCCCAATGGCGCACAACTGACTCTTACCCATGGTTTTATGCTTTTAACCTTGTTATATATGCTGCGGACGATGGCGGTTATGTTAGAACGACGCCAGTCGGCAAGTTTCTGCCCTTTGCCGTAGCGTTTGTGCAGAGCGTGGTCGTTGTAGTCGCGTGGACGGTCGGGGTAGCGTATGTAGTCGAGGTGTATGCCGTCGACGTTGTATCTCTCTACAATTTCGGCAACCAGTGCAGTCAGGTATTCGGCCGTCTGTGGCTCGCCCGGCTCCATGTACCAGCTGCCCTGGTACAGTTTGCACAGGTTGGGACGCTTGCGGCAGACTCCCATCTTGCCCAGTGAATTAACATGCTTCAGCTTGCCAAGCGGCAGTGTTACCAGCCACGCATGCAGCTGCATGTCGCGTTTGTGGCACTCCTCGATGGCAAATGCCAGCGGGTCGTATCCGGGGTCTTTGCCGGCTTTGCCGGTGAGAACCGCCGAGAATGGTTCTATTGCCGACGGATATATAACGTCCCCGCGTACGCGCGTCTGCAGGAGTACTGTGTTTATGTTGTAGCTCTTCAACGAGTCGAGCAGGGTGGTCAACTCCTGTTGCTGACGAGCAATGTCGCCGGGCGATTTTATTCTGGTCTTGGGCCAGTCGAGGTTCTCGATGGTGGTCATCCACACTGCGCGATACTCCCTTTTGGGTGTACCGCAATATTGTGCGTAAACTGCGTCTGCGAACAGCAATCCGATGCTTATAATAGTTATAATTAAAGACTTCATATATCAAATATTCCACAAAAATACTCTTTTTTTGAGGAATTTATGATACTTGTATCTAATTATTTTGTAATTTTGTCCCCTCAAATCCAAAAGCAGAGAAATTTAAATTCAAAATATTGAAACAAAATGGCTAAAGTTAAGAAATTTATCACTTGTGACGGAAACCAGGCTGCGGCACACGTAGCATATATGTTTTCCGAGGTAGCAGCAATCTACCCCATCACACCTTCGTCTACTATGGCGGAGTATGTTGACGAGTGGGCAGCTCAGGGTCGCAAAAACCTTTTCGGTGAGACTGTAGCTGTTCAGGAAATGCAATCTGAGGGTGGTGCTGCCGGTGCAGTTCACGGCTCATTGCAGGCTGGCGCACTCACAACAACATTTACAGCATCACAGGGACTCTTGTTGATGATCCCCAATATGTATAAGATTGCAGGCGAACTTCTTCCCAGCGTATTCCACGTATCTGCACGAAGCATCGCCGGTAGCTCACTCTGTATCTTCGGTGACCACATGGACGTAATGGCTTGTCGTCAGACAGGTTTCGCAATGCTTTGCGAGGGTTCGGTACAGGAGGTTATGGACCTTGCACCCGTAGCACACCTTGCTACTATCAAGAGCCGTATCCCCTTCCTCAACTTCTTCGACGGGTTCCGCACATCACACGAGATTCAGAAGATTGAACTTCTCGAGCAGGAAGATATTGCTCCACTTGTTGACTGGAACTGCATCCAGGAGTTCCGCGACAGAGCATTGAGCCCAACACATCCTGTTGTTCGCGGTACTGCCGAGAATCCTGAGACATTCTTTACTCACAAAGAGAGTGAAAACCCATTCTACAATGCTGTTCCCGACATCGTTGCTGAATACATGGATAAGATTTCGGCTATCACAGGCCGTAAATATGCTCCTTTCACATACTATGGTGCAGAAGATGCAGACCGCGTAATCGTGGTTATGGGTTCTGCAACCGAGGCTATCAAGGAGGCTATCGACTAC
>CAJGDX010000127.1 GCA_904502185.1 uncultured Bacteroidaceae bacterium | reverse complement strand
TCTGGTATGTACGCTCCTCTTTCAATGCCCAACCTGCACCGGGTTTGTAACCCTCGCACCACCAACCGTCGAGAACCGAAAGGTTGAGTACACCGTTCATAAGAGCCTTCTCACCTGATGTACCTGATGCCTCAAGGGGACGTGTAGGAGTATTCATCCAGATATCAACACCCGAAACGAGCATCTTTGCAAGGTCCATGTCATAGTTCTCAAGGAAGATAATCTTGCCGAGGAACTGAGGCATCTTAGAGATTTCCATAATCTTCTTGATCAAGCCCTGACCTGCACCATCGTGGGGGTGAGCCTTACCTGTGAAGAGGAACTGGATGGGACGCTCTTCGTTGTTTACAATCTGAGCAAGACGGTCAAGGTCTGTGAAGAGAAGGTGCGCACGTTTGTAAGTTGCGAAACGACGTCCGAAACCGATGAGCAATGCGTTGGGGTTAATCTTGTCGAGAAGGTTAACGATGCGCATGGGATCGCCCTGATTCTTCAACCATGTCTCCTTGAATGACTGACGGATGTGGTTGATGAGCTTGCCCTTAAGCTGCTTTCTGATTGACCAGATTTCGTCGTTTGATACATTATATATAGCCTCCCAGATGCTTGCATTTGACTGGTCGCCACGGAAACTGGGGTCGAAGTACTTCTCATAGAGAGCATCCCATTCGGGTGCTACCCATGTGGGGAAGTGTACACCGTTGGTAACGTAACCTACGTGGTTCTCCTCTGAGAAGTAACCCTTCCAGATGCCTGCGAACATATATTTTGATACCTTACCGTGAAGGCGGCTAACGCCGTTGATCTCCTGACATGTGTTGCAAGCAAATGTTGACATACAGAAACGCTCTGACTTGTCTTTAGCATTGATGCGACCCATACCCATAAGCTCGTCCCATGTGATGTTGAGCTTTGCAGGGTAGTTTCTCATATATTTGCTGAAGAGAGCCTCGTCGAAGTAGTCGTGACCTGCGGGTACGGGAGTGTGTACAGTGTAGAGTGAGCTTGAACGTACGATTTCAAGAGCCTCTTCGAATGTGTAACCATCCTTGATGTACTGAGTCAGACGGTGGAGGTTGCAGAGTGCTGCGTGACCCTCGTTGCAGTGGTAAATATCTTTCTTGATACCGAGTTTCTCAAGCATGATCATACCACCGATACCGAGAAGAATCTCCTGTTTCAAGCGGTTTTCCCAGTCGCCACCATAGAGTTTGTGTGTGATAGGACGATCATACTCGCTGTTCTGCTCGAAGTCTGTGTCGAGAAGATACAAAGGAATACGACCTACGTTAACACGCCATACGTTTGCCTGTACTGTGAAGTCGTTGAAGGGAACATCGATAATCATGGGCGCGCCGTTGCTGTCCATTACACGCTCCAGGGGAAGTGTGTTGAAGTTCTGAGCCTCGTAGTTAGCAATCTGTGAACCGTCGATAGAGAGTGCCTGTGTAAAGTAACCATATCTGTAGAGGAAACCTACCGCACACATATCAACGTTAGAGTCAGAAGCCTCTTTCAAATAGTCACCGGCGAGCACACCAAGACCACCTGAATAGATTTTAAGTACGTGTGAAAGACCATACTCCATACAGAAGTATGCTACTGATGCTCTGTTAGCATCGGGCTTAACGCTCATATATTTGTCGAAACGTGAATATACGCTATCCAACACTGCGAGTACATTTTTGTCGTTTGACAACTCTTCGAGTCTTTCGAAGCCCAATTTCTCGAGCAACAATACGGGGTTCTTGCCACACTCTTTATAGAGTTTCTCGTCAAGCATTGCAAACAAGTCCTGTGCGTCCTGATTCCAAGACCACCACATGTTGTGTGCAAGCTTATCGAGTTTTTTAAGAGATTCGGGTATCTGAGATTTTACATTAATTGTCTTCCAATTAGGAACATTGGCATTACTGATTTCAATCATATCATTTCACTTAAATTATTATACATTTTTTCTTTTTTCAGCTTGTTGCAATGCGCAGTCGTAAGCATCGAAGTAGTTAAGTATAAAACACTTCCACAGTGCTTTATCTGCTATTTTCGCTGCATTTTTACGTATTGCATCAACCTCGCTTGTATTTTGGACTGCAAATTTACAAATAGTTTTTGTAATTACATCAGACATTTCGAAATAATTGCTGTCGCCACGCTGAATAACTGCCACTCCATCACCAAGTTCGCCCTGTCTGCCGAGCAGTGAATTCACCCAAAGGCCGAATCCTGCAAGGTTGGTTGTAATGGTGGGAATGCGGAACGCAACACTCTCCAGAGGAGTATATCCCCAAGGTTCGTAATATGAGGGATAAACGCTGAGGTCGTTACCGATGAGCAGGTCGTAGTAGCTCTGGTTGAATATGCCGTCGCTGCCATTCAGATAGCAGGGAGCGTAGATTACCTTCACACGACCTTCAATCTTGTCGAGTCCCAATGAACGGATTGCACAGACAATGGCATCTTCGTTCATGTTATGCAGTTTGTGTGTGATAAAAGGATTCTCAAGGGCTGTTTCCCACTCTGACGCAGCCGACGAAAGGCGCTCTGCAAGGTCTTCGCGGGCTGTATCCATCCACGCGGGAACATCGATAAATGCGATTATATCGCGGTCGAGTTCTTTTACATCGCGCAAGCCACGAATTGCCTGCAGGAAGAGGTCGATACCCTTGTTGCGCATCTCCATGCGGCCACCAAGACCGAGAAGCAGTGCATCGTCTGATATTTTTGTACCAGTAAGAGCCTCTGCTACTGCGATTCTGAGTTTGCGTGCAGCATTGCGTTTTTTTGTAAATGCGGCACCCGAGGGCACGAAGTCTTTCTCGAAACCATTCTCAAGTACAACATCAATCTTGCGCTCGATAAGCTGCTCACATTCACGAGCTGTAAGGTCACTTACGGTTGTAAAGCAGTCTACATTATGAGCTGTCTGCTTCTCTACCGAGTGCTTAGACTGCACATTGAGCTCGGCTGCCATCTGGTCGCCGTTGTAACCCTCGAAATAGTCGTAAAGGGGCTTACCGTTTGATGCGATTGAACGGCCGATGCTTGTTGCATGTGTAGTAAAGATGGTTCCAACCTGAGGAAGGTGTTTCTTTACATAGAGAGCAGCTGCACCACTCTGCCATTCGTGCGCCTGAACAACAACCTTGTTGTCCTTATTCAAATAGTAATTGTAGAAACTCTCAATCAAGCATCCTACTGCATGACCAAACATCATTGAATCGTCGTAATCGCCGTATCCGTGCAGTGAATCAACCTGGAAATCATTCCAGAGTTCTGCATAAAGAGCCTCTTTCTTATCAAAATAGGGAGTGTAATCAACGAGCATTACTTTGGGACGTCCGGGTATTTCCCAGTATCCGCAACGAACACCTATACTCTCTTCGGCTGCTTTTTTCACCCAGCCTTTCCACATTCTTTTATCCTCTTTAAAAAGAGGGTTTGTTTTCTCTTTCCACAAGTCGGGTCCGATATATATCGCTTCTATTCCCTCTTCGTTAGCCAAGGTACGCGCCTTTGTAGATACCACTGTATATATACCGCCTACCTTATTACATACCTCCCAGCTTATCTCAAAGAGATATTCGGGAGACAATTTTTTATTTTTCATCTTCGATATATAAATTAAAAAACATGGGCAACCCACGCATGGATTGTCCTATTCTCATATAAATAAGAAATAGGGAGAAGAGTGCTCTTCTCTCTATTTACGCGTGCAAAGATAATAACTTTTTCTTGAATATAAAAATTTACATCTATCTAATTGAATATTCAGCTGTTCACGACTTTTCACATCGTAATACGACAGGTGTTATAATGATAGTCAAACAAACTTTTATTGAAAATTCTCACACTGTTTCATTGATTACACTGGCAAATAGCAAACAAAAAGCGCTGTTTCGTGGAAACAGCGCTTTTTGACACTTTTTACATCAGATTATACATTAAAGAAACAAATGCTAAAATGCTTACAAACTCGGGAAATAATGCGTATATTAAAGTTTTTGCCGGTTCTAAGGGATTTTTGATGCCATCAGCACTGATTTTTCCTTTAACTATTGGAGAGAAAAATAAAACAAGTCCAACTAACACTCCCCAATAAAAAATATCCTCATTAAGTTCCTTACCGGAAGAAAGAATGAGAAGCATAAAACTGTACATAACGGAAGTTGCACATAATCCCATATACATAATACCAATACCAGGAAATGTTGGAGTCTGATTTTCTTTCTTCTCCACTTGTTTAATGGCATTGAATATTGTCATTATTGCATACAACGACCCAATGCCGGCCAATGCAACTGTTAAGTATAATCCTAACATTCCTGAATTTTCTACCATAAAATCATTTATTTAATAATGGACCAAAGTATAACAACTATGCTGCAACAGCACTACCAATCATAAAGGTAGCAGCAAGCGCAACAATAGCATACAACTCAGGGAACACTGCCAATGTAAGTGTAATACCAGTTGCCTTAACACCCTGTCCTATAGAGATTATACCATTAGCACAAACCTGTCCCTGACGAATTGCCGA
>CAJGDX010000126.1 GCA_904502185.1 uncultured Bacteroidaceae bacterium | reverse complement strand
CTATTCTTTGCCCTTACCGCAGTGGTGCCATTCTGTGCAATGTGTTATATTGTGCAGGGATGCCGCAAGGCCGAAAAGGAATACCGGCTGACCCACAGGGCACACGACATAACATTGATGAACGATGTGCAGATAGCAGCGACAGACTCGTTCATCGTACTTGTTTCGAACTATTTCGAAAACGGTTTTTGCCACACCTACTCAATATCAGAAGAGAAACCTGAGCTTTGCGACTCGTACGGAAGCATTGGCGGTGGCACAACCGACTATCGCCAACCCATATTGACATTTGCGTCTGGCAGCACTTTTGGAATCAACGACATCAACGAAATGACACTGACCCTTGTAAACATCGATGCAAAAGGCAGAATGAGTGCTGGCCAACGTCTGAAAGCCAACAAGCCAAGAACAAAGGCAGGCGAAGATTTCATTCCTAATGATACACGATACACATTGCTGCCGGGTACCGGACGCTATGTGTCGCTATTCCTAAAAGACTCTGTAAGCATGTTTACCTTGTCGGACAGCAGGCTGCAAAAAGAGTACCGCTTCGGCGACTCGCCAGTAGGCGGCAGCCTGTCGTGGTACGGAATGCGCAATTTCCTGAACGGACACATGGCAACAAACGGAAAGAAATTCTTCTTTGCCACAGAAGACCTCCCCTGGCTGACTGCATACAGCATGCAGGACGGAACAATGAAGAAACAGTGGGAATGTTTCTACCGCACTCCGTACTACAAGGTTTCCAATGATGCCATACAGTACGACAAGGAGAAATCGACCGGACCGCTGAGAGGGTTCTGTGCCGACTCGCAATTCCTCTATTTGCTTTACAGGGACGAACCGCTCAGCAGTTACGACTGGAAAAAGGTAGAAAAATCCTGTTCCAACAAAGTACTGGTATATAGCCACGACGGAGAATTCGTAACTACATTCAACCTCGACTGCTATCTTAAGAGTATAGCCATCAGTGCCAACGGAAAGAAGCTCTACGGTATTGCGCGTATGCCTGAATATACTTTAGTAGAGTTCGACCTGCCCCATTATTTCACCCGCTCAGGCAGCAGCAGGAGTGAAAACAGCAAGGAAATGCCATCACTACATTTGCAAAACAAGAGCATTGAGATTGGCGACACTGTTCCTTACTTGGCACTGTACGACACGCTTGGCAACGCGCATCATTTGCAGGATTTCAAGGGAAAATATCTGCTGCTAGACTTTTGGGGTTCTAGTTGCGGCCCTTGCATGAAGAGCATCCCCGAACTGAAGAGCATTGCCGATGCTATGGGCGACAACGTGGAGGTTGTCAGCATCAGCGGAGATGCCAAGAGCGTATGGAAAATGGCATCGTCAAGGCATGGCATCAGTTGGCACAACCTTAACGACCTCAAAGGAAACACGCCCGACGGAATATGCACAAAATTCAACATCGAGGCCCTTCCTACATTCGTCATAGTATCTCCCGAGGGTGTAGTTCTCGACAAAATGCGAGGCTATGCCGAAGATGCTGTTAAAAATTTAGTGAATACAAATGTGAGACCATAACAACTATACCATGAAACCTATAAAACTATTCTTTGCCATTGTCGTAACACTGCTGCCCTTTGCGTGTGGCGTAAAACACGAGCCTAAGGAGTACCTCAGAAAAGCGTTGGGAAATGTCGAGCGTATAAAAGTTGCCGGATATGAATTGGAAGAAAAGGTGAAAGCTCCTTATGAGAAGAATTGGAACAGCGTCAGACGGAATAAGTATATAGAACAGGACAATCCGCAAGATACGACTATCGGAGCGTCTGCTTTACATTATGATGGAGATGGGCATATACTCAGCGTATATGACGGCACGAATTATGCCTATTTTCATCACGACGAAAAGCGAATAGTTGTCAAAGATTTCCTGGATGCACAGAGCCGGTCTCTGCCGTTCCACACATACAGGCCTCCCTTCTTCAACTATGTAAAAAGCCTGATAAGATACATACTCACAACAAATGACAGCATCAGCCTTGATGTAGAGGAGAGCAAGGAGGACTACATCTATAAGTTGTCTATTCATGAAGAGAGACAGGTGGAGTTCTTTGGGCGCGCTTACAAAATGCCGGAGAATCCTGACATCACCAGCGAGGAAGATGCCTACACCTATTACACGCTATGGATTCGCAAGTCCGATACATTGCCATATAGATATCTGAGGGAGATGAGTCATAATGTATCTGATGTTACTTGTCATCAGGCAGAATGGAGCGAAGATGCAATCGATTCTCCCATTGCAGCAATGGACTACATTCTCTTACATAAGAATTACAAAGTACATTATGTAGGCAAGAGGAATACCTATAAAGAGGCCGAGCTGAATGAAAGACTTATAGGCAAGGCTGCTCCTGAGTGGACACTGAAAGATATGAACGGAAAGGCAATATCGCTGAGTAGCCTGAGAGGCAAACCTACAATAATAAACCTTACCGGTCTCGGTTGTAGACCTTGTGTCCAAGCCTACCCCGAATTGGTAGAACTCAGTAAACACTTCAATGTCGTATCAATTGAGTCGTGGGGAAAGAGCGCGCAAAGCCTACGCGACTATGCCGCTCATCACAAGATAACTTACCCGATGCTGCTCGGCGAAGACAACGTACTGAATGATTATGTCGGCACCTATCGAGGTGTGCCGGTGTTCTTCTATCTTGACGAAAACCATATTGTACACAAGGTAGATAGAGGATACGGAAAGGGCATGATAAGTCAGAGCATTGAAAAATTGGGGTGGAAATAATGAAAAATGACTGATAAATTTACCATGAACAAATTACTATAGGAATTAATAAAATAAGCTCTATGAGAATCAAAATCCTTTTTGTCCTTGCCGTGGCGCTGCTGGGGGCGGCATGCACAAGCAAAAACGACAAAATTCATTGCCGCATTGAAGGTGATGTAAAGGAACCTTCTTTCACCCGCATACTGCTGTTGCCTGAAGATTCCGACCCACGAGTAACACCGGTTGACACCATCTTAGTTAAGGACGGGCGCTTCGCACACGACCTTTATGTTGACGAACCTACGATGTATGAGATGTGGGTCTGTGAGGACTACAACAGCGGTGGTTGGTTCCCTTTTGAATTCTTTGCCGAGGAGGGAGTGGTGCACGCTACATTCTACGGTTATGCATTGGATAATGCCACCCGTCCCGAACTGCGTTCAGAGACTCCATTGAATAAGGAGCTACTTGACTATAATGCCCGTCTGGCTCTTTTCCGCAACCAGCTTAAGCAGGAGAAGGACTCCTTGGAAAAGGCCGGCAAGATGTTCACTGCCCAGGGGTATGCACTTAAGAAACTGTTTGACGAATGCGAAGACCGCGACTCGTTAAGGAAACTTAGCGAGCGTATCGGGCAATTAGATAAGGAAGGAGCTCTTTACTCACCCGAATACAACGCCTTTAACGAAAAATCGAAGAGGGTTTGGGAAGATGTCGATGCATATGTTCAGGAATACATACGCGACAACCATACACTGGTAGGCCTCTATCTGTTGGCAAATAAAATAAGGAAGTCAAGAGAGATGGATTACGAGACCAAGCGGCCATATATCGAACTCTTTGAGCGCATCTATGAGCCAAAGTTCCCCACCAATAGGATGACCGCCGGATTACGCAACCTTATAAACTCATTCGGCGTTGCCACCGGAACAAGATTCATTGACTTTACCTTGCCAGACCTCAGTGGTGCTGAGCATACACTCTCAAAGGCGATTGAAGGCAAAATAGCTGTCATTGATTTCTGGGCATCGTGGTGTGGTCCTTGTCGACATGCATCGATGAGCCTGATTCCTTTATACGAAAAATACAAGGACAAGGGATTTTCCGCTGTCGGCGTCGCGAGCGAACTGGAAAGTGAAGATATGAGGCTTGCAATAGAAAAGGATGGTTATCCATGGCTGAACCTGCTCGCACTGCACGATAAGCAGAAAATCTGGGAACGATACGGCATTAAAGGAGCCGGAGAGGTGTTCCTTGTAGACCGTGACGGCACAATCATTGCCATAGGAGCCAC
This sequence comes from uncultured Bacteroidaceae bacterium, assembly GCA_904502185.1. Lineage (GTDB taxonomy): Bacteria > Bacteroidota > Bacteroidia > Bacteroidales > Bacteroidaceae > HGM04593. The sequence continues at coordinate 578 of CAJGDX010000126.1, read as the reverse complement.
AGCCGATGAGATTGAACGAATATTAAAAGACAGACTATAAACTATAGCCATAAAATATTTATGAATAAGGAGGAAGTGAAAAAATAGTTCGCATCTACCTCTTGAATAGAAAATATAACAACAATACCAAACGATTCCTAGCCCTTGCCGTAGCACTGCCGTTGGGAGCGTGTACTAATAAAAGAGACAAGGTACATTGCCACATTGAATGCAAATAAAATAGCTATTTTACTCTTACGATTCCCGCATAACGCTAACACCTCAAATGTCGGATATTAAGGAAATAAACAATAATTAATTGACATAAAATCACCTGCCATGTTACGCAAGATTTTACATACGGCACTGATGTTGACAATAGTTCTTTTCGCACACGCTGACGAAAAGAGCCTCGACACCCTTGTGCTCAAAAGCATAGTTACCGGCAGAGCATTGCCGCAGGAACGAGTGTACCTGCATTTTGACAACAGCGGTTACTACTTGGGCGAGACAATGTGGTTCAAGGCTTACTGCGTGGGTGGCAACGGCACGAACGTCGCTGCTGCGCCGCAGAGCAAAGTGCTATATGTGGAGCTTTG
>CAJGDX010000125.1 GCA_904502185.1 uncultured Bacteroidaceae bacterium | reverse complement strand
GAACTCTTTCATCATCTGGTCCATTGCCTCCTGGTTCACTCTCAGGTAAACACCCTCCCAGCTGTTGAGAAGAATGTCGCGCTCCTGTGTACCACCGATAATCTGGTACTTGCGGCCCCAACGGTGGAAGTTGCGGCTTACGCCACCTTTACCCTCGTTGCTGCATGTGAGGACAAGTTCGGGAGTTGTGAAGCTCTCTTTGGGCTCCAATGTGTATGCCGAAGCTTCGGGGTTGATACCCGCTACAATCTCTGTGTAGTTTGAATTGCTCTCGTTGAGGAAAGAGAGTTCGTAGTTTCCTGTCCACAAAAGTGTACCACCGACTACAAAGCCGCAGTGCTCGTTGGGCTCGCCACGTGAAATCATGAACGAGGGGTGTGTAACGAATGATGTACGTGCACCGTCGTGGTTACCTACAACCTTGCGACCGCGATGGATAGGCTCCTCGACAAGCTGACACTCAGCACCCCAACCGCCAACGAGGTATGAAAGCCACAATTCATTTGACTTCATGGGAAGGTAAGCCGATGCGAAACGGTTAAGTGTAACGGCCTTCTTCTCTTTGTTGGTGATGACTGTTGACACCTTGATTACGTCAACGTCGGGAATAGCCTTGTAAAGTACGCTTACATAGAAAGGGAATACTTTGTCCTTCATTACGAACTCAGTAACCTCTGCTTCGTTCTCTTTGTACTGTTTAACCTCTTCGATTGCAAGTTCCAAAGAGTTGTCACCGCTGGGGTGTGTTACCAACATGGCATGTTCAGCTGTACAGTGTGTACCGAATGTGGGGTATGCTCCCCAGTTTACAGCGTTGCCTGTTGCGCGAATTTCGTTAACGGGTGCTGTAGGTCCGTAATATACAAAGGTAAGACGATCACCTTTCTTACCATTCAACACCATCATGGTGTTCTTTGTGGAGATTACATAATCCTCCGCATGTGCTGCCACTGCAATAATGGCAAGCACCAAAAATGAAAAGAATTTCTTCATAGTGTTATAATTAGGTTGAAAAATTTGCTATTTCAGCAGTTTACTGCAAATATAGGATAATTTTTCCATTTTTTAAGGTATAATGTGAAAATATTATTAGCCAATGATTTTGGAAGTGCTTTTTTTTGTACCTTTGTCGAGAGTAAAATGTATTACTGATGAAAAAGAGTACTAAAAAAATCATTTTGATAAACCTGGCGGCTATGCTTGTTGTGGTTTTAGCGGCTCCGTTATTGACATTGAACTGGTTGGATAGCTATACAATGCATGGTAAGGCCATCGAGGTGCCTAATGTTTGCGGACTCACATTGGATGAGGGTGCAAAGCGATTGGGCGACAAGACGCTGGGCTATGAAATTGTAGATTATAAATATCAGAAGGATGCAGCCGAGAATGAGATTCTTGAGCAGCGTCCTGCTGGCTTGTCAAAGGTTAAGAAAGGTCGTAAGATACATCTCACTCTTGCATCGAGCAAAGAGCCTACGATGGCGCTTCCCGACGTGATTGACAACTGTTCGTTGCGTGAGGCCGAGGCACGTCTGCGTGCAGCAGGTTTCAAACTGACTGAAAATATCACAATCAAGGGAGAGAAGGATTGGGTCTACTCAATAATGATGGGTAAAGATACGCTCCGAAGCGGAGCACAAGTGGCGCTTGGCTCCACTCTGACCATCGTCATCGGCAGTGGCAACGAGGAGGAGAAAGAGGAATCTGTAATTGTTGATGATTCTTGGTTCGAATAAGGTGTGCTATGATGGATGAAGAACTTTTGTTTGTCGAGGATGGCGCCGAGAGAGCTTTTGACGAGGATGAAACCCTCTTTAAAGAGTATTGTTGCGTAGCAGACAAAGGACAGTCGCCTTTGCGTGTCGACAAATTTCTGGTGGAACATATTGCGCACATGTCGCGCAACAAAATACAGCAGGCCGCGGATGCAGGTTCGCTGACTGTCAACGGACGTCCTGTCAAATGCAACTACAAGGTAAAGCCTTGCGACGTTGTTACGGTGACAATGGACACTCCTGCGTATGACAACAGCATAATCCCCGAGGATATTCCTCTGGATGTCGTTTACGAGGATAAAGAGCTGATGGTGATAAACAAGCCTGCAGGTCTTGTGGTACACCCTGGTTGCGGCAACAATCATGGTACATTGATAAATGCCATTGCATGGTACCTGCGCGACAATAGCAATTTCGATGCCAATGACCCTCAGGTGGGTCTTGTACATCGAATAGACAAGAATACATCGGGTCTGTTGGTTGTGGCAAAGACCCCTTTTGCCAAGGCTCACTTGGGTATGCAGTTTTTCAAGAAAACGACCAAACGTACCTATAATGCAGTGGTGTGGGGACGTGTGAAGGAAGATACGGGAACCATTGAAGGAAACATTACCCGTAACCCACGCAATCGACTTCAGATGTGTGTGTCGCCTGACCCCGAAATCGGAAAAAGCGCTGTTACCCACTATCGTGTACTCGAGCGTTTAAGCTATGTATCACTTGTGGAGTGTAACCTCGAAACAGGCCGTACACATCAGATCAGGGTGCATATGAAACACATTGGTCACACCCTTTTCAATGACGATTGTTACGGGGGTGACGAAATTCTCAAAGGTACACACTTCAGCAAGTACAGCCAGTTTGTGCGCAACTGTTTCAAGATGTGTCCGCGTCAGGCGCTGCATGCAAAGACTTTGGGATTTGTACATCCTACCACCGGCGAACAGATGTTTTTCGATTCCGAACTGCCTCAGGATTTTCAGGACCTTGTAAGTGCTTGGCGAACCTATTCGGCATCGAGTGCCAATTATCAGGAATAAATAAAAAAATCAGCATCACTGTGGTGATGCTGATTTTTTATTTGCCTCTTTATCCTTGGAATTATAGATTCTCGAGGATGCGTTTAAGTACCACAGTCGCAGAAATCTCGCGGTTGGCAGCCTCGGGAATCACAAGCGAACGGGGACTCTCTATTACATCGTCTGTTACAATCATGTTGCGGCGTACGGGCAAGCAGTGCATGAAGTGAGCATCGTTGGTGACTGCCATCTGGCGATCACTGACTGTCCACGAACGGTCTTTGCTGAGTACCTGTCCGTAGTTGTCGCCACTGTATGCAGCCCAGTTCTTTGCATAAACAAAATCGGCACCTTCGAATGCCTTCATCTGGTCGTATTCAACCTTGGCATTGCCTACGAATTGGGGATCAAGTTCGTATCCCTCGGGGTGAGTGATTACAAAATCGTAGTCGGCGGCATTCATCCACTCTGCGAATGAGTTGGGAACTGCCTGAGGCAGAGCCTTGGGGTGGGGTGCCCATGTCAATACAACTTTGGGACGTGCCTTTGTCTTATGCTCTTCGATAGTAATAAGGTCGGCGAAGCTCTGCAAAGGGTGGCGTGTAGCTGCCTCCATTGAGAATACGGGACGTCCCGAGTACTGTATGAACTGGTTTAGAATGACTTCGTCGTAATCATATTTCTTGTCTTCGAAGCGAGCAAAAGAGCGTACACCTATCACGTCGCAGTAGCTTGCCATCACAGGGATTGCCTCGAGTATATGTTCGGGCTTGTCGCCGTCCATTATCACACCGCGCTCTGTCTCCAGTTTCCACGCACCCTGGTTGATGTCAAGCACAATCACATTCATGCCCAGGTTGAGTGCTGCCTTTTGTGTGCTGAGGCGTGTGCGCAGACTTGAATTGAAGAAAACCATCATCAGAGTCTTGTTTTTTCCAAGATGGTTGTATTTGAAACGGTCGGCTTTAATCTCAAGTGCCTCTTTTACGGCAAGGTCGAGGTTGCCAATGTCTTTTACAGATGTAAAGTGTCTCATGTCGTTTGTTTTTTTTATTGTTGTTATCTATTTTCCAGTTGTTGTGGCTTCCAAAATTTCCAGCCATCAAATTCATGTTTCAACAGAATACCTGCCCCCTGTGTGGTCAGCGTAGTCTTCGAGAAGTATCTGTCGTTGGTCTTGTTGTAGGCTTTAAGGCTTACGTTTCCGCTTTTGTTCAACAGCCATTGTACTTCGAAGTCGCCAATAAAGTTCTTGTTGGCCATGGGGTTGTCGCGGTAGCCAAGGTTACCGTTTATCAGCAGGCGGTTGTCAAGCAGACGTCCCGACAACATTCCTTCAACCTCCATGCTGTTCCAACCTTTTTCGCTGGTGGTGAAGTTGCCCGAGAAGTTCCAGTTTCCGTTGTCTATTATTTGCGACAGCATGTTGTTAAGCTGTCCGGAGATGGTGTTTGAAATGAGTGATTCCATCGCTGTCGACGACTGACTTTCGGCTGCCTGGTTGTTGTAGTCGTAGGTGTAGAATTTGCCTATTCCCAACAGGTAAATGAATTGCATGTTCAACTGCTCGGGTGTGCTGATGGCGCTTGATAGTAGTTCCTTTTCCTCTTCGTTGCCATCAGGAAGGTCGAGGTTGAACGTCAGGTTGGGCGCGAAGATTGTTCCGCTGATGTCCATGAAACAGTTTACCTTCACATTCTTGCGTCTTTCGGCATTTATACTTAGGTCTGTCAGTGGAACAGAGGGGATGGTGTATACAGTCTTTAAGTCCAGCTTAGCATTGAACGGGTCGCCTTTGAAAGCGACGTTACTGCCCGAACGTATCGCAAATTCTTTCGGGAAAATGTCTTGCATGGTGAACTTGTATGTTCCGCGTGTGAGACCTAAATT
>CAJGDX010000124.1 GCA_904502185.1 uncultured Bacteroidaceae bacterium | reverse complement strand
CAAAACAGCTGACATATATATATCAAACTACAAAAAGATTATACGTCTTGGTACTCCCATCATCATAGGACAACTTGGAAATATAATTCTCGGATTCATCGACACGATAATGGTAGGACAATACAGCGCAAATGCCCTATCAGCATCCGGATTCGTAAACAACCTTTTCAATCTTGGATTAATATCATTGCTGGGGTTCAGCTTTGCTGCGACGCCCATCATCGGTGCCTACTATGGACGCAGAGAGAATGACAATGTGGGTGCTTCATTCAAAGACAGCATCTGGGCAAACTCCATTGCCGGTATAATTGTGTTTGGCATATACGCCGTGATATATTTCAATCTGCACAGATTGGGACAACCCGAAGAGTTATTACCTCTGATGCGTCCCTATTTTCTTGCCCTGCTCTTTTCAATACCATTTACCACATTGTTCAATACACTGAAACAGTTTACAGACACTGTTGCAGCCACAAAGACAGCAATGTGGGTGATAATGATTGGCAACATGACAAATATACTATTGAACTATCTGCTGATATATGGTGTATATCCATTCCCCGAAATGGGACTTACGGGTGCAGGCATTGCAACGCTCACAGCACGCATATTAATGGTTGCAGTATTCATCGTATTTATAATGAAAGAGAGCTGTTTTAAGCACTATGCAGCAGGTTTCGCGGCACGCAATATAGAGAAGAAAGAGATTGTACAAATGTGCAAGACCGGCACTCCGCTTGCTATGCAAATGGGTATGGAGACAGCAGCCTTTTCACTTGCATCGCTGATGATGGGATGGTTGGGAACCACTGAGCTTGCCGCTTATCAAGTTCTGTGCATAACCGGTTCGCTCTGCTTCCTTGTATATTATGGCATCGGCGCAGCTGCGTCAATACGCATCAGTCACCACAGAGGTCGTCGCGAGTGGCAGAAAGTGAAAATCACGGCAGATGCCGGATTCCACATTATAATATTCTCTGCAATTGTATTGTCAACCATAATAGCATTGTTCCATAAACCCATGGCTACGATTTTCACCACAGATACAGCCATACAGACAATGTTCGCTTCGCTGCTCATCCCAATGCTTTTATACCAGATAAGCGACGGAATACAAATAAACTACTCAAATGCGCTACGTGGAATTGCAGTAACAAAACCACTCATGGCATACGCCTTTGTCGCATACATTTGCATCTCGCTGCCGGCAAGCTATCTGTTCGGCTTTACATTCGGGATGGGTGCAGTAGGAGTGGTAATAGGATTCCCGTTCGGATTGACGACAGCCGCGCTTTTCTACTATTTCCGTTTCCGCAAAGAGGTTTATTCTCATTTGGTGTAGAATTTATTTTGTATTGCGACCATTTGTCATTACCTTTGGAAAATGAAAAGGATAGCTCATGCCGTCCACAAAAAAAATACTATGAACAAGCCCAAGACTATCGGAGTGGTAATATCCACATACAATAATCCCGCATGGTTGGAAAAGACTCTGTGGGGATATCTCTATCAGACACGTATGGCAGATGAAATTGTGATTGCCGACGATGGCTCGCGCAACGACACAAAGGAGCTGATAGACAGTTTCCGCGACCGTCTGCCCATCAAGCATGTGTGGCACGAAGATAATGGATTCCAAAAATCGCGCATCCTCAACAGCGCCCTGATTGCTTCGGAGTCGGAATATCTCATTTTCACCGACCAGGATTGTATTCCCCGAGAGGACTTCATTGCCACTCACGAGAAGTTTGCCGAAAAAGGCTATCTGCTGTCAGGCGGATATTTTAAATTGCCTATGGACATCAGCAAACAGCTCACACACGAAGATGTTTCCACAAAACGTGCCTTCGACCTTAAGTGGCTGAAAGAGCAGAAACTCCCCCAGTCGTTCAAATGCACCAAATTGTTCCGCAGCGAAGCTTTTGCGGCCTTTATGAACTTTATCACACCTGCAAAGGCCACATGGAACGGTTGCAATGCCTCGGGCTGGCGCGAAGATATGATGCGCATCAACGGATATAACGAAGAGATGCAATACGGAGGCCAGGATCGTGAATTTGGCGAGCGCCTTTTCAATCTCGGAATAAAATCGAAGCAGATTCGCTATTCTGCAATAGTTCTTCACCTCGACCACAAACGTCCCTATAAGACAAAAGAGTCAATAGAGAAAAATCGCGCAATACGTCGCAACACCCGCCGTTCAGGCATTATAGAGACTCCAAACGGAATAAAACAATTGCACTAATATATAAAAAAGGTGTTGTAGATATCTACAACACCTTTTTTATATACTCATTGGTTACCGCAATAAAATTGCCACACTGTTACTTTTTCTCCAATATTGACTTGCCTTTAAACAACGAGCGGAAAAATTTCTTCAATTTAAAGATGTTGCGCTCTATAAGATAGAGATAGATATTATGCAGGTCGTGCATAGACTTAGCAGGACGTATAACCACCTTGCTTTTAGGTGCAGCTGCATCAAGACGGTCAAGACACGAAGCAAGATAGTTGAACATATTGTAATCCTCAAGAACCAATTCCTTGCTTTTCATCAGTGCCTCACTGCTATTTTCGAAAGTATCAGCAGCAATCAACGCATCGATAGCCTTTACGCTACCCTCAAAATCGTGAATATCAATCTTACAGTATGCATTTTCGGGGAAATAGTCATTCACATTCGTACATCCGTAATAAATAGGAAAACTACCTGCAAGATAGCAATCAGAAAGTTTCTCTGTCCAATAATACTTCGATTCTGAATTCTCAATTGCAATGTGGTATTTATACGGAGCAAGCACATCCCATTTATCGTCAAAGCCATTGTAACCGCGACCAAAAACATCTAGTTTATCGCCATAATATGCCTTCAGTTTCTCCACAAAATCGATTCTATCCTGATGTCCCTGTGTGAAAGCTTTATTGCTTGTTACCACAGAAATCAATTTCTTTTTTTCAGGCATTCCCATTGCCTTGAATTCGTCATAGCTGATGCGGCTCTTAACCCCACCCTTCTGAAAGAGAGCTCCTACAAACCAGAAAATCATGGCAGGGGTAAAGACAACATTCTTATGTTTTAAATTCTCCTGACACGAGCACACCATTCCAAACTGCTTGCAATAATCAGCAGGATAGGCAAGCACAGAATATGGCTCACTGGTTGAGAGAACCACATTTTCGGGAGCCACATTAAACTCGGTCACCTGCTTCAACGACTTTCCTCTGATAACAACAAAATCAGGATCGGGAATCATTTCATTCACATAAAATTTATATTTTCCGCAAGCGGAAACACCCTCACCATTGTGAGTCTGGCGCAGAATCCAGCGGTTTTTTTCGCCCTCGCCGTTGATTAATAGAACTTTATACATAAGTATGAATATTTTATGTGCAAAGATAGCCAGAAACGAGCAAAAGTTCGCGCAAACGAGTGAATAAAAATTTATTTTTATTTCCAGCGAGTGCAGCAGAACTTCGGGAACACAAATAATATCAAACTTACTTGAAGTATAAAAAACCAAGATAATTTGCCAATGCAGCAATCTTGTACTATCTTCGCACACACATACATAAATAACATTTTGAAACAGATTCAGCGAGCATAGTTGCTCAAAAAAACAACAGATATTATGAAGAAACGCAGATTGATAGTGACATTGGCCTCACTTATTGCAGCACTTACAACAATAGCAGTAATCAGTTGCGGCATATTGTACTACCTTGTAAAAAGCCCACAGATAAGCCTCGAAGAGACAGCTTACATATACATATATCCACACGACACATCCACCACCATCCTGAACAAAGTAAGAGGTGTAGCCTCTCCAAGCTCAACGGTAGGATTCAAAATACTTGTCAAGCACAACAATTTCGACAAAGTGGCACGAAGCGGAAAATATGCAATCTGCGACAAGGACAGCTGGCACGACATTTACAGCAGAATAGTCCGCAAGGAGCAAACTCCGGTGAAAGTTGTAGTACCCTCTGTGCGCAATTTCCAACAGATGTCACGTGTGCTGAGTGAACAGTTGATGTTCGACTCACTCAACATCATGGAATTCTTTGCAAACCCGACATACATAAATCAGTTGGGATACACTCTTGAAACATTCCCCACACTTATTCTGCCCAACACCTACGAAGTGTACTGGAACATCATGCCCGAACAGTTCATTGCACGCATGATGAAAGAACGTCGCAAATTCTGGAACGAAGAGCGATTGGCTAAAGCAAAAGCACTGAACATGACCCCCGAAGAGGTTGCGACACTCGCATCCATCGTCGATGAGGAGACAAATAACAATGCCGAAAAACCTATCGTTGCCGGACTTTACATCAACCGTCTGAAACGCAACATTTCACTTCAGGCAGACCCCACAGTAAAATTCGCATTAGGCGACTTTGCACGCAAACGCATACTGCTGGCCGACCTTGAAGTTGAATCACCATATAACACATACAAAAGAACTGGTCTCCCTCCTGGTCCCATCAGAATAGCTACCATCGCAGGAATCGAGAGCGTGCTTAACTACGCCCGTCACGACTACATCTATATGTGCGCGAAAGAGGACTTCTCGGGTACACACAACTTTGCCACTACCCTCTCCCAGCACAATGCAAATGCCCGCCGCTATCAAGAGGCATTGAACAAACTGAATATAAAGAAGTAATTTTTCAGTAGAATTTTAGTACACCATATAAATCAGACGGGGCCTTTCATATGAAAGGCCCCGTCGGATTTATAT
>CAJGDX010000123.1 GCA_904502185.1 uncultured Bacteroidaceae bacterium | reverse complement strand
TCCCGAACAGAGAAGTTAAGCCCAACCGCGCCGATGGTACTGCATTTAGTTGTGGGAGAGTAGGTCGTCGCCACTTTTTTTCAGTGAGTTCTTTCAGTTCAATCGAGCTGAGAGAACTCTTTTTTTGTATATACCGCAATGTTCCCTTCAAGAGGAGGAGCTTTGGTAATCTCGCCTTTAAGTGCAGGAGTTGTATTTGGGTGATTAGCAATGAATTGTACCGCCGAAAGTGATGAGAGGCTAAAAACCTCAAATGTGAACTCTAATAATGTGCTTCATGTGTAACTTAGTCCCGTAGGGACGATATTTTAAAGCGTAGTCAGTAAGGGCTATGTCTTAATGTTTGTGCCATAAATGTGAGCCCTGAATGGACGACATTTTATCTCTTGAATAGCTTTACGAATATACTTTCGCCCTTACAGGGCTTGTGTCATTATTTCTGTTTTTTTACGTAGCCCTTACGGACTACGCTGTGTAATTTCACCCTGTTGGGGTTTACATAAATACTCCGATGTCTGAAACTCTCCCACTTTAAGGGGGACGACGCGAATGAGCGTCGTCGCTGTAAAAAAATGAAGTAAATTTCCTTTTTCTTGCTCGTTTGTTACTATCTTTATATAAGATAGGCTTCGGCTTGGGATAAAAAATAAACGAGTTTATTTTGTTCTCCTCTCGCCTTGCACTATCTTTGTACGTAAATATGGATTACGGAATGAAAGTAATGAAATTTGGTGGAACTTCTGTAGGTTCTGCGACAAGTATTTTAAATCTTAAGGGAATTGTAGAGGCTGAACAGCAACCTGTAGTGGTTGTTGTATCTGCTCTGGGTGGTGTAACTGACAGGCTGATTAAGACTTCTCAGATGGCTGCGAAGGGTGACGTTGGTTACATGGATGAGTTTCAGGGAATCGTTACTCGTCATTATGAGTTGATTAGTGCTGTAATTCCTGAGGATAAGCCTAAAAGGGAGTTGTTGTCCAAGGTTGACAGTCTGCTCCACGATTTAGGAAATATTTATAAAGGTCTTTTCTTGATTAATGACCTTTCGCCTAAGTCTGAGGCTGCAATCGTCAGCTATGGCGAGCGCATCTCCAGTTTGATAGTGGCAACTCTTATCAGTGATGCTCAATTGCTTGATTCGCGTCAGTTTATAAAGACTGAAACAAAGCGTGGAAAATATATATTGGATAGCGATTGTACCGATAAACTTATTAAGGATACTTTCGCTGGCTTTAAAGGTGGTGTTGCCGTCGTTCCCGGTTTTATATCTACCGACAACGAAACTGGTGAGATTACCAATTTAGGTCGTGGAGGTTCTGACTATACTGCATCGCTTATTGCTGCTTCGCTTAATGCCGAAGTTCTCGAAATATGGACTGATGTTGATGGATTCATGACTGCTGACCCGCATGTTATCGGTAAGGCATATACCATCCAGCATTTGAGTTACCTTGAGGCTACCGAGCTTTGCAATTTCGGCGCCAAAGTTGTATATCCGCCTACAATTTATCCTGTATGTAAGGCAAATATTCCTATCCGTATTAAAAATACATTCAATGCAACAGCTGAAGGTACCATTATAAATAACGAACATCATAAGGGTGGTCGTCTTATAAAGGGTATTTCAAGTATCAACGACACAGCTCTTCTTACCGTTCAGGGCTTGGGAATGGTTGGTGTGGTTGGTGTCAACCACCGTATCTTCTGTTCTCTTGCAAATGCCGGTATCAGTGTCTTCTTGGTTGCTCAGGCATCTTCAGAGAACAGCACTTCAATCGGTCTGCGTCATGTTGATGCAGAACCTGCTTGTGAAGTGTTGAATGCCGAGTTTGAGAAAGAGATTTCTATGGGTTTGATGGAGCAGGTGAAGGTTGTCGATGGTCTTGCAACAGTTGCTGTTGTTGGCGAAAATATGCGACATACTCCCGGTATTGTCGGTAAACTTTTCGAAACTCTCGGACGTAACGGTATAAATGTCGTGGCTTGTGCCCAGGGTGGCCAGGAAACAAATATCTCGTTTGTGGTAAAGGCTGAGCTGTTGCGCAAGACTTTGAACGTTATTCACGACTCGTTCTTCCTTTCAGAGTACAAGGTGTTGAACCTGTTCATCTGTGGAACAGGTACAGTCGGTGGCAGCCTTATTGAGCAGATTGATTCTCAACGCGAAAAACTGATGCAGGAGCATAGTCTGAAACTGAATGTTGTGGGTATTGCAAGCTCGCGTCGTGCGCTTTTCAATCGTGAGGGCATCGACCTTTCAAGCTACCGCGAGCAGTTGGAGAGAAGTGAGGAAAGTAATATTGAAAAACTTCGTGACGGCATCATCGGAATGAATATTTTCAATTCAGTGTTTGTCGACTGTACAGCAAGTGGCGAGGTCGCATCATTGTACGAAGATTTGTTGTCGCACAATATTTCTGTTGTTGCTGCAAATAAGATTGCTGCTTCATCGGATTTCTCAACTTACAGCCGTCTGAAGCAGATTGCCCGTGTGCGTAATGTGAAATATCTTTTTGAAACCAATGTTGGAGCAGGACTTCCTGTCATCTGTACAATTAACGACCTTATCAACAGTGGCGATAAGATACTAAAAATAGAGGCAGTGCTTAGTGGTACATTGAACTTTATTTTCAATGCTCTGAGTCAGGATGTTCCTTTCAGCCAAACTGTCAAACTTGCCAAAGAGTATGGCTACAGCGAACCCGATCCTCGTATTGACCTTAGCGGTAAGGATGTTATCCGTAAGCTGGTGATTCTTGCCCGTGAGGCCGGATATACCCTCGAACAGAGCGATGTAGAGGCAAATCTTTTCATTCCCCAGGAGTTGTTTGCTGGTTCACAGGAGGAGTTCTGGGCTGCCTTGCCTTCGCTTGATGCTGAGTTTGAGGCTGATCGCAAGCGTTTGAGCGACGAGGAGAAACATTGGCGTTTTGTTGCTCGTTTCGAGAATGGAAAAGGCTCTGTCTCTTTGTGTGAGGTCGACCGTCACCATCCTTTCTATCACCTTGAGGGTAGTAACAATATTATACTTCTCACCACTGAGCGCTACAAGGAGTATCCTATGATGATTCAGGGTTACGGTGCAGGTGCCGGTGTAACTGCTGCCGGTGTGTTTGCCGACATTATGCGAATAGCTAATATCTAATCTTTATTTGATATATGTATATAAAAAATCCGAGAGCATTGCTCTCGGATTTTTTAATGGTATTGTTGCAGCCTCTGTTATTTCACAATATTCAGCCCTTCGAAACTGAATCCGCGCAGCAGGTCTGCTGTTGGCATACGTTTCTTGCCCGGCAGTTGCAGTGATGTCAGATGCAGGTAGCCGTCGTTCACAGCAACCTTAACATAGCTCTTGCCGTCGGTGAGCAGTGTGCCTGAGGGTTGTGAGGGTTCGCACAACTCTTTGCGTGTTTCGTACACCTTTATTGAATTTACTGCGCCGTTTGCATCGGTTACTTCCATCCATGCCGCAGGGTAGGGCGAGAGTCCACGGACAAAATTGTACAGTTCTGTGCAGTTCTTGTTCCAATCGATACGGCATGTGTCGCGGAAAATCTTGGGAGCCGGGCGCAGTTCGCCATCGTAGATGCTTGCCTGAGTACGAGCGACAGCTTCGCCACGTACAATGCTTGTCACGGTCTCTACAACTGTTTCGCCACCAAGCAACATCAGTTTGTCGTGCAGTGTGCCTGCATCGTCAGCTTCGGTTATCTCCACTTCGCGTCGCATTATTACGTCACCTGTGTCAATTTCATGTTTCAGGAAGAAGGTCGTGACACCGCTTACCTTGTCGCCATTGATGATTGCCCAGTTTATGGGCGCAGCTCCGCGGTACTGCGGCAGCAACGATGCATGAAGGTTGAATGTGCCCAGTCGTGGCATATTCCACACTCTCTCTGGCAGCATGCGGAATGCAACAACTATCTGAAGGTCGGCACCCCATGCTGCAAGTGCCTCAATGAATGTTTCATCTTTCAGTGATTCGGGCTGCAACAGGGGGAGTCCTTCGGCAATTGCATACTCTTTGACAGGACTCATAAGCACCTGATTGCTTCCACGACGGGTTATTATTCTATCGGGCATTGTTACAACTCCTACAACCGAGTAGCCGCAATTCTCATCGCTCTTTTCCAGATTGCGCAGACAGCGCAAAGGCTCCACTGCAAAGTCGGGAGTTCCAATATATACTATTCTAAGTTTATCTGTCATAATTGAATTGTTTTAATCCGACGTAAAGTCCAATAATGTTTTGCGGTAGGCGCTGAAGATGGCCGATTTTGAAACAAAACCGATATATGTGCCGTCTACATCCTCCACCGGAAGATTCCATGCCTGTGTATCCTCAAACTTCTTCATCACCGTTTCCATAGGCTCTTCTATGCCCAGTCGCACCGGCGCTGGTTTCATAAGGCCTGCAACATTGTAGCGTCTATAAAGTTCCTGACGGAACATAATGTGACGTATATCATCGAGATAAAGTATTCCAACAAGATGGTTTGCGCTGTTCAGCACCGGGAATATATTACGTTTGGTTTTTGCAACAACTGCTACCAGTGCTGCCAAGTCCATGTCCGGGTTAATCTTCATGAAGTTGCGTTCTATTACATCCGATACATTCAGACTGGTAAGCACGGCCTGGTCCTTGTGGTGTGTTATAAGTTCTCCACGCTGGGCAAGGCGGACTGCGTAAATATTGTTGCTGTCAAATACGCGCACAGTAAGATAGGAACTTACCGAAACAATCATCAGCGGCAG
>CAJGDX010000122.1 GCA_904502185.1 uncultured Bacteroidaceae bacterium | reverse complement strand
TGCAAACGAGCGTAACGCAAGTTTACTTGCAAGTTACAAAGCGAGTGCAGCCAAAGCTCGCCAAAGGCAATGACTGTCTGAGTGTGAGTTATACGCACACAAAGTGCGGATAACTGAACGAGTTCCGCAGCACCCGAAAAAACTGACGAAAAGACTCGAGCGACAAGGCTCGCTACCGACTGAAGAATGTTGCCACAAAGGCAACTTCTGAACAAAGGCAGAGCCGCCTGATGCGTCCCGTGTGCCGGGGCTTTTGCTTCTTTTGCCCGGCAAAAGAAGGGAACAGAAATTACTGCCCAAAATGATTGCAACCAAAAATTAAGGGCAAAACTTGTTTTTGATAAACCTCTCAAATTCGGCACTCCTTCGGAAAGGAAGTTGGTTCCAACCATTGCACTCAAATTTGCGTCAACAAAGGAGTAGGGGCTTATACTGACTTAAATGTCGAATTTTAAAAGGATTAAATATGTTTACCGGACACCAATATTTGTTTATATTCGCAGGGTATCAGATAAATTTCTCTCGTTTCTGCAGATTCAGCAAGCCCAGCATCATCCACACAACACTGCCCACGGCAAGAAATATGCGATTGTTAAGAACTGTACTGCTCCAGATGACAGCATGTATATTATCCGGCATACTCATGGGATTCAGCGTAATATCCCACATGCTGTTCTTTGTCAAATCCACAGAGAACACAACTGCCACTATTCCACAAATGATAACAAGTATTGCAGTGGCATTTCCGTTGCGTGTCACAGTGGAGAAGAAAAAGGCAAGATTGCCCATAAACAACACCGGATACATCAGCTGATAGGCAATTTCGAACTGATTAACCGGGTAGATGAGATACTTTGCAATCCAGGCATAAAGCACCAGAATGAAAAATATCTCGACGTAGATAAGCACAAGTCTTGCGAACCACACTTTATACTTGTAGTTGGGGATTCCGAAGAGTATCTCCAATATGCGGTTGTCAGCGTCATTCTGTATTCCGAACACTGCCGGGTAGAATATCAGCAGCAGCGAAGGAAAGAAAAGAAAGCGATAGACATGCTCGTCGCCGGGAAGTTCACCACGATAGGCGCTGTCGAACATAAAGTATGCGAACAGCGCAAAGGCGGTGAGAAGGAACCAGATGAATTTTCCTCCGAAGATTATCTTCATATTGTACACCGACAATCGAAAGTAGGCTTTACAAATATTCAATACATTCATAATCTTTCTTTTACAAGTTTTTAAGCAGACACAGATAAGCATCCTCGAGGTTGGCCTCTACCCTTTCCGCATTCTCATGCGGTTTTTCCACTGAGATGTAGCGGATTCTTATCTTGTCGCCATTCATCATATTGTTCACTATAAGTTTGTTGTCGAGTGTATCGAACTTATCGGGTTCAATGTCGAACACCCACACTTTGTTCTCGGCAAACTTGGTCATCTCCATGGGGTCGCCGTAATATTTAAGTTCACCTCTGTTGATGACAGCCACCTGATTACAAGAGCTTGCAATATCCTCGATGATGTGAGTAGAGAAGATTACAATACGGTCGCGGCTGAGTTCCACAAGCAGGTTGCGGAAACGTATACGTTCACGTGGGTCGAGTCCGGCCGTAGGTTCGTCCACCACAAGAATACGCGGCAGGTGCAGCAGAATGAGTGCAATACCTATACGCTGCTTCATACCTCCCGAGAATGAACCAATCTTGTGATCCTTGCGCTCGTACATGTGTACAGACTTAAGCACATACTCGAGGCGCTCTTTGCGAACTATGGGGTCGGTGATTCCCTTGAGCATAGCCTGATAGTCGAGGAACTCCCACGAGGTCATGCTCTCGTACATACCGAATTCCTGCGGCAGGAAACCGATAAGGCTCTGCAACTCCTCGCGATACTCTTTGGTATTGAGTCCGTTAATCCATACTGTACCGTAGCTCTGCTCCAGAATACCGGTGATAATACGCATCATGGTAGACTTTCCGGCACCATTGGGGCCAAGCAATCCGAACATACCTGTTCTGATGCTGAACGACACGCCACGCAACGCCTTGAAGGGCGTACGACGCTTGCCAATGATGGGGATGCTCTTGATTATTGTGAAAATAGTTCTGCGTGTTTCGGCAAAGCGTCCTGTCAGTCGTTCAACATTTATTCGGTGAACATAGAGGTAGTCCGAAGTAAGTTTCACAGCAATACCCAATGCCCACAGGAATCCGATGACTACCGTTGCAGGACCATTGTCGATACGTTTGGAGATGATTACCAACGTCAGCAACGGCAATGCAATAAACACCACCTTGTGAAGGATGTTTACAACACCCTTGTGATGATGGATATTGAATTTAAGATACTCTCTGATTTTTCCCCACAAGTCGTAGAACCCTGCACATACGGCGAACGAAAGGAACATTATCCAGAATTTGTTATCGAGATAGAATATCACCATATACAGCAAGAACAGATAGATGACAACCTGCCACGACACTGATATAAAATCCTTCAGATGATGGAATTCATTGTGCAGGCCCAGACGCTTGCGCAGTTTCAGTCCACTCTCCCACTGTCGTGCAATCTTGTTCGACCAGTCGTATATCTTGACAAGGTTTCTTATCTCTATTACAATGTCGTCGTTCTTGTCGATAATCTTGTTGTCGGCTATTCTTATAGAGGTCTTGATGAAGTATGTACATCCGGGGATAAGCACTGTCAGCGCCATCAAATAGAGCAACTGCACAAAAATGCCGTCCACATACGCATAGATATACAACATTCCGCCAACATATATTGCCAGATGCAACAGATGCATGGGGCGACTCAACGAACGGTACCACTTAAGGATATTTTCCAACGAGAGGTAGACCGTGGGTATAAGTATAAGCGTCAACAGAGCCGAGAAGGTAAGACCACCGATGACAGTCACTGCAAACGGCGCGCCTATGGCACCTGCATAGTCGGTATTTCCCATAGCCATGGGCAGCATGGCAATAACTGTGGTGGCAGTGGTGATAAGAATCGGGCGCAGACGTGAATATCCGCTGGTGATGAGTGCCCTGTTGCGGCTGTATCCTTTGCGACGCAATATGTTGGAGTAGTCGATAAGGATAATACCGTTGTTGACAACCACACCCAGCAATATCAGGAATCCTGTCATGGTGTTGGCGTTCATCAGGCTGTTGCCGGTGATGAAGAGTCCGAGCAGCGAACCGATAGCCGCCAAAGGAATTGTAAACAGCAGCACAAAAGGCGTTGAAACAGACTCGAACACCGATGCCAGTATCATGAATATAAGGATGAGCGACGCCAATATAAGGAAATTGAATTCGCTGAGCGACTCCTCAGTACGCACTGCCTCAATGGCAATGCCGCTGGGCATGTTGTAGCCTGCTATAAGTTCGTCAATCTCGTCGCGATAGCCGTTGAGTACATCCTTGGGCAGATCCTCGCTCTGTGTTATGCCGTAGAATATGGTTATTTCTCGTTCGCGGTTTATACGGCGTATGCTTGAAATGTCGCGCGTCTGCTTGATGGAGGCAATCTGCATCAGTTCGTGCAAGCCGCCATTGGCATCGGGAATCATCACCCTGCGAAGATCGTCGATTGTCTTTTGTATCTTCTTCTGCTTCTTCTCCTCCTCTTCGCTGAGATCCTCCTTGATGACTATCGCATATTCGTCGTTACCCAGTTTAAGGTAGGTATTTGTAGTAAGCTCACGGTTGAGCGAACTTAGTCCGTTTGCAATATTCTGTCGGGTGATATTGTACGATGCAAGCAATATGGGGTCGAAAATAAGCTGTATCTCGTTGCGGCGGCCGGGATTTGTTGCCCAGTTCCACGAAACAAACTCCATTTCGCGCAAATTGTAGCGTATGTTGTCGGCCACAATATCCATCATCTCAAAGTCGGAACCTTTGATGACGATGCGTTCGCTGTTGTCGCCCACTCCAAGAAGGCTCATGAAACGGTTCATTGTGGATGCAGCGCTGTTCTGCCCGTTGTTGGAAGAGCCGGTGGTAATGCGTATATCCACATTTGGCAACTGCATGAGCTTGTTAAGTTCTTCGACAATTGCCGTGATGCTCCTGCCATGCTTGTGATAATCCTCCTTAAGCACCAGAGTCATTGAGGCTGCATCCTCCTGTATTCGACAGATAAGCTCTTTTTTCTCGGGGAAGCTGTCGAGTTTCTCCTCGAGGATAGAGACCATTCTGTCCGAGTACTCCAGGGTGCTTGACGACGGCATGGTGAGTGTCATGTTCACCCTGTCGGTGTTGACAGGCTTGCTGCTCTCGGTGTTGGAGGAGAGCACAATCATCCACAATGCCACAAGAACCACGATACAACCGGTGATGCAGACAGCCGGCTTACGCAAACTGGTCTTGAGCAGTACGGTGTATATCTGAATGGGACGCAGATTTATCGACAATTTGTCGTGGAACACACTCTTTCCCTTGTTCTTTTTCAGCATGACATAGGTGGTCATGGGGATGAAAAGCAGTGCCACCGTCAGCGAGAACACCAATGTGGCAATAATTGAAACACCAATATGCTCACCTATCAGACGTATGAACACCTCGTCGGAAAAGAGGAAGGGCAGGAAGACGGTAATGGTGGTAAGTGTGGCAGCCAGAATGGACTTCCACACCTCGCGCGTTCCCTGCATGACTGCATCTTCGGCACTTTTACCGTGTGTGAAGAGCCTGTATATATTTTCGAGTACGACTATACTGTTGTCGAGCAACATACCTATAGCCAGAGCCATTCCTATGAGGGTAAGGCTGTTTATGGATATGTCGAAATAGTAGAAGATGTTGAATGCCGCCAGGATGGAGACAGGCATCGACAACGCAATGAAAAATACCAGACGTATGTTGCGCAGGAAGAACCACAACAC
>CAJGDX010000121.1 GCA_904502185.1 uncultured Bacteroidaceae bacterium | reverse complement strand
TGCAGATGCAACTCCAAAAGCCAAGAAACGTGGCCGCAAGCCAAAGAGTGAAAAGGTAGTTGAAGAGGTTGCTGCAGCGGTTCCCGCAACTGAAGAAAATACTGTTGAGGCTGCGCCTGCAGCGGCACCCAAAAAACGTGGTCGCAAAGCGAAAGTGAAGCCTGTAGAAGAGCAGCAGGATGTTGTTGCTGCAGTAGAACAGACCCCAGTAGAGGCTGTTGAGAACGAGGGTGATGCGTTTGTTGCCATAGAGAATCTTCCGGTTGACACAAAGGAGCTTCCTGCTGAATTGGTTGACAAATTCGAGAAGAACAACAAGGAGCAGAGAAAGGGTGACAAGAACCGTCGTCAGAACCAGAACAATGAAAAACGAGAGCAGGCACATTCCGAAGAGAAGCCGGTGGCTCAGAAACAGTACGATTTTGCCGATGTGTTGCGTGTAGAGGGCGTACTCGAAATAATGCCCGACAACTACGGTTTCCTTCGTTCGTCCGACTATAATTACCTTGCTTCTCCCGACGATGTGTATGTGTCGCAGTCGCAGATAAAGTTGTATGGATTGAAGACCGGAGATGTTGTCGAGGGTATAATACGTCCAGCTTCTGCCGGTGAAAAATATTTCCCTCTTGTAAAGGTGAACAGTATCAATGGTCTGGCTCCCGAACTGGTGCGTGACCGTGTGTCGTTTGAGAACCTTACACCGCTCTTCCCCGAAGAGAAATTCACTCTTTGCTCGGGTAGCTATGACAATCTTTCAGCCCGCGTGGTCGATCTTTTCTCGCCAATAGGCAAGGGACAGCGTGCGCTTATCGTTGCACAGCCAAAGACCGGTAAAACAATGCTTCTCAAGGATATAGCGAATTCTATCGCAGCCAACCATCCCGAGGCTTACATGATTATGCTACTTATCGACGAGCGTCCCGAGGAGGTTACCGATATGGCGCGTTCTGTCAATGCCGAGGTGATCGCATCTACTTTTGACGAGCCTGCAGAGCGTCATGTGAAGATTGCCGGAATTGTTCTTGAGCGTGCTAAACGAATGGTTGAATGCGGTCACGATGTGGTAATTTTTCTTGACTCCATCACGCGTCTTGCGCGTGCATACAATACTGTATCACCGGCATCGGGCAAGGTGCTGTCGGGTGGTGTCGATGCCAATGCTCTGCACAAGCCCAAGCGTTTCTTTGGTGCTGCGCGTAACATAGAGAATGGCGGTTCGTTGACAATCATTGCAACTGCTTTGATTGATACCGGTTCAAAGATGGACGAGGTTATCTTCGAGGAGTTCAAGGGTACCGGCAACATGGAGCTTCAGCTCGACCGTACACTCTCCAACAAGCGTGTGTTCCCGGCTGTCAATATCATCGCTTCGTCTACACGTCGCGACGACCTGTTACTTGACCGTCAGACACTCGACCGCATGTGGATTCTTCGCAAATATCTTTCTGATATGACTCCTATGGAGGCTATGGAATTTGTCAAGGACAGGTTGGAAAGAACGAAGGATAATGATGAGTTTCTGTTGAGTATGAACTCGTAATAGAGATATATAAGTAATCAGTAATTATATTAAGACAATTAAGACAACGAGGAATAATTGTTTGTCATTTGTTGGGTTGTTTTTTGTTCTTTCAACATTTGTGGTTTCTTGTGATAATAGCACTAATGACGATGGTGGTGCTGGTGACTTTTTTAACCCCAACGGCTACGAATATGTGGAATTAGGCTTGCCAAGTGAAATCAAGTGGGCCAAAGTTAATGTCGGTGCCAGTGCATCGGAAGAGGCAGGAGGATATTATTAATGGTCTGCAACGTCAAAAAAGTCCAGATATTGGAGAGAAACGTATTCATTACGTGCTGTCCGTGTGGAGTAATATATGTTAATCTAACGTTTTTGATGAATGAATATGAAACGATTGATGTTTTTTGTGATAGGGAGCATGCTTCTCTCCATTACGGCAGGTGCTCAATCTTATAGTATAGAGATCGGTTCCTATGAATATCTGGAGCTAGAACCTCCACAAGGTTGGGTGAGGAATGCATATTGGTCGTGTGACGATGGTCTTAAACTTACTGAGGCTAGCGAAGTCGGAGCGATAGTGCAGGTAACAAGATACTTTGAAGGAGCTGCATATGTAAAGGTATCGTATACTTATGAATACTTAGGTTCTTATGACGGTAACATGCATGCAAGCCACAGCTCAAAAAGCTATCGCATAACATGTATTGGAGGTGAGGCAAGCATCAGTGAGACAAATGTGGAACTTAATATTGGGCAGAGTCATACGCTCAGCTACTCACGAAGCATGGACTACGGAACTCCCAAATGGACTTCAAGCAATGAGGATATAGTTACAGTAAATAATAACGGTAAGATAACAGCAAAGGCGCCAGGGGTTGCAACGATCACCCTGGATCCTATCACAGCTGCTCCTTGCTTTTGTGATGTTCGTGTAAGAAGCGTTGCTCCAACGGCAATCGAAGTTGATCCCGAATACGTCTCGGTTATTACAGGCAATACCGCAGCATTGAAAGTTGTCATTACTCCTGCAGCCGCCTCTGCGAAGTTGACATGGAGCTCTGACAATGAAAGTGTTGCTACAGTGTCATCTTCCGGGGTAGTAAAAGGAATCAGTGCAGGAGAAACCCGAGTGCGTGTGCAGACAGATAATGGACTAACGGCGGCTGCAACCATCAATGTCATTGGTGAGCCTGATTCTATAGAATTGCCAGGAAGTTTGGCGACTATCCAAGGATATGATTATCATCTGACGCCCGTGGTTACGCCATCAGATTCCCATGTGATTCTTAAATGGAAATCATCTGATACGCAGATTCTTGCTGTCGACAATGACGGTAAAATTCTGGCCAAGAACGTCGGCACCGCAGAAATAACGGTCACGACACAAAACAATAAGTCTGCCACCTGCAGGATAGAAGTCAAAGCACCGTCTGAAGGAATGGATTATCGTAATGTGCAGATCCGAATCAATGCGTTGAAATCATTGTTTATTGATATTGACAGGAATATTGGCAAATAAAGTTGGGAGGTGATGAAATGAAAAAGATAATCAACAAAAGTATTCTTGCAATTTTCTTGACCGCTGCAGCCATTTCTTGTAGTGATGAGGATGGTCTGATTAAGGAAAATGATCAGGAAATACAGGAAAGTGTAGAGGCTGCATTGAGTGATGCGCTTACTGAGTGGGGAATGCAATATGATGAGGTAATTGAGCACATGGAGTCATACAAGTCAGATGATGTGTCAGACAACACTTTGAATTATGTAGATAGAAGTGGAAAATTCAACATTACATATCGCTTTCATGATAGTCAGCTATGTGCAACGCTTATAGTGTTTGATTCCCATGCCTCTTTAGATTATAAGTCCTTGATGAACGGATTTGCCTATGTGGGTATGCTGGATTGTTGCGACGTATATGAGGATGTTTCAGAAAACACGATGGCTGCAATCTGGGAAGAAGATGGATGTATCGCCATCGGATTCACTCCTATAAAATCCGATGCATATGAGCAGGCGAAGCCTATATCAGTTGTGACCGGAGAATGCTCTGATATAGGATATGCAAATGCTGTTCTTTCCGGTACAGTCAGCGGAGTTGACGAGGCGACAGAGGTTGGTTTCATCTATGGAATGACGATGGATCTGACTGAAAATAACGGGATGAAGGTCAGCACAACATCTTCTGATAAATTCATTGTCAAGATTTCCGGCTTGTATGATGAAACCGGCTATTATTACCGTGCATATGCGATTGTCAATGACAGATGTTATCTTGGAGAGATAAAAGAGTTTATGACAGTGCCTTATACTTATATTATGGATGGAAGGACTTTCGGACTTGTAAGGATTGAAGGTAATGGTAAAACTATAAAACCGTTCAGCATGATGCAGACAGAGTTTACTGATCTTGATCTTGTTGATACAAATGGCGACGGTGTCGTAACAGTTAAAGAATTGCGAACTCTTATAAATTATATGATAGACGAAACTGGGCTGAGATTCAGGTTCCCGACTAACCAAGAGTGGTACTATGCAGCGTGCGGAGGAGATCTGCAGGAAGATTGGATCTATAGTGGAAGCAATAGTGTAAATGATGTTGCATGGTATAGCGGAAACAGTGGAGGATATGCCCATGGGCCTGCCTTGAAGGCTCCGAACTCCATCGGTTTATATGACATGTGCGGCAATTACGCGGAAATCTGTGCATCAAACACCTATAGAAGCATGAACGATAATATAAATTCAGCTACAGATGGTGTGTTACGTGGCGGTTGTTGGAAAGATTCAAGTTCAAAATGTATGGTGTCAAGCACAGCAACCAGTCCTAAAACCGGCCTAATACCTACAGACCATGGCAGTGTGTCAGAACTATATGCATTTAATGCAAGCACGATAAGGTTCCGTCTTGTTTATTCAAGATATGAAGATGAAAAAGATTATGATTAATATCATGTGGTAGTATAAAGATAGTAAATATTTTCCAAACAAACAATAGCTATTCCAATGTTTATCAATGGAATAGCTATATTTTTTATCGTTGCGCAAAAGAAGGATGATTGCTGAACAAAAATCAAGAGGGTAACCCATTTTGACTTTTGGGTCACCCTCATGATTTTAATCTCTGCGGTAAAATAATTTTACACGTTCTGTCTTTAGAATGGCAGGTCGTCTGCGTCGTTCTCGGCTTTGCTGAAGTCGGGAACTTCTACCTTTGGGGCATTGATGATAGGTGTGTCTACCGGTGCCGGAGCTGCGCCTCTTTCAACCTTCCATGCGCGGATATCGTTGTACCAACGGCCGTTGTACTCGCGTGCGTTGATGTCGAATGAAACGGTAAGCTCGTCACCTGCCTGTATGTTGAACTGTGCTATCTTGTCGGCGCCAAACACGTTGAAACACATCTTTCTTGGGTACTGCTCATGTGTCTCCAATACGTATTCC
>CAJGDX010000120.1 GCA_904502185.1 uncultured Bacteroidaceae bacterium | reverse complement strand
TCTGTCAGATAGTCGCCATAGTATTCTCCGGGGCCTGCAACAATCTTGGCCTGGCTCATGTCGATGGTCTTAAGCTTGAGGCTGTCGCGCAAGTAGATGATGTCGTTACCGCAAAGACGTCCACCGAGGGTGATGATTGACAATGAGTCTTGTGCTGCGTCAGAAATCATTTCGAAGAGTGTACCTGTCTGGCGAACTGTGTATGAGTTGAATCCGGGTACTGACTTGTAGAACTCGAACTTAACAGTCTGCTCGGCGATTGTCTCCTCTTTGTATTTGAGAGTAAGTTTGATTGTTGACTCTGAATCGTTGTACTTGTCACCAATGTTCAGGTAGAGCATCATCACGCTGTCTACGCAGTTTGCTGCAAGCTTGTAGCTCTGTGTTGTAACGCTTGCTGTCTCGCCCAACTGTATCTCTGCTTTGTCGGCAAGTTCAACAGCCTCTGCAACTACCTCAACAGGCATCTTCTCGTACAAGGGGTTGTCGATGCGTACGGGGAACGCCATGCGGTTCTTCTCCTCGTCGAACTTGTAAACAGTTGCTGAAGATGATTCGCCAAGGAGCTTGCCTTCTGAGAAGAATGAGGGCTTCTGGTTTGCACGCCATGTGTCAATCTGCTTCAGGTCGATGGTGTTTGCATTTACAATCACGCCTGTGTTAGCGTCGATAAGCATTACAACGAGTGTTGTGTTACCGGTGTTGCTTACAGATGCGGGGATGGGAATTTCGTTCTCGTAGATGTACTGAATGTCGTACTCGATGTTTGCGGGCAGACAGTTGTCAAAACCATCCTTGTTGGGGTACATGCCTCTTACGATGCTGTTGTATGTTACACCCTCGATTTTAACATTGTTCTCGGTGTATGCAAATGCCATTCTGAAGTTAGCGTTTGTATATGCCTTGTAGAACTCTGTATATACGGTTACAGCCATTGTACTGTCTGATGCGTATGCTGCGTCGATGTCGATGGTTGCAGGTGAAGGAGTGTTGAAGCGGCCTTTGTATGCCTCGATAATCTTCTTCTGTGACATTGTACCTGTGAAGGTGTCGCAACGGTCAAACAGAATACCCTCAACTTGGCTGAGACCGGGAAGGTGGTTCTCAGCAGCCTCTTCAGTGTCAGCTGTTGCAAGAACAATCATGCTCTCGCCGTAGAGCTTGTCAGTGTCAAGAGTCTTGATTGCAGAAATCATTGTCTTAGATTTTGCGTTCCAGTCGCCGTAACCCATTTCCATGATTACGCGACGTACGGGATCCTGGGGTGTCAAACGACCTTTGGGGTGAACGTTTGTGTAAACTGTCATCTGGTGACCGTATGCACTTGTGGGGACAGGTGCTACTTCGAAGTAACCGTTGCTGCTTCCGTCCCAACCGAGGTTGAAGTGGAATAGGCCGTTCATGTCGAAACCGTCGCACACGTATGCGTGACCATTATACTTAGAGGGGTCGTTACTACCCTTACCAAGCAAGGGGCGGCCCTGACTGAGCTCGTCTGCAAGCATAGAACGCAATGTGGGAGGGTCGCTGAGGTAGTTCTTACATACTATAGAGCCGATGTTGCTGTCGAAGCCGAAGTATGTAGCGTATTTGTGACCGTCGGTAGTTGCACCTGTACCGCCAAGACCGTATCCTGCGCCGAGGGCTACACCACAATGGAAGAGCAGCTTGGCAACAGCCGCAGCCTCTTTGTCGGTATAGTTGATACCGCTACGGTAGGTGGGGAGGATGTTGTCCCAGTCGTAGTCGCCGACAGAGTCGAAGTTTACAGAGAGTGTCATGCTCTTGTTCTCTGTTTCGGTGTATTCGTAGTTGAATGTGTACTCTTTGCTACCTGTTGAGTGTTCGGGGTACTTCCAGTAACGGAGAATCATACCGAATGCTGTAGCCGAACAACCTACAACGGCTTTACCAATCTCCTTCTTACCGTTCTTCATTCTGTCGAGTGTGGGGCACTGACGGTTGTAGGGGTCACCCTGGTTGAACTTGATTTCGCCGAGAAGGGGTGCTACGCTCTTGCGACGTGCAAAACCGCTGGCTTTGAATGCCTGTGCAGCTGCTTTTTTCTCTGCCATTGACTCCTCGGGGTGCTCAGCAGCATATTTTGCTACCTGTGCGTATGCCTCGAGCATCTCTGCTGCTGCAGGGGGTGTGTCCTCTGTGTCGAAACATTCGTCGTTAGAGTAAGCGAGAATGTCGCTCATTGCTTCCTGGCCACCAACAATGACATAACCGCCCTTGCGTGTGTCGTTGAAGATGTAGTAGGGGGTGATGTCGCCGACTTTTTCAGAGCGCATCTTGTTGATTTTGGCTGACTTTGTTATTTCAAAGTCATAACCGTTGTTTTGCATGAAGGCCTTGGCAATAGCCTGCGCTTCAGCTTCAGTTCTTTGCTGAGCCGACGCCGGAATAATGGCTGCGGCCAACAATACTAACGAAAGTAAAAATTTTTTCATACGATTATTGGTTTTGTTTTATTAAGTTCCATAGTTACTCACGTTGCAAATATAACTATTTAGTTTCGATAAAAAACTTAAATTTGATTGTTTTTATCATTTGATTTTATAAAAATCTCTCTTTCTAAACTTATTTTGATAGAAAATTAAACAACTTGTCTTAAGGTTTATTTAATTATGAAAAATGTTGTTATCTTTGCGAGTTGTAAAATGGTGGTTTGCGCCATATTTTATACCCTGATATTGCTGCTTTGTTGATATTTGTGAATATTTGAGATTGCAGACAATCGGTTGATATGTGTTGAATAATTAATTTTTAACTTTTTATATTTATAACTTTATGGATTACAATGTGTTATTCTGGTTCGTTCCGGCGGCTTCAGTGCTTGCATTGGCATTTGCAGCCTACTTCTACAAGCAGATGAAGGCCCAGAGCGAAGGTACAGAACGTATGGCGTATATCGCAAAGGCGGTACGTCAGGGTGCAATGGCCTATCTGAAACAGCAGTACAAGGTTGTTACTGTTGTGTTCGTATGTCTGGCCGCAGTTTTTGCCGTAATGGCTTATGTGTTTAAGATTCAGAACGAGTGGGTGCCTTTCGCATTCCTCACCGGTGGTCTTTTCAGTGGATTGTCAGGCTTCTTCGGCATGAAGACAGCTACATATGCTTCGGCTCGTACAGCCAATGCAGCCCGCAATTCAATGAACAGCGGTTTGCGTATGGCTTTCCGCAGTGGTGCAGTTATGGGTCTTGTTGTTGTAGGTCTCGGATTGCTCGACATCTCAGTGTGGTATCTTATCCTTGATGCTTTCGTGCCCGTAGATGCCAACAATGCTTCTATCAAGCTCTGTTTCATCACTACTACAATGTTGACATTCGGTATGGGTGCTTCTACTCAGGCTCTTTTTGCACGTGTGGGTGGTGGTATCTACACCAAGGCTGCCGACGTTGGTGCCGACCTCGTTGGTAAGACTGAATACAACATCCCCGAGGATGACCCCCGCAACCCTGCTACCATCGCCGACAACGTAGGTGACAACGTAGGTGACGTTGCTGGTATGGGTGCCGACCTCTACGAGAGCTACTGCGGCTCTATCCTTTCAACAGCTGCTCTTGGTGCTGCTGCTTTTGCTCAGGATGGTGTTGACATGCAGACTAAGGCTGTGTTTGCTCCTATGCTTATCGCTGCTGTGGGTATCGTACTCTCTATCATCGGTATCTTCTCGGTACGTACAAGCGAGGATGCTTCTATCAAGAAGCTCTTGAGTGCGCTTTCACGCGGTACCAACCTTTCATCTATCCTCATTGTTATCGCTACATTCGGTATTCTCTATGCTCTCGGCATCGAGAACTGGGTAGGTCTTTCATTGGCAGTTGTTGTTGGTCTTGTTGTGGGTATCGTCATCGGTCAGGCAACAGAGTACTACACTTCACAGTCTTACAAACCTACACAGAAGGTTTCTGAGTCTGGTATTACCGGCCCTGCTACCGTTATCATCTCAGGTATGGGCTTGGGTATGCTTTCAACAGCAATTCCTGTAATCGCAGTTGTTGTTGGTATCCTTCTCTCTTACTTCCTTGCAACAGGTTTCTCTACAAATGTAGAGGATGTGACTATCGGTCTTTACGGAATTGCAATCGCTTCTGTCGGTATGCTCTCTACATTGGGTATCACTCTTGCAACCGACGCTTACGGCCCCATCGCCGACAATGCCGGTGGTAACGCCGAGATGAGCGGTCTTGAGCCTGAGGTTCGTCGTCGTACCGATGCTCTCGACTCATTGGGTAATACAACCGCTGCTACTGGTAAAGGTTTTGCAATTGGTTCGGCTGCTCTTACAGCTTTGGCATTGCTTGCTTCTTACATAGAGGAGATTCGTATCGCCATGGAGCGTACAATGCCTGAAGTGTTGATTAACGGCAAGGCTCTTATGGATGCCAACATCTTCGACTTTATGCAGTATTTCAATGTAACTTTGATGAACCCCACTGTGTTGTGCGGTATCTTCGTAGGTGCTATGATGGCATTCCTCTTCTGCGGTTTGACAATGAACGCAGTTGGTCGTGCTGCTCAGAAGATGGTTACCGAGGTTCGTCGTCAGTTTACCGAGATTAAGGGTATCCTCGAGGGTAAGGCAGAACCCGACTACTCACGTTGCGTGGAGATTTCTACACGTGGTGCTCAGCAGGAGATGATTTTCCCCTCTCTGTTGGCTATCATCGTTCCCGTGGTAATCGGTGTCGTTCTTGGTGTGTCTGGTGTTGTAGGTCTGCTTATCGGTAGCCTTTCAACAGGCTTCATGCTCGCTGTATTCCTTGCAAACGCAGGTGGTGCATGGGATAATGCCAAGAAATTTGTCGAGGAGGGTAACTTCGGTGGCAAGGGTAGCGATGTTCACAAGGCTACTGTTGTCGGCGACACAGTGGGTGACCCCTGCAAAGATACATCAGGCCCCAGCTTGAACATCCTTATCAAGCTGATGAGCATGGTGTCTATCGTAATGGCAGGTTTGACACTGGCTTTCAGCATTCTCTAAAATAAGAGATTAAATTATATGGAGGTTGTGTCAAAATCGATTTTGACACAACCTCCATATAATTTAATCTCTTATTTT
>CAJGDX010000119.1 GCA_904502185.1 uncultured Bacteroidaceae bacterium | reverse complement strand
CGATGTTTACGATTACCTCTCTTTTGTTGATACTGATGATAGTACCGTTTACTACCTCGCGGTTTGTCACTTTGTTGAGTGTACCGTCGTAGGCCTGCTCAAGCTGCTCCTGAGAGAGACCTGAGATGTTGACGCCTTTTTCGTATGATTCCCAATCGAAATCGGCTGTTCCAAAGATGTTTTCTGTGCTCATAAATTTTTAGATACTAATGAGTTAGACATTATGTTGTTTGAATTCGGGTGCAAAGGTACGATTTTATTTTCGGATATTATAATTTTTTGAGGGTTTTCTTTTGATTTTCTTTAAGTTGGCTTTTTTGATTTTTTGTTGTGTGGTTGTTGCTTTTTTTCGTTCCAAATTTGTTATCTTCGCAAGCGGTAATGCTTTTTTATTGCTGTTTGCAATGATTCTACATGCCTAAAAAACGTCTATTTTACTAATTAATGTATTCAGCGGACAATAGTTATGTTAGCTACTTTTAATTTTCTTGATTTTTTCAGTGCTTTTATTGTGCTGTTTGCGGTTATTGACCCCATCGGGGCTATTCCCATTGTTATTTCTGTGAGGGAGCAGGGCAGGGCTGTCAGTGCTTTCAGGGCTGTCGTCTATTCGTTCTTCCTGATGTGTCTTTTCTTCTTCATGGGTGAGGGATTGTTGAACCTTTTTGGCGTGGATATCAACTCGTTTGCCGTTGCCGGTGCCTTGGTGCTTTTCCTTATGGCAATGGAGATGGTGCTGGATATTGAGATTTTCAAGAATGCAGGTCCCATTAAAGAGGCTACTTATGTTCCGCTGGTCTTCCCGTTGCTTGCAGGTGCCGGCTCTTTCACAACGCTTCTTTCGCTTCGTGCCGAGTATTCTGCGCTGAGTATTCTGCTGGCATTGTGCGCTAATATGGTAGTTGTGTATATCGTACTGATGACTACCGGACGCATACAGCGCATGCTGGGTAAGTCGGGAATGTATTTCGTGAAGAAGTTCTTCGGAATCATTTTGTTGGCAATCTCTGTAAAACTATTTACTTCGAACCTCTCTTTCCTTATACAGAGTGTTTCGGATAAATAGTATTTAACGGTTCGTTTTTGCAAAATATACGCAGCAGGTTGGTCGAACCTGCTGCGTATATTTATATATAAGGTATGATTGGCCTGTTACTTCTTCAATAGCTTTTTAAAACCGGCAGTTTCGCTTGTTTTCAGTTTGCCATCCGGGTCGGCGTAAATCAGATAACATTCAATTTCGGGGTGCTGCTCGCAGAATTGCATTGCTCTCTCCTGTCCCATCACCATGAAGGCTGTTGCAAGGGCATCGGCGTAGGCACACTCTTTGGCTACTACTGTTGCCGACAGCAGTGAGTGGGTTACGGGGTAGCCTGTGTGCGGGTCTATGGTGTGTGAGCGTTTTACACCATCGATGTATCTGAAATTGCGGTAGTTGCCCGAGGTTGCCATGCAGCAGTCGGTCAATTGCAGTATGGCTTGCAGTTCGTTGGTCATGGCTGATTCCTCAACGGGTTTGTTTATGCCTATTACCCAGCGAGTGTTCTTGTCGTTCTTGCCTCTAAGGGATATTTCGCCTCCTATTTCTATCATGTAGTCGGTGATGCCTTTGCAGTCGAACAGTTGTGCCACTGCGTCGCAGCCGTAGCCTTTGGCGATGGCGCTGCAGTTGAGCATGGTCTGTGGGTGCTGTTTTTCGATTTTTCCCTCTTTTATTGCGATGCTCTTGTAGCCAATAAACTGTTTCAGACTGTCAATTGTTGCTGAATCAGGTGTTATGCCCTGCTTGAATCCGAACCCCCATGCGTTGACGAGCGGTGCTACCGTTATGTCGAATGCGCCCTCTGTTGCAGCTGACACCTCTTGCGCCATCTGCAGCACGTAAAGGAACATGCTGTCGGGGGTTGCCTCCTCGTTGTTGTTTATTTTGCTTATGATAGAAGCAGGATTAAAGGGTGAGAGTGAATTGTTTACTTTGTCGAGCGTGCTCTCTATCTCTTGTTTCAGATTCTTTTTCGACTTGTAGGTGATGCGGTAGCTCGTGCCGAATATGCGACCTTCGTCCTTTTGGTAGGGTGTGTTGTTGGATAGTATGAAGAATGTTCCAACAATGAGGAAGAGAAGGAAAATTATTTGCCAGCGTTTCATCTGTTTGTTTTTTGGGGTGTCTGAGGTTATTTCTTGAACGGTATTTCGTAAATCAGGCTATATGTGGCGCCGAAGCGTGTGTGTCTGTTGGTGCCGAATCCGGGTATATAGCCTACGTTTGAGTTTTCGCTGTTTACAACATTGGCGCGCGCTTTGTAACGTACACACCAGCCCATGCGGAACTGCTTCAGTATTTTTACGCTTACTCCGACTCCCAGTTCAATCCAGCTGGCAAAGCCATTGACATCGCTGTGTGCGAAGGGTTGTTCGCCACCCCATACTGGGTCCTGGATGGGTGGTGACGATACATCATATTTCATTCTGCTGTATCCGAAGCGCAGCGCGCCGTAAACGTAGTTGGGGCGAACGGGTTTGCCTTTGGTGTAGCTGAAGTTATAGTTTAGTCCGACGCGCATGTATGGTGCGCCCGATTTGTAGTGGATGCCGAAGTTTTCGTCGGTGATGTCTATGCTGCCATAGCCTGCTTCTATCACGGGGAATATTCTGTTTCCGAGATTGGCTTCAATGGCAAATTCGCTGCTCATGCCGTCGTCGAGCAGAGCGCTGGCATATCCGAAAAGGTCGGCGCTGATGCTTATTCCTTTGAATGTGAGTTTGCCGTCGGCTATGATGGTGTCGCTTTTCTCCTGGGCGTTGGTGGCGCAGGGCAGTGTAAACAATAGCAGACTACTCAGTAATATATAGTTTAATATTCTCATGCCAGCTGAAGTTAATTGTTGGATCGTTGATTTTTGCCGAATCTATCATGCTGTTTGTGTGGCGCAGGTTGGTCAGTTTATGGTACATCGCCATGCCGCAGTCGGTTGATATGAAGTAGGGGATGTTGCTGTGTTCTACGTAGAGTGTGTCTGTGCCTCCCTCTTCGTATTCGAAGACAACTGTGTCGCATTCGTGTGTGTAGCTGACAGGCAACTGCAATTCAGACGCGTCGGTCATGTTGTTTATGACGATGCTGTCGCTGCCGTTTATTACCAGTTTTACTGTCAGTGCATTAGGG
The DNA here is from genome assembly GCA_904502185.1 of uncultured Bacteroidaceae bacterium. Classification (GTDB taxonomy): domain Bacteria; phylum Bacteroidota; class Bacteroidia; order Bacteroidales; family Bacteroidaceae; genus HGM04593. Next base: position 1,969 of record CAJGDX010000119.1, on the reverse strand, counting down.
TAGCTGTATTTGCTTGCAGTGGAGCTGCCTGTTGTGCTGTACAGCTGTATGCGGTTGTACGATACGTTGTTTATGTTGCAGTCCGAGCCATTGTCGCAGGCTGTGAAAATAGTCGAAATTGCTACGGCTGCTGCTATGAATATGTCTTTTATTCGCGGAGTGGTCATTGCGCTAAATCTCTTTTGCGATGTTGTATTTGTTGCGTTCTTGTGATGTGCGGCTGATTAGTTCTGCCAGGAATCCGGTCAGGAACAGTTGTGTTCCCAATATCATCATTGTCAGCGAGATGTAGAAATAGGGCGAGTCTGTTACCAGTCGCTGCGCTATGCCGTTTGACAGTGCGTAGAGTTTGCCTGCTCCCAGTATGATTGCTGCAACGAAGCCTATGAAGAACATCAGTGTTCCCCAAAGACCGAAGATGTGCATGGGGCGGTATCCGAATTTCGACAGGAACCACAGTGACATGAGGTCGAGGTATCCGTGGAAGAAGCGGCTGATGCCGAATTTGCTCTTGCCGTATTTGCGTGCCTGGTGGTGTACGACGAGTTCTCCAATCTTTGAGTATCCTGCATTTTTTGCAAGATAGGGGATGTAGCGGTGCATGTCGCCGTAGACCTCTATGCTCTTGATTACTTCGTTCTTGTATGCTTTAAGGCCGCAGTTGAAGTCGTGCAGGTTCTTGATGCCCGATACTTTGCGTGCAGTGGCGTTGAATAGCTTTGTGGGGATGGTCTTTGTCAGCGGGTCGTAACGCTTCTGCTTGTAACCCGATACAAGGTCGTATCCATCCTCGGTAATCATCTTGTAGAGGATGGGTATTTCGTCGGGGCTGTCTTGCAGGTCGGCATCCATGGTTATCACGACGTTGCCCTGTGCGCGCTCGAATCCGCAGTATAGTGCAGGTGATTTTCCGTAGTTGCGACGGAATTTAATGCCGTGTACATTGCTGTTTTTCTTTTGTAGCTCTTCGATTATCTCCCATGAGTTGTCTGTGCTGCCGTCGTTGATGAATATCACTTCGTAGGTGTATCCATGCTCTTTCATGACGCGCTCTATCCAGGCTGTGAGCTCGGGGAGTGATTCTGCTTCGTTGTATAGTGGTACTATTACGGAAATATCCATGTCTTTATCTGTTTTTGTATACGAATATTGAAGTTATCGGGGCAAGGAATGTGGTGACGAAAATATTTGTTGTGAAATATTGTATGCAATAATCGCTGGCGCTCATTTGGGTAAGCAGGTTGTAGGTGTCGTTGAAGAGTTTCTTCAGTTCTTCGTCAATACCGGTTGCTGTAAAGATGTCAATCTGCTCCTTGAATGATGTAAGCACTACTCCGTTGTCCATGAAGCGGAAATATACGTAGCAGGCGATTGCAGAAAGTACTGAAGCGCACAGATAACTGATAGTCATGAAACTCCATGCTTCAATGAATCCCAGTTTGTTGCCTCTCTCCTGTTTGCGGTATTTTATTCCCAGACAGCCGGCGACAATTGGCGATGCGACCAGTAGGATCAGGAATAGCGGTGATAGGCTGGGGGCTGTCAGTGCTGCAATGTATACGGCAAACGCAGCTATCCACAATGCGCCCAACATTGTGCCGTATCTCATTGCTGCTTGTATTAGTCCGTTGCTCTCTTCTTTCATTTTTTTCTGTTTTATCGTACAAAGATAGCAACAAACGAGCAAGAAAAATGAAGTTTACTTCAATTTTTTTGCAGCGAGTGCAGTCTATCTTATCAAAAGATAGCGCAAGCCACCATTTTTAGCCTCTGTTTTTTCTTGTTCGAGGATAGCGCAAGCCTCCATTTTAGCCTCTGTTTTTCTTGTTCGAGGGCAGCGCAAGCCACCATTTTTAGCCTCTGTTTTTCTTGTTCGAGGATAGCGCAAACCACCATTTTTAGCCTCTGTTTTTTCTTGTTCGAGGATAGCGCAAGCCTCCATTTTAGCCTCTGTTTTTCTTGTTCGAGG
>CAJGDX010000118.1 GCA_904502185.1 uncultured Bacteroidaceae bacterium | reverse complement strand
TGTCATCAGCAACCTACAGCACAATTGGGAGCAGATAAGGCCGTTGCTCGAAAAATTGCCCATCGTAGAGGAATTTACTTACACTTGCCACGAGAATATACGCAAGTCTGCGTTAAACGCTCAAAAACTGTATGTGAACAACGACTCCATCTATGCCGACATTATAGCATACGGCGATCCATCGTACTTCAAATTCTTCAAACTGCCGGTGGATGGCAAGATTGTTACGCCCGATGCCTATTATGTGTATATCGACAGGAAACTGCACCAAGCGCTGCTCGCCGGCGGCACATATGACGGAACAGTGGAGGTGGAAGATGGACGCAAATATCCCGTTGCCGGAGTGATAGACAAGGTATTTACAAGGGATTGGGACAATGTATATGTAAGCGGCCACGGATATGTATCGACCGCAGGAAGTATTTTCTTTGTATCTCAGCTGGGACTTACATTCTACTACCGCATAAAGGATGGAGTGCAGATGAAGGATGCACGGAAGGCATTCGAAAAAGAGTTCTATAAGTTCGTCCCAAAGACATTCGAAATTGAGATTCCTACACTGAAGGAGATTAACGACGATCTCAACAAAATCAACAGAATGATGAAGCACGTTGCATACATCATGGCCTTCATAAGCCTGCTGGTAGTGGTGCTGAGCATATACTCGACAATTTCGTTGGATGCCACCACAAAGCAGAAAGAGATTGCCATCCGGAAAATTAACGGTGCCCGTAAGGGTGATATTCTCAGACGCTTTGTAGTGCCGTATGCCACAGTGTACTCCGTAACATTCCTTATTGTCTATCCGCTGCTGGCCTGCTTCTACATAAGCGTTACGAACGGCAACGGTCGTATGATAAGCACAGGAATGATATGTGCCATAGGTGCAATGATATATTTCGGCATGCTTGCTCTTATTGCAGCCGTAACATGGCACAGGATAAGGATGATTATGAATGTCAATCCCGCGGATGTAATCCGCAGGGAGTAACATTTAGAAGGTGTTTAAATTTTATTATAAATCATGATATTACACTATATAAAGATGGCATTTCGCCAATTGGCGAAATACAAGTTCCACACCGCAGTGTCGGCTCTGTGCATGGCCATAGGACTTACAATCAATGGCTATCTAGGCACTTTTGCGATTGCGCAGCTAAGTACCTTGCAAATGATTGAACTGTTCAAAAGAAAGGGCGGCTCAATCACCGGTGAAGAGTACAGGCAGATAGCCGCCAGCAGCATCGAAGGCCTGCATAAGCTTCATGCACATGGAAGAAAGACCGAATATCTATGGGCATACAGCGACAATGTAGAGAAACTGTACGAAGTTAGCGGAGAGGGTGTCTCGCCCGAATTTTTCAGGCACTATTACGACCCGCGAGGTTCTCTGATAGTTGCCGGACGCGACTCAATAGGCAGCGACGAGATTATCATAACCGAGCAGCTGGCGCGTAAGATTTTCGACACAGAAAGCCCCATTGGTAAAAGCCTTACGCTGTTGAAAGACACAGTGGAGAAAAGCCGCGAGGTTTTCTACGCGAACAAGAGCTACCGCATTGCAGGTGTATGCCAGATAATTACCCCCGGTGCAGGCAACGAGTGCTACATATATGCCCCGATTGCAGACAAGGACAAGTGTGAATTCATAAGGGGCAAGAAAATGGATGGATATTCGAGGAGCGACATACAGAGAGCCTTTGACTGCACCAGATGGATAGCGGCCGACAACGGCGCACCGTATGAGATTGATGCACGCAGCTTCAGCAAGTCCGACCCTCAGTTCTGGGCGGCAATGGTAGCGCTGTTAGGATTCTCGCTGCTGATATTTGCCACAGGACTCATCAACTTCATGAAGTTCATGATACAGATGTTCTACTCGCGCCAACGCGAGCTCGCCCTGCGCAAATGCCTCGGCTCGAACAACTGGGGGCTGTATATGCTGCTGGCAAGCGAGGTGTTCATTATGCTTGCAGTGTCGTTCCTGCTCTCATGCGTAGTCAGTGAACTTACGGTGCTATATTCAGGATATATGAATTTCGATTTTACCGCATATTTGCCGTTCTGGAAGTTAATTGCCACACAGTTGAAGACAACGCTCATAGCATTTGCCATTGCACTTGCCGTAATACTACTGCCTATACTCAGGCTGAGAAACGCAAGCATACGCGGCAAGCTTATGCGCCACAGGCAAGGGCACAGAGTGCGCTACTTTATGGTAGGCATTCAGTTCCTGGTTGCCATCATCTGCTTCGGTTTCCTGGGCGTAGCATTGAAGATGGATTATATTGAGCGAGGACGACACAAAGACAGGATGTCCGACAGCGAGATGGAGAGAATCTTTGTTCTCGACAAGTTTGAAAAGAACTGGGAGAATATAAGGCCGCTGCTCGAAAAACTGCCTGTTGTGGAAAGCCATACAGCAGTATCATACGAGACCGACCGCAAAATGACATATACATACAAGACGTTATATGTAAACGGCGACTCGATATATGCCGATGTAATTGCATACGGCGGCTTGCCAAATTATTTCGAGTTCTTCAACATCCCCATGAACGGCAAGATTGTTTCACCCGAAGAGAAGAACTATGTATATATCGACAGGAAACTGCACAGAAGCCTGCTCGAACGTGGCAACTACGACGGCACAGTTGAGTTGCAGCATGGACGCAAGCTGACAGTTGCAGGAGTGGCAGACCACGAATTCACATTCGATGGCCAGACTACCCTGGTCGACTATGTAGGAAAAGTACCGTACAGCGGCTCTATCTTTTTTGTCGACAACAACGATATATGGCGATACTATTATCGCATAAAGGACGGGGTGCCGATGGAGGAGGCGCAAAAGGCGTTCAAGGAGGTATACTATAAGTTCCAGCCACGAACATTCGATGTTAATGTTCCTACACTCAAAGAAGCGATGGACGAGCTTAGCGCAGCCAACAGAATGCTCAAGCACTTGGCATACGTAATGGCATTCATCAGCCTCATGGTAGTGGTGCTGAGCATATACTCGACAATTTCGCTCGATGCAACCACCCGACAGAAAGAGATAGCCATAAGAAAGATAAACGGTGCGCGTGCAAGCGACATTCTCAGGCGGTTTGTTGCCCCATACGCAATAACCTTCACCGTTACTTTCCTTTTAAGCTACCCACATCTGGCAAGATTCTATTGGGTTAATGGAGGCATGTATGCATACGGAATGGGCGCAGACTTCATGGTTGCATACGGCGTAGGCATGTACTTTGGCATTCTGATTCTGCTGGCGATTATCACGTGGCACAGGATAAGGATTATTATGAACATAAACCCTGCCGAAGTTATTCGCAGAGAGTAGTAAAAATCCAACGAGGCAACATTCGTTTTTAGCGATGTTGCCTCGTTGGGTTATATCTTAAAATCTTTTACTATGAAAAACAGGAGTAAAAAGTCAACATTAGGAATGTAATACTGCAAAGATTAATAGTTCATCATTCGTAAGTTGCTTCATCCTCGGCAGCCATACCCATAGAGGATTGTTCTTCGGAATAATCATCATTTCCAATCATTTGCTCCTTGCGGCAAACGTTCCCATCCTCATCGATATAATACTCCTGATGACAATCCAACAAATGTGCAAGCGCATCTGCCAAAAGCAATTCGCCACGGCTCATATCTTCAAAAATAGGTTTATCCATTGTAAAAAAATATTATTCTGAAAAAACAACTAATTAATCACTATAAATGTAGTATTCGAAAATATTAAACAACAATTTTCAACACAAAATTATAATATTAATCTTTCAATACCAAAGAATAGATTATTAAAATGTCGTAAAAACAGTATGTTTTTTATTTATACAAGTTGTTCACAATGGATTATAAGTAAGAATCTGACTTATTATTGTAACCAATTGCCGCAAATTGACTATTAAAAACAGCATCAAACTGATAGAGACATCTACACAACACAACGGCGTATAATTCTGGATTATACGCCGTTGTTATTGGTTGCTATATTACTTCGGATTACTTGACTTCCTCGAACTCAGCATCCTGAACATCGTCAGCGCCGCCAGAAGTCTGCTGTCCGCCCTGAGCGCCCTGACCTGCACCCTGTGCACCGGGCTGTGCGCCACTCTGAGCATACATCTCTGCACTTGCAGCCTGCCATGCGTTGTTGAGTTCTGCTGTTGCTGCGTCGATAGCTGCCAAATCCTGAGCCTTGTGAGCCTCTTTAAGCTTCTGAGCTGCAGCCTCGATGGGAGCTTTCTTGTCAGCAGGAATCTTGTCGCCAAGCTCTTTTAACTGGTTCTCTGTCTGGAACACCATTGAGTCGGCCTGATTGAGCTTGTCAATCTTTTCACGCTCTTTCTTGTCTGCATCAGCATTTGCCTCTGCCTCTGCCTTCATGCGTTCAATCTCATCTTTGCTGAGACCTGATGAAGCCTCGATGCGGATTGCCTGCTCTTTGCCTGTTGCCTTATCCTTTGCCGATACCTTGAGGATACCGTTTGCATCGATGTCGAATGTAACCTCGATCTGAGGAATACCGCGACGTGCAGGAGCAATACCTGTGAGGTTGAACTGACCGATAGACTTGTTCTGTGCTGCCATGGGACGCTCACCCTGAAGTACGTGGATTGTCACCTCTGTCTGATTGTCAGCAGCTGTAGAGAATGTCTCGCTCTTCTTGCAGGGGATTGTTGTATTTGCATCAATCAACTTTGTCATTACACCACCGAGAGTCTCGATACCCATTGAAAGGGGTGTTACGTCGAGAAGTACGATGTCGCCTACACCACCCTCTTTGTTAAGGATAGCACCCTGGATAGCAGCACCTACTGCTACAACCTCGTCGGGGTTAACACCCTTTGAAGGAGCTTTGCCGAAGTAATCCTCAACAAGTTTCTGCACTGCGGGGATACGGCTTGAACCACCTACGAGGATAACCTCGTCAATCTCTGAAGTGCTGAGTCCTGCATCCTGCATAGCCTTCTTGCAAGGTTCAAGACAAGCCTGTATGAGGTTGTGTGCAAGAGCCTCGAACTTGGCACGTGTCAATGTTCTTACAAGGTGCTTGGGACCTGTGGGAGTTGCTGTGATGTAAGGAAGGTTGATATCGGTTGTTGTTGTTGAAGAAAGTTCGATTTTTGCCTT
>CAJGDX010000117.1 GCA_904502185.1 uncultured Bacteroidaceae bacterium | reverse complement strand
GAGCTTACCTATTTCATTGTCGTTGTTTGCAGAGATAGTTGCAACCTGCTCGATTTTCTCGTAGTCGGCACCAACATCCTCGCTCTGCTCCTTGATAGATGAAACGATTTTCTCAACAGCCTTGTCGATACCGCGTTTCAAATCCATGGGGTTAGCACCTGCTGTAACATTGCGAAGACCCTCACTGATGATAGCCTGTGCAAGTACAGTTGCAGTAGTTGTACCGTCACCTGCATCGTCACCGGTCTTTGAAGCAACAGCCTTTACAAGCTGCGCACCTGTGTTCATGTATGCATCGTCGAGTTCAATCTCCTTTGCCACAGTCACACCATCCTTGGTGATGTGGGGAGCACCGAACTTCTTCTCGATGATAACGTTGCGACCTTTGGGGCCGAGTGTTACCTTAACTGCATTTGCCAATTCGTCAACGCCCTTCTTCAACTGGTCGCGAGCGTCCATATTAAATAAAATCTCTTTTGCCATAATTGTATTAAACTAAAAATTATCCGATAACAGCCAATACGTCGCTCTGACGCATGATCAAATACTTAACACCGTCAAGGTCAAGTTCTGTACCTGCATATTTGCCATAGAGAACATTGTCACCTACCTTGATTACCATCTCTTCGTCTTTTGTACCGTTGCCAACTGCAACAACCTCACCCTGAAGGGGTTTCTCTTTTGCTGTGTCGGGGATGATGATGCCGCTGATAGTCTTTTCCTCGGCTGCCTGAGGCAGAATAAGAACTCTGTCTGCTAAAGGTTTGATATTCATAATTGTAAAATTTAATTGTTATTTTATTTATTTTTTATCGTTTACAGTTGCATGTACGAGCCATGCACATAAATAGTATAACCAAAAGCGTGCCAAAATGTTTTTCGGTGCTTTTGGGGCATAAAAATGGACATTTTTGCCAATCGGCCATGACACATTGCGACATTTTGGCAGAAACTCCCATTTTGTCACACAAAAAGGTACTTTATGACTGACTTATGACTTTCATCATACAATTCCTGCAATCGAATTGCAGTTTGAAACGGCGTCCGTCGCCTGCCACCAGATAAAATGGCTCCTTGAAAGGATGCTTTTCACCGTCGCGACTGCACCACCCCAATGTATGCTTTATACAATGTTTGGAGTACATCACCGGAACATCATCCGGCTGTTGAAGTTCGTACGCAGGAGCAATATTTTCAACGCCATGCGACGCATAAAAGTCGCGGGCAAGGGCATTTGCCACATTGGCAGTATAATCCAGGGATGTTTCGGGGCAAACGAGCGTAGAGGGGACAGGCGATTGCTCTTCACGGGAATATGTCTGCCGATGCTGTTCGAGTAACAGTTCACACGCCTTGCGACGCATATCGGCCACCAACGACGATGGGACAAAATAGTCCTCTTCGAAAAGTATCTGAGTATCCTCGACTGCAAAAGGAGTATTTCCCCACTTTGCAAGCTGCGCCAGCAGGTTAGCTCTCTGCGGTGTACGCGCAAGAGATTTTTCACTCTGTGCATCGACCGATACGGCAATGCCACTCTCGTCGGCAGTTGTCAATCTGAATCCATCGGCCGTTGCGGCAAAAGTGAGGTTCAGTCGCAATCGACGAGGCGCTGTCGAACGCTGCACTTCACGCTCGAAAGCAATGTTATAGTTGCGATAGAGCTGCACACCGGCTCTTACTTCGGGCATTGTCTGCGGAAAGAGCCTGTCGGCCTCGACACGGTTGATTCTGAAACCCTGCAACCTGCCATCGCCGTCGATAAAGCAGGCACCATCGCCATTGGCAAAGCTGCTGCCATCCGAAACAACAATATAATTTTTCATCACTCGCATAACCTTTCCCATCTTCTCGCCCAAAGACTTGGGAGTGTCGAAAGAGCTTATATCCTCGCCGCGACCATCGAGAAAATAGCGTGTAAAGCCACGGCTGAAGCTCTTTTCGGGCGAAGGCACAAACTGAGGAGCAGATACGCCGTAAGATGAGCGTACAAATTCCTGTCGACGGGCAAAAATTTCGTCGAGTCGCTGACGATAGTAGGCCGTTACATTTTTAACATAGGAATTTTCCTTCAATCGTCCCTCAATTTTAAAAGATACCACACCTGCGTCAAGCATACGTTCAAGATCGGCACTGCGGTTCATATCCTTCAGCGAGAGAAGATGCTTCTCTTTGAGTATAGTTGCGCCCTCTGCATCCACCAAATCGAATGCAAGACGGCAGAACTGGGCACATGCACCACGATTGGCACTGCGTCCGAAACAGTGCTGCGAAGCATAGCAGCGACCGCTGTAACTGACACAGAGAGCTCCATGAACAAAAGCCTCGAGACGCACCTGTGGCACATTTTTGTGAATATCGGCAATCTCATTCAGCGACAATTCGCGTGCCAGCACCACCTGTGCAAAGCCTGCCTTACCGAGAAAATCGACCTTTTCCACCGTACGATTATCCATCTGCGTGCTTGCATGCAATGCAATAGGCGGAATATTCATTTTTGTTATTCCCATATCCTGCACAATGAGAGCATCGACACCCACATTATAAAGTTCGGCAATCAACTGTTCCACCTCCTTCAACTCATCGTCGTAGAGTATAGTATTCAACGTAACATAGACCTTGACACCGAACAGATGGGCATATTCGACAAGCTGTGCAATATCCTCGACTGAGTTTCCGGCAGCCTGACGCGCGCCGAAACGCGGCGCACCGATATATACTGCATCAGCGCCATGGTTCACAGCGTCTATGGCAGTTTCGAGATTCTTTGCCGGCGCAAGAAGTTCTATTTTCACAGGAGTTTCTTTCATATATCTTGAATATAAATTCAGGTACAATTTACATATAATTATAGGTTTACGAACCTATTCTTTTTATTCTACAAGCAACTACATCAAGTAAATAAACAACAAAGATACCACACTTACAACAACCCACAGCAACACACCTTGCAAAAAGGGCTTGAAGCCCACATTGTTCAGCACATCCAACGACAGTGAAGCGCCAATGAAAAAGAGTGTCAGTGTCAGCACTTTGCGTGCAATCATATTTATAGTATCACCCACTAAAGTTCCTATTTCCGATGCACTCAGAATATAGGTATTTACAGCCATTGCCACCACAAAAAGAATGATGAACATGGGAATTGTAACCTTTTTACCTTTGCTCTTGAATAGAAACGACGTAAACAATGCCACAGGTATAATCCACAAGGCACGCGTCAGTTTTATGGTTGTGGCAATTTGCAAAGCCTCCTCGCCGTAAGCAGCACCTGCGCCAACCACCGAGCTGGTGTCGTGAATGGCTATTGCTGCCCACATTCCAAACTGTTGCTGGTCGAGATTGAGCAAATGGCCTATTGCCGGGAAGAGGAAAAGCGCTACTGCATTCAGCACAAACACTGTTCCCAAGGCCACAGACATTTCGCTATCGTTAGCCTTTATTATCGGCCCCACTGCGGCTATGGCACTGCCGCCACAAATAGCTGTACCGGAACTTATCAAATATGATGTATTACGGTCGACACCCAACAACTTTACACCAATGAAACAGCCCAATGCCAATGTTCCGAACACCGAAACTATAGTAAATGCCATTCCTTCACAGCCTGAAGCCAACGACTCGTAAAGATTCATTCCGAATCCCAGTCCGACAACAGAATACTGCAACAGCATCTTCGACATCTTCTTGTTGAACAAGGAAAAGGGCTGTCCGCACAAGAGGGCAAACAATAGTCCCGTAAAAAGTGCCACGGGCGGAGTCACCCAACTACCATACGAAGATATCGACGGCAATGCACCAATGACAAGGAACAACGACAGCAGCAACAATATTGCTACATAAATTACACGACTATATTTCTTTTGAACGTTACTCATAAAACTTACACGCCTTTCATTGTCAGGCTTATACGACGACGCTTCAAATCCACTTCAAGCACCTTGACCATCACCTGCTGTCCCAATTTCACTACATCCGAAGGCGAAGAGACAAACTTGTTGGTCAGTTGCGAAATATGCACCAGTCCATCCTGATGCACTCCGATGTTCACAAATGCGCCGAATGCTGTGATGTTTGTCACAAGACCGGGGAGAACCATTCCCACTTTAAGGTCCTCTATTTCGTGTACCGATGCGTCAAAAGCAAACTCCGAAGCCTGCTCGCGCGGGTCAAGGCCGCGCTTGTTCAGAGCATCCATGATATCTGTCAATGTAGGCATTCCCACAGTGCCGGAGAGATATTTTTCGAGTTTCACGCGCGAACGAACCTCGCTGTTTGCCACAAACTCTTCGAGAGTGACACCACAGTCGCGCGCCATAGCCGCAACCACAGCATACGATTCGGGATGTACGGCAGTTGCATCGAGAGGCTCCTTGCCGTTGAGTACACGCAGAAAGCCTGCCGCCTGCTCAAATGCCTTGTTTCCCAAACGGGGTACCTTCAGCAACTCCTTTCGTGAACGGAAATCACCGTTTGCAGCACGATAATTTACAATATTGGCTGCAAGCACAGGGCCCAATCCCGAAATATGTGTCAATATCTGTTTGGTGGCAGTGTTTACATTCACACCCACCATATTCACACAGCTCTCGACCACCGTGTCGAGTCGCTCCTTAAGTTTCGACTGGTCGACACTGTGCTGATACTGCCCTACACCTATCGAGCGAGGCTCAATTTTGACAAGTTCCGACAGAGGGTCTATCAGCCTGCGACCGATGGAGACAGCGCCACGCACCGTCACATCCTCGTCAGGGAACTCTTCGCGCGCCACGGCAGATGCAGAGTAGACCGATGCACCATCCTCGTTCACTACAAAAATCTGAGGCGACAGCCCCAGACGGCGCACAAACTGTTCAGTTTCGCGTCCTGCCGTACCGTTACCAATGGCAAAAGCCTCGATACAGTAATCCTTCACCCATTTTTCGATGGCCTCGGCTGCCGACTCGCGGTCGTTGTGAGGCGGATGGGGATATATGACAGAGTGTGTCAGCAGATTGCCCTGCGAATCGAGAATAACCACCTTGCAGCCTGTGCGGAATCCTGGGTCAATGGCAAGCACACGTTTCTGTCCAAGAGGAGCCGACAGCAACAGCTGCCGTAGATTTTCGGCAAATACGGCAATAGCCTCATCGTCGGCACGCATCTTCGCGGCATTTTTCGTTT
>CAJGDX010000116.1 GCA_904502185.1 uncultured Bacteroidaceae bacterium | reverse complement strand
TTCATAAGCTAAGGATTTAAGTTATACACTTGGGACTTAGCCCCTTCGTCAAACCAAAGATAGCGATTGCGGTCTTATTTTTATTCTGCCGGGGTAAAAACTTATTCTTATATTGGTTTGGGGCGCCAAAAAGTAAGGATAGAAACGACTGACTTTCGGATTGCAACAAATGGTTAAGGGTAAAAACTACCGTAGAATACAAAGAAAAGAAAATTGCGACTAAGATTCCTTAATCGCAATAATAAATTCCCTTAATTATCAGACACTATTTCAGCGCAATCTTCTTCTTAACAACCCTGCCACCGGCCTTTACAACAAGAATGTGCGTACCCTTGCTGTCGGCGGGTAGGAATATTTCGCTACCTGCGCCCTCTTTCTGCGCTACGCAGATGCCATTGCTGTTGTAGAGGGTGGCACTCCACTGAGGAATATCGGCACCGATGTTTACAGAAAGGCCGTCGGCTGATTGTTGACAAATTATATTATCACTAACGGCGGACGAAATTCCCGTTTGTGTCAAGTACAAAAGGGCGCGATTGACATACAACGTGTCTCCATTGGCTTCTACGCAACAAATTAGATTATAAAGATTTGTCCCCTGCAATTCATGCTGAGAATCAAAGAACAAACGCGTTTTAACAAATCCAACGTCTTGAATCCATGTATACATACCATTTACATCCCAGGATTTACGTCCCTGCAAATATCCTATTTCAAATATTTTTGCAAATACATCTATTGTGCCATCAAAATTCCGTTGAAGCGGAAATATTGTATTATCGCCTTGCTGCCAATCTTCATCAAAAACCAAAGTATCAGGATTCCATTTTCCATAACTACCATAGCGATGATAAATTTTGCTTCCATCACGACGAATCAACATTGGAAGTTCTACACTATCAATTGAGTCACATTTTATAGAATATACTTTCTTATAGGTAAGGCCAGATAATGTTGTATCACCACAAGCAATGAATGTAACGACATCGTTATAATCATCAAATGGATTTATCCGATATTCGTGAACTACCCATTTGCGCCCATCAAGAAATGAGTTTTCCTGGGCTACAATTGTATTCAATGAGAACAATAGCAACGCACATAAAAACAATTTCATAGCTTTCATCATTTTTTTATATTACTGGTTTATACTTCCGTTAACAATTCTCATTTTAGCACCTTTTGAAATAGTAAGGCTTTTGTTATTTGCGCAACAGTTAATGCCAAACAATCGGATTAGCGCTGTCGGTGGAAAGCATTTGTTGTTTCCATATACCGTATCACCAACCGAAACGTCACTTGAAAAAGCGATTGACGAAAGGAATGTTTTTCAGCGGAAGATCCTTTCTAACAAAATAGGCAACATACACGGCAAGCAGCAGTGTATTGAACGTAAGGCGTACCGCCACACTCTCCACGGGCAACAGGGCGGAGACTGCATAGAGCGCGCCGAACAACAGCAGGTAGCCGGCAATGCCCTTCAGGTCGTACTCGATGGGGTTGCGCTTGCGTCCGACAAAATAGGACATTGTCATTGCCACAAAGTATGCGCTGAACGATGCCCATGCACATGCCATATAGCCGTATCGGGGTACAAAAATGATGTTCACTGCAAAAAGCAGGGCGCATCCGGTGAACGAGAAGATAGCCCCCCACCACGTTTCGTCGTTGAGCTTGTACCAGAAAGAGAGGTTGAAGTAAACACCCATAAATATCTCGGCTGCCATAATATAGGGAACCACTTTCAATCCTTCCCAGTAACCGGGATTGATGATGTGCTTGATTAAGTCCATATAAAAAACCACGCACAGGAAGGCCATCAGCGACACTATAATGAAGAACTTCATAGCCTTGGCATAGAGTGCCTTGCTATCCTTCTTGTCGCGGTTGCCAAAGACAAAAGGCTCGTAAGCGTAGCGGAAAGCCTGCATCAGCATGGCCATGATGGCTGCAATCTTTACGGCTGCGCCGTATATGCTCAGTTCCATTTTTCCCTGCTGGCCGGGAACAAGCTGAGGGTAGAGAATCTTGTCGGCGTTCAGATTGAGAATACCTGCAATGCCCAACAACAGCAACGGCCACGAATAGGAGAGCATCTTTTTCAGCAGAGTTGTATCACCCGTGGGACGATACATTTTCAGTTCGGGTATAAAGAACAGGGTAATGAACGACGTACAAAGCAGGTTAATCAGGAATACATAGTAGGATTGATTGCCGGGCGAATAGAAACTGCCCACAATGTCGGGGTGCTGTTCGTAGAGCAGAGGCAACAGCAGAAAGACAATCAGGTTCAATGCAATATTCGTCAGGATGTTAAGCATCTTGAGCGAGGCAAACTTCATTGCACGCCCCTGAAAGCGCAAAAGACCGAAAGGTATTGCCTGCAAGGCATCCAGCGCAACAACCACTGCCATCATGGTAATGAATTCGGGATGGTCGGCATAGCCAAGCAGCCCTGCCAGCGAGTCGATGCCACAGAAGACCCCTGTCAGGAACATTGCGCACAGCAGGGCAATCACCTGCATGCACATTGAAAAGACCTTCGACACATTGCCTTTCTCCTTGTCGGCAAAGCGGAAGAAGGTTGTCTCCATTCCAAAGACCAATATCATCAGAATGAGTGCCGTCCAGGCATACATATTAGTCACAACACCATATTCGCCCGACTCCACACTCATTTTTGCAGTGTAGAGCGGCACCAGCAGATAGTTGAGGAAACGTCCCACTATGCTGCTCATTCCGTAAATGACCGTATCTTTAAAAAGAGAACCTAATTTCGACATTTTCTTAATTACAAAAGCTTTTTAAAAGAGCGTACCCTGACCGTCGTTATATTTCGTTCGTCCCAAATGCTTGTAGGCAAGGTCGGTAACCTCGCGTCCGCGAGGGGTGCGCTTGATGAATCCCTCTTTTATGAGGTAGGGTTCGTAGACCTCTTCGATGGTTCCTGCATCCTCGCTGAGGGCGGTGGCTATGGTGCCGATGCCCACGGGACCCCCTTTGAACTTGTCGATGATGACACAAAGAATCTTGTTGTCAATCTCGTCGAGGCCATATTTGTCGATGTTCAGTGCCTCGAGCGCAGTGCGGGCAATGCTTGTGTTTATATGACCGTTTCCCATCACCTGCGCAAAGTCGCGCACACGGCGCAACAGAGCATTCGCAATACGGGGCGTACCACGGCTGCGACGGGCAATCTCGTACGTAGAATCCTCGTCGTATGTCACTCCCAAAATATCAGCCGAGCGGCAGATGATGCCCGAGAGTGTCTTGCTGTCGTAATATTCGAGGTGCATGTTTATGCCGAAACGGGCGCGCAAGGGAGCTGTGAGCAATCCGCTGCGGGTGGTTGCACCTATCAGTGTGAAAGGATTGAGGTCTATCTGTATGGAACGTGCCGAGGGGCCCTTGTCTATGAGAATATCAATGCGGTAGTCCTCCATTGCCGAATAGAGATACTCCTCAACGATGGGCGAAAGACGGTGAATCTCGTCGATGAACAGCACATCGTTGGGTTCAAGCGAAGTGAGTATACCTGCAAGGTCGCCGGGTTTGTCGAGCACGGGACCCGAAGTAACCTTGAATCCCACTCCAAGCTCGTTTGCTATAATATTGCTCAATGTTGTCTTTCCCAGTCCGGGAGGGCCGTGCAACAGCACATGGTCGAGCGACTCGCCACGCATACGTGCAGCCTGAACAAAGATGCTCAGATTGTTCACTATCTTATCCTGACCGCTGAAGTCGGAAAAAGAGAGCGGACGCAGAGCATTTTCAAACTCTTTGTCGCTGTGATGGTTCTGCCTGCCCCTTATATCAAAATTATCGTTCATACAATATTGTCGTTTCAGTCTGCTAAGATACAACAAAGAAACGAAAAGCCGCGAAGATAGCAACGAGAATATTTCCGTTGAACCACGGCACACACCCCGAAAGAATCATTTTTTGGGCTGCTGATTATTTTTTCGCCGAATTATGCGTGTACATCTTAATAAAAGAGCCTATCTTTGTAAGTTGAAATTCAGGAAACAAAATAAATATCAATATATGAGCATAGAAAACATTCTTGTCGAGAACATTGCCGCAGCCATTGAAGCACTTTATGGTCAGGCAGTTACAGCCGACAAATTCCAACTACAAAAGACACGCAAGGAGTTCGAAGGCGACTTCACACTTGTAGTATTCCCCTTCCTCGCACTCTCTCGCAAGCGTCCCGAAGAGACTGCAACAGAAATTGGCGAGGAGTTGAAGAAGAGACTACCTCTGATTGCTTCGTACAATGTAATCAAGGGATTCCTCAACGTAAACATTGCTGCAAGCTACTGGATAGAGCTTTTGCAGGACATTGACAAGGCCGAGAAATGGGGTATCACACCCGTAACAGAGGAGTCGCCTCTGGTGATGGTGGAGTACTCATCGCCCAACACCAACAAGCCCCTGCACCTGGGACACATACGTAACAACCTTTTGGGTTACGCACTCTCAAACATCATTGAGGCCAACGGTAACAAGGTTGTAAAGACCAACATTGTGAACGACCGAGGCATACACATCTGCAAGTCGATGCTCGCATGGCAGAAGTGGGGCAACGGCGAGACACCTGCAAGCAGTGGCAAAAAGGGTGACCACCTTATCGGTGACTACTATGTAGCTTTCGACAAGCACTACAAGGCAGAGATAAGCGAGGCGATGGCAGCCGGCGCAACAAAAGAGGAGGCCGAGGCTTCATCGCCCCTGATGGCAGAGGCACGCGAAATGCTTGTAAAATGGGAGCAGGGCGACGAAGAGGTACGCAACCTCTGGAAGACCATGAACGGCTGGGTATACGAGGGATTCGACGAGACCTACAAGACCCTGGGCGTAAGCTTCGACAAGATTTACTACGAATCGGACACATACCTTGTCGGTAAGGAGACTGTACTCGGAGGACTGGAGAAGGATATCTTCTACCGCCGCGAGGATGGCTCTGTGTGGGCCGACCTTACAAAAGATGGCCTCGACGAGAAACTGTTGCTGCGCAGCGACGGCACATCGGTATACATGACACAGGACATCGGTACTGCACAGTTGCGTTTCCGCGACTACCCCATCGACAAGATGGTGTACGTAGTGGGCAACGAGCAGAACTACCACTTCCAGGTACTTTCACTGCTGCTTGACAAACTAGGTTTCTCTTGGGGCAAGGGACTTGTACACTTCTCATACGGAATGGTCGAACTCCCCGAG
>CAJGDX010000115.1 GCA_904502185.1 uncultured Bacteroidaceae bacterium | reverse complement strand
TTTGTATTCTACGGTAGTATTTACCATTAATCATTCCTGCAAATGGCAAGGTTTGTTTATCTATCTTTGCTGTATATAATCAGCAAAAGTAATCTAAAATCCATCCGGCACCGTAAGCAGCACAGAGAGAGACCGTCTGTTTTTCGGATTAAGCGTGAGGACTGTTTGAACGTTGGTTATATGCGCTTGCGCAGATAACCGAGTGAGTTCCGCAACGCCCGAAAAACAGACGATAAGACTCGAGCGACAAGGCTCGCCACCGACTGAAGAATGTTGCCTTTAGGCAACTTCTGAACAAAGGCAGAGCCGCCTGCTGCGTCCCGTGTGCCGGGGCTTTATGTTCTTTTGCCCGGCAAAAGAACATAATAGAGAATACTACCTTAAACTACTGCAACCAAAGATTAAGGGTAAAATTGACAGTAGACTATAAGATTTTATACCCTCAATCAACAGAATAAACACTCTCAATTATATCTACTAAAATAATTTTGTAATAAAGAAATAAACAGCTACCCTCAGGCAGCTGTTTATGCTATAATTAATGTATAGGAACAGAAATCCTATTTACCTTTAACAATCTTCTTTATATCGCTCAGCTTGTTAAGCGCTTCGAGCGGTGTCAGGTTGTTTACGTCGATATTCAGAATCTCATCACGTATCTGTGAAAGAATAGGGTCGTCGAGCTGGAAAAAGTTCAGTTGCATGCCTTCGCGTGTGTCGGCAATGTCGGCAGCAACACCTTTAATCTCGCCCTTGCCGTTCGATGATTCAAGCTGCGAGAGTATCTGTTCCGAACGTTTGACAATGCTTTTGGGCATGCCTGCAAGCTTTGCAACGTGAATACCGAAAGAGTGTTCGCTGCCGCCGGGGAGCAGTTTTCTCAGGAATATGACGCGACCATCCTTTTCGTGTACCGATACATTGAAGTTCCTTATGCGCGAGAAGCTCTTCTCCATTTCGTTAAGCTCGTGGTAGTGTGTGGCAAAGAGGGTTCTTGCCCTGCCTCGCTGAAATTCGTGAATGAATTCCACGATGGCCCATGCTATTGACATTCCGTCGTATGTCGATGTTCCGCGTCCAAGCTCGTCGAAAAGTACAAGGCTGTGAGGCGACAGATTATTCAGTATGTTGGCTGCTTCGGTCATCTCCACCATGAAGGTCGACTCACCTGCCGAGATGTTGTCGCTGGCTCCCACGCGGGTGAATATCTTGTCGACAATGCCTATCTTGGCGCTGTCGGCAGGAACGAAACATCCTATCTGTGCCAGCAGGGTGATGAGTGCCGTCTGGCGCAGCAGGGCAGACTTACCTGCCATGTTGGGACCGGTGACTATGATTATCTGCTGGCGTTCGGTGTCGAGATAGAGGTCGTTGGGGACATACTCTTCTCCCACAGCCATCTGACGCTCGATTACAGGGTGGCGTCCGCTCTTTATGTCAAGAATGTCGTCCTCTGAAATTTGTGGACGTATGTATCTGTAAGCTCTTGATATCTCGGCAAATGACAGCAGTACGTCGAGGCGTGCCAGTTGCATTGCATCCACCTGTATTGCAGGGATGTATGCCGCAAGGTCGCATACGAGGTCGTTGTATATCTGTGTCTCGAGCGACATTATTTTCTCTTCGGCGCCGAGGATTTTTTCTTCGTACTCCTTCAGCTCCTGAGTAATGTAGCGTTCGGCATTTACAAGCGTCTGTTTGCGTATCCATTCGGGGGGAACATTGTCTTTGTAGGTGTTGCGCACCTCTATGTAGTATCCGAATACGCTGTTGAAGGCGATTTTCAGGCTGGGTATAGAGGTTCGCTCGCTCTCGCGTTGCTGTATCTGCAACAGATAATCCTTGCCGTTGTAAGAGATTGCGCGAAGCTCGTCAAGTGCGTCACTCACTCCGTCGGCTACCACTCCTCCTTTGTTTAGCAGCAGGGGTGGCTCGGGGACAATTTCACGTGCTATGCGGTCTCTTATTTCGGCGCAGCAATCCAGTTGTGAACCAATGTGTTGCAACACTTCGTTTGACGATGCCTCGCAGGCTGCCTTAATAGGCTCCACTGCCTGAAGTGCAAGCTTCAGCTGCACAAGTTCGCGTGGCGACACACGTCCGGCAGCCACTTTCGATATTATGCGTTCAAGGTCGCCTATCATATGAAGATTCTCCTCGACAATACTACGGAACTCAGGTTCACGGAAATAGTATTCAACCACGTCGAGACGCTCTTCTATCGGTTTTTTGTCCTTCAGCGGGAAGACCATCCAGCGTTTCAGCAGTCGTGCGCCCATGGCTGTCTTGGTGCGGTCGATGACCGAGAGTAGGGGAGTGCCGCCCTCGTGCATGCTGTCGAGAAGTTCCAGACTGCGTATGGTGAATTTGTCCAGACGCACGTATCGCTCCTCTTCTATACGCGAAATGTTGCGTATGTGTGATATTTGTGTATGCAGTGTCACGCTCAGGTAGTGGAGTATGGCACCCGAGGCTATGATGCCGCTTTTCAGATGCGAAATTCCGAATCCTTTCAGGTTTTTGGTTTCGAAATGCTTTGTCAGCCGTTCCTTGGCAAATTCGTCGGTAAACACCCAGTCGTCAAGTTCATATACAAGATATTTTGTACCGAAACTTTCTTCGAAACGGCGTTTCTGTCCGCGTTCGAAAAGAACCTCTTTCGGACGGAAATTTACCAGCAGTTTGTCGATGTAATCGAATGTTCCTTCGGCTGTCAGAAACTCACCTGTTGATATGTCGAGAAATGCTACTCCGCACATCGACTTTCCGAAGTGTACGGCAGCCAGGAAGTTGTTTTCCTTGTAGTTCAGCACATTGTCGTTGATGGAGACTCCGGGGGTTACAAGTTCCGTTATTCCTCGCTTGACAAGTTTCTTTGTCAGTTTGGGGTCCTCCAGCTGGTCGCAGATGGCAACCCTGCGTCCGGCACGAATCAACTTGGGCAGGTAGGTGTCGAGGGCATGAAAAGGAAAGCCTGCCATCTCCAGCGCAGCAGCTGCACCCTTACCGTTCGAACGTTTCGTGAGTGTGATACCCAAAATCTCCGATGCTATTATGGCATCGGTGGAATATGTCTCGTAGAAATCGCCGCAACGGAACAACAGCACAGCATCCGGGTGTTTTGCCTTAAACTCGGTAAACTGTTTCATCATGGGGGTCAGCGCTATATCTTTTTCTGCCATTTTTCTGAATATTGTGTGAACAAAAAACCCTCTTCGGGGTTGCTATAATAATGCAAATTTAGTCAAATAATTCGTAACTCACAAAAAGCTTCCGTAAAATCAAAAAAAATGGCAACGGACATTATTTTGCACTTGACTATTGCATAATCAAATAAAAGTCATTAACTTGCGACAATTAATTCTACATAAGACAAATTCAATAGAACGATGAACAAAGAGACGATACGTATCGAATACCCGTTGAAAGGTAGCGCCAATATGATATGGCGTACGATAGGCACACCTCAGGGTCTATCTATATGGTTTGCCGACCGTGTGGAAGCAACGGGAAAATCATTCGATTTTTATTGGGGAAAGACCGAGCATCGCAGAGCCAGCCTCATTGCACAGCGCAATGGTGTGTATGTGCGTTTCAGATGGGAGGACGACGAACAGCAATGTTTTTTTGAAATGCGCATAACCTACAACGAAATGGTCAGACAACATATGCTGGAAATTACCGATTTTGCCGAGAAGGACGAGGTTGAGGATACCAAAAGCATCTGGGATTCACAGATGGAACGTTTCTGTCGTGCCACAGGAATGTAGTCGGCATCAAATATATGCGCATAGTGGCAAAATATAAGTACGCAAACTTATATTGCTCTTTTTTGCGCCTTATTCATCCATGAAAATATCTTTTCGAACAGCATAATATACTCCTTGTGACAGAGGGTAAACGTCAACATCTGTTATTTTATAAGGAAAATCTTGCACAACAAAGCTTTTTTCACTACCTTTGTTCGGTTATTCCGACAATTAAAACACACACATGAGCGAAGAGAAAAACATTGGTGCGGCAGCAAATTATTCTGCCGACAGTATTCAGGTACTCGAGGGACTTGAGGCGGTTCGCAAACGCCCTGCAATGTACATTGGCGACGTTGGCGAAAAGGGACTCCACCACCTTGTGTACGAAGTGGTTGACAATGCCATCGACGAAGCGATGGCAGGCTATTGCACCCATATTGATGTAAGCATCAACGAAGGAAATTCAATAACAGTACAAGATAATGGTCGCGGTATTCCCGTCGACATGCACGAGAAAGAGCATAAATCGGCACTCGAGGTTGTAATGACCGTACTTCATGCCGGAGGTAAGTTCAACAAGGACTCATACAAAGTATCAGGTGGTCTCCACGGTGTGGGTGTATCATGTGTGAACGCACTCTCCAAGCACATGAAGACACAGGTATTCCGCGATGGCAAGATATACGAGCAGGAATACTCATGCGGAAAGCCCCTTAACGATGTTCATCAGGTGGGCGAGACCTCGCAGCGCGGAACACGTCAGACCTTTACTCCCGATGACACCATTTTCATCGTATCCGAGTATAAATACGACATACTCGCTGCCCGTTTGCGCGAACTTGCATACCTCAATGCAGGAATCTCAATCTCACTCACCGACAAGCGCTTTGCCGATGAGAATGGCGAGTATCGCAGCGAGACATTCTATTCTACCGATGGTCTTAAGGAATTCGTTAAATATATCGACTCGTCACGCACCCCCCTTATAAGCGACGTGATATACCTTAACACCGAAAAACAGGACATTCCCATCGAGGCTGCAATCCTCTATAACAACGGATACAGCGAAAATGTTCACTCATACGTAAACAACATCAACACTATAGAGGGTGGAACACACCTTGCAGGCTTCCGTCGTGCCCTTACCAGAACCCTCAAGAAATATGCCGAGGACACAAAGGCGCTCGAAAAGGCCAAAGTTGAAATCTCTGGTGAAGACTTCCGCGAGGGTCTGACAGCTGTCATTTCGGTGAAGGTTGCCGAGCCTCAGTTCGAGGGACAGACAAAGACCAAGCTCGGTAACAACGAGGTTACAGGTGCAGTCGATCAGGCTGTGGGCGAGGCTCTTACCTACTACCTCGAGGAGCATCCCAAAGAGGCAAAAATGATTGTCGACAAGGTGATTCTTGCTGCAACAGCCCGCATCGCAGCCCGCAAGGCACGCGAGAGCGTACAGCGCAAGAACCCCATGAGTGGCGGCGGACTACCCGGTAAGCTGGCCGACTGCTCCGACAAGGACCCCATGAACTGCGA
>CAJGDX010000114.1 GCA_904502185.1 uncultured Bacteroidaceae bacterium | reverse complement strand
TGCTGTAGTCGGACTTATTGCATCTGCAGCTCTGCTGTTGATGAGCAGCGAAAACTATGGTGTTCCCACCGAACAGCCTCTGCGTTTTACGGTCAGTGTAGCAATAACCATAGCTGCTTTTGTGGCGATGCGTCGCAAGGTCAGCCCGATACTTATATTGCTGCTCAGTGGACTCTTTGGCGGTGTGTTCTACGGAATAATTGGCTGACAGTATATTGTGTAATATAAATGTTTGTTAATAATAGGTGTTATTCAAGAATTTTTGCAATATATTTGAAACAGTAATAATTAGATATTTTCATTATGAATAAAGGAGCATACATTATTGCAGCCACTCTGGTGCTGCTATTTTTTGCAGGAATGGCTATTTTTGTTTTACGAGCGTATGATGTACCGATGAATAATCTTTTCAATAGTTCGGCAGCAATGGAGCAGCCGGATACTGTTCAGGTTTACGAGAATGTCAAATATGGCAACCGCGAGCGCAATATACTTGATATATATATGCCTGCCGGTGTCGACAAAGGTGCCGAACATGGAGTGATTCTGTTCCTTCATGGCGGTTCGTGGACATCGGGCGACAAGTCATCCATGGCAGGTGATTGCAAACTGTTTTCAGAGAAAGGCTATGTGACAGCCACCATGAACTACTCATATCTGAATTTTTCGGGTGAAGAGAAAAGCGATTTTAAAACGATGCTTACCGAGATTGCAACAGCTCTTTCTACTATAAAAGGCTATGCAGCAGCTCAGGGTATTAATATAACAAAAGCTGCCTTGTCGGGATATTCGGCAGGCGCCCATCTAGCAATGCTTTACACATACAGCATGGTGGAAAACTCTCCTCTGCCGGTATTGTTTGTACAGTCTAAGGCGGGCCCGGCGGATTTCAGTGCATTCTCGCTCGATACGCCCGATGCAAATGAGGTGTTGGGACGAATGGGGGTGGAAGCTGATTTGCAGAACGAAGCTCAGCGCGCTGAAATAATGTCAATGATGCAGGCACTTTCTCCGGTCTATCATGTGAAAAAGGGAACTGCTCCCACTCTGTTGGCGTATGGCAAAGAGGATACACTTGTTGTGTGGCAAAATGTGGTGTCGTTGATGAACGCTTTCAAGGCCAATAATGTTGATTATACGTTGGTCGAGTATCCCAATTCCGACCATGCGTTGAACAGGGATGCCGACAGCACAAAACTTACTGAAGAGAAAATGACCGAATTTGCAAAGAAATATTTTGGCTATTAAACGCCCGAATGGTTTCTGTGCAGTTATTAATGTGAAACTTATGACACTTAAAGAGTTTATAACCAAGGGCGACAGGTTTGCGGCAAATGCCGGGGCTGAGCTTATAACCATAAAAGAGGGCTATGCAAGTGCCCGTATGACAGTGACAAAAGAGCATTTGAATGCAGGTGGAGTGTGTCAGGGCGGTGCGATTTTTACTGTAGCCGACGTCGCATTGGCAGCAGTCTCAAATACCGGACTGTCGTTGACGTTTGCCATCGACTCGTCAATATTCTATCATCGCTCGGCACAACTCGGCGACATTCTTATAGCCGAGGCAGTGGCTGTATCGCGCCATCCCAAAGTACCGTATTGCGAGGTAAAGGTAAAGAACCAGGACGATGTTCTCATAGCCTCTTTTCAGGCAACATGCTACACCAAGCGCGTGACTCTCGAAGGCATAGATTCGCTCGAATAATCGATTCAATGATATACTGACACTCGCCTGTGAACTACAGGCGAGTGTCAGTATGTAATGAAAAACATATCAGTAAAAGAATTATAACACAAGCAGCAAATTAAAATATATACATAAAATAAATGAAAAAACTCGTCTTATTACTATTTGCTATAATTGCTGTATCTGTTAACATGGATGCACAAACAGCAAAAGGAGTCATTCAAGGCATTCTGCTCGACTCAAAAAGTAAACAACCTGTGGAATATGCCTCAGTGGCTCTCATACCTCAGGGTACAAAAACTCCCGTCAACGGTTGCAACACCGAAGAGAATGGTTCATTCATCATCACCGACGTAAAGCCCGGAATATACACATTGCAATACTCCTTTGTAGGTTATCTGACAGACAACCAAAAGGTGACAATTGCTTCAGGCAACAGCAAGGTGAACCTTGGTAAGGTGTACTTAAAACCCGACAGCAAGTTGCTTAAAGAGGTAGTAGTGTCTGAGATGCGTTCGCAAATGAGTTTCGAAATAGATAAACGAGTGTTTACGATCGACCAGAGTATCGCCTCCACAGGTGGCTCGGCAACCGATGTTCTTACAGACATTCCTTCGGTGGAGGTCAACAACGAAGGCTCAATATCGTTGCGTGGCAGCGAGAGCGTTACTGTGTGGATAAACGGAAAGGCTTCGGGACTCACTTCCGACAATCAGGGCGATATTCTGCAGCAGATGCCTGCCGAAAGCATCGAGAAATCGAGGTTATAACAAATCCTTCAGCCAAGCACTCTCCCGAAGGTACTGCAGGTATCATAAACATTGTCCTCAAACGCAATCGCAAAGCCGGTCACTATGGCAGTGTGCAGGCCGGAGCAGATAGCCGTGGCGGTTACAATGCTGGAGGAAATATCAACTACAGCAGCGGTAAACTCGATGCCTATGCCAGCCTTAACTACCGTTCACACAAGCGCGAAAATGGCGGCAAGACCTACACCCAATACTTCGGTCGCGACAGCTATCAGTTGCAGCACAGCGACGGTAAACGCGAACACAGCAACCTCTTTGCCCGCGCTGGTCTTACATGGCATCCCACAGCCAAAGATGATATTTATGTGAACCTTAGCGGAATGTTCGGCGGCGGTGACAATAAAACTACTATTGTCGCAAATAGCGGTACGCTTAGTCTGATGGATGTAGCATCGCGCCGTACCCGCATCACCGATGGCAAGAACGAACCACGCATGTATAATTTCGAGGGAGGTTACACCCACAGATTTGCCGATAACCATTTTATCGATTTATCGGTGAACCACAATATATGGGGAATGGAGAATAAAACTTCATACGACCAGACTGTGGAAAATCTTCTTAATGGTACTGCGGCAGACACCTATCAGTTCCAGAAAAACAAGGTCAACAACAGATCTACAGAGGTTAAACTCGATTATGAGAATAAACTCAGCGAGAATGCACGTATCGAAGCAGGATATAGTGGACGTTTTTCGAATGATGAAAGCCCGGTCTTTACATACACCGACAAGGCTCACACACAGATAGATGCACAGTTGTTCAACCGCTTCATCTATAAACAGGATACCCATGCACTCTACGGAACATATTCAGGCAGAATAAACAAATTCGGTTATCAGGTGGGACTGCGTGCCGAATATTGGCGCACAAAGACCCGCTCATTCGATTGGGCACAGGAGAATGGTGGTACAGCGCCTGCATATACCGACAAGGACTTCTTCTCGCTCTTTCCCAGTCTTTTCCTCTCGTATAGCATGAATGGCGGTCACGAACTGCAGGTGAACTACACTCGCCGTTTGCGTCGTCCCTGGGGCGGTCAGTTGAACTCATTCAGCAACATCACCGACTCTACCAATATTTCATTCGGTAACCCCGACCTTACACCCGAGTATTCAAATGCCTACGAACTTAACTATATAAAGAACTGGGAGGCGCACACTCTCTCTGTCTCTGCCTACTATCGCACGACAGAGGATGTTATCGAGCGCATCAGCTACAATGTGGGAAATATCATGTACACAACATCCGAAAATGTGGCAAGTTCAAATTCTGCAGGTCTTGAGATTATTGGCAAGAACCGTCTGTTTAAAAAACTGGATCTTACAACCACTCTTAACCTCTTCTACTATAAACTCGACGGCTTCAACTATACAATTAACAATCAGACTATCACCGGTCAGGCCGACGAAAATTTCTCGTGGAATGCTCGAATGACTGCCAACTATATGCTTCCCTGGGGCATAACCATGCAGGCTACCGGAAGATACGATGCGCGTCGTATTGTGGCACAGGGACACAGAAAGGCCAGTTATTCGCTCGACCTCGGTCTGCGCAAATCTTTCGACGAACACTGGAGCTTGAGCATCAGTGGTCGTGATATACTCGATTCGCGCCGTTGGCACACTGTTACAGGAGATGGCAACTTCAGCCGTGATGCAGAGAACTGGCACGGCGGACGTACCATCAGCGCCACACTTACATATAGCTTCGGTAATATGAAGGCTAAACGTACTACCAAAAAGCCAAGCGAGAATATGAATAATTACAATGGCTACGGCGAAGAGATGGAGTAATACGGAATATCCGTTTTTCGAAAATTCAGATATTTCACAAATATAAATAATATCTCTGGAAAATTCTAACGAATGAGGGAAAATAATGATGGCGGCACTGGTGTTCAATGACTTATGAGGACTTTTGATGAAAGCTTCGCCGAAGCAAAAGTGCAAGGAATGAAAGGTAATGCGTGCGGACGGTTTTCAAATCATTACCCGATAGAGAGGTAAGATTACAGGTTGTTGGTGTTTATTTCTACTCTCTGCCACATTCTGCATAACAATGTACAACTCGCTGATAACTAATTTTGTAACCAAAAAAAAAGAATTGGATTATGCGAAGTACATTTAAGGTGCTGTTCTATGTGAACGGAAGCAAGGAGAAAAACGGTATTGTCCCGATTATGGGACGAGTTACAATCAATGGCTCGGTGGCTCAATTTAGTTGCAAACTGACCATTGCAAAAACAATGTGGGATGCAAAAGGCAATCGAGCAAAAGGGAAGAGCAAGGAATCAAGAGACATCAATTTGGCTTTGGATAACATCAAGGCTCAAATCATCAAGCACTATCAACGCATTTCGGATAGAGAAGCGTTTGTAACTGCCGAAATGGTATGCAATGCCTATCAAGGTATCGGTAAGGAGTATGGAACATTGCTCGGTGCATTCGATAAGGACAACGAGAACTTCAAGAAGCGTATCGGCATAGACCGTGCTACAAGTTCCTATAAGGTGCGTGTAAGGTCACGAAATCATTTGGCAACTTTTATCAAGAAATGCTACAAGCGTAGTGATATTTCTATGCTTGAACTTACTTCCGACTTTATAAAGGAGTATGAAATCTATCTCTCTACTGATGCAGGACTACACAACGGTAGCGTATGGGCACATTGTATGTGGCTGAAAACAATCGTGTCAAAGGCTTATTATAATGGACTGACTCCGAGAAATCCGTTTGCTCAGTATCGGGTAAATCAGAATATTAAGGAACGATAATACTTAACCGAAGATGAAATCAAAGCTGTAATGACACACGAGTTTGCGGATAAGAAGTTGGCTTACATCCGAGATCTGTTCGTTTTTGCAAGTTTTACAGCCTTGTCATTCGTGGATATAAAGGAACTTACCACCGATGAAATTGAAGAAATAAACGGTGAGAAATGGATATTATCCAAGCGACACAAAACCAAAATACCGTTCCAAGTGAAGTTGTTGGATATTCCTTTGCAGATTATCAAGCGATAC
>CAJGDX010000113.1 GCA_904502185.1 uncultured Bacteroidaceae bacterium | reverse complement strand
GAGATTCCATCGTGGATAGTGCGCTGGGGCATTACCGTTATATTCGCAATAGTCGTTGCACTCATTATCGGTTCCCACTTTTTTTACTACCCTGATGTTGTAAAAACAGACATTCGCATCGCTACCACAGAAGCGAACAATACAGCGTTAAAAAGTATTGGTGAAATTAAAATCCCTGCTGCCGGTTCGGGTAAGATAATGCCGGGGCAACAGGTGAATGTCTTTATTGCAAACTATCCGTATAGCGAATACGGCTATGTAACAGGTGTTATTGACCGCATTGACGAAACTCCTGACGAAAATGGCAACTACCTGATAACAGTTGCGTTCCCCAATGGAATGAAAAGCAGTTACGGCCACAATCTGCGTGCATGGAAAGTGATGACCGGAACGGCTGAGATTGTCTTGGAGAGCAAACGCCTGACAGAAAAGCTTTTGCAACCGTTCAGTTTGATAAAAAGGTAGATACACAAATCGCAATCATGAATGAAGTTTTTTCGTTTTGCCGAGAAAATAAGAATGCAATCTCTGTTTAATACTCCGACATTTATTATCGGAGTGTTTTTTTTATTTTGTCACGACGAATGCCAAATAAACACACCATAATTTATGTATTAGCAAACTCTTTAATTATGTGATTCATACGTTTCCATGCCTAAATAATCATGTAGAATAAATCGGTTGATTGTCTTGCTAAATTTCTTCTGTTTTTTCTGAGCATATAACCAATAAAAAAGTTGCAATCCCCTGCGGGATTGCAACTTTTTTGTCTATTGGCTTTTTAATTATTCAGCTGCAGCTGTGCTGTCAGCATTTTCCTCAAGTGCGTTGAAGTAATCTGAGAAGTCCTGAGGATTGTTTCTTTGTTCCTGTATCTGAAGCAGTGTACTGAAGAAGCAATTGTTTTCGGAATCTTTGTTCTCCTCGGGTATCTTTTCGATGAGTGCATTCAATTCCTCATTCTCAAACATGTTTGCGAACTGTACAAGCATGAACAATGCGGGCATTGTTTCGATGTTGTTGTTGATGAACTCTTTTGCTGTGTTTGAAGCCTCCTCTGAAAGGGTCTCCAACTCTTTAACGATACCTTCGCGTTGCTCTTCTGTAAGGGTAGTGTCGAGGTACAAAAGCATCTGTTTCTCCTGCAACTGCATTACCTTAGCAGAAAACTCCTCCTGCAACTGTGTGAAAAGGTCGTTGGAAGTGGTACCTGAAATCACGCTTTTCTCGTTGTTGATGTCTGCTGATATGTTACCGCCTTCAAGGAATACTATTGCAAGGGGCTCTTCGGTCAAGTGGTTTACGAGGAAATAGAATTTGCAGTTCTCAGTATTGCCTGCGAAATTGAATTTACCGTCTTTAATCACTGCATACGCCTCGGGAGTGTATTCAGCTCCGTCTTTCGTGTAACCGAGTGAGATGGTGTCTCCGTCTTTTAAGCCATCAATGGCAATGTTACCATCGATTTTGTATGACTTTGTTCCTCCGCACGATACAAGGAACACCATTAGGGTAATTAACGAAAATAGTTTCTTCATCTTTTAATATATATAATTAGCAAATGTATTGCTGGCTTATTGATTCGTTGTTAAGCACGCACTTGATAGCTGCTGCAACGATGTTTGCGATTGACAACTGCTTGATTTTGGGGCATGAACGCTCGTAGGGGATTGAGTTTGTGAACACAATCTCTGTAAGAGCTGATTCGCGTACACGCTCCGATGCGTTACCTGACATGATGCAGTGTGATGCTATGGCACGTACTGAGTTTGCTCCGCTTTCTACCATCAGGTTAGCTGCCTTAGAAATGGTACCTGCTGTGTCAACGATGTCGTCTACAAGTACAACGTCCTTGCCCTGTACGTCACCGATAATCTGCATTGTGTCAACAACGTTAGCTTTTGCACGTGTCTTGTGGCAGAGTACCATGGGTACACCAAGACATTTTGCATATGTGCTGGCACGTTTTGAACCTCCAACGTCGGGTGTTGCAATTACCAGGTCTTTAAGCTTGAGCGACTGGATGTAGGGTACAAATACCATTGAAGCGTAGAGGTGGTCTACGGGAATGTCAAAGAAGCCTTGAATCTGGTCTGCGTGCAGGTCCATTGTGATAATGCGGCTGGCACCTGCTATGCTCAGAAGGTTTGCAACAAGCTTTGCACCAATTGATACACGGGGTTTGTCTTTGCGGTCCTGACGAGCCCATCCAAAGTAGGGCATTACAGCAACGATGCTTTTGGCTGATGCACGTTTGGCTGCATCAATCATCAGCAACAACTCCATGAGGTTGTCCGAGTTGGGGAATGTAGACTGGATGAGGAATACATCCTTACCACGAATAGACTCTTCGTAGGATACTGCAAACTCGCCATCGGCAAAATAGGTTGTGTTCATTTGTCCAAGCTTGCAATCAAGCTCTTTGCAAATCTCTTCGGCCAGGTAACGTGACTTTGTACCTGAAAATACCATAAACGGGGTATTGTTCATATATTTATAATTTTTAATTGTTTTACAGTGGTTGGATTTCTTTTGCAAAGTTAGGCATTTCTTTTTTTCTGTGTAATTTTTCTCACAGTTTATTTATTATTTTTTGCAATTTGCAAAAATAATTTATCAATTCGCTGTAGTCAGTGGAGCGACAAGCGTCAAATTTTGACCAAAGCATTTTGTCGAGTATTACACCGCCGAACTTGTATTGAGGCAGTTTTTTCAGGTTGTACTCGTCAAGGTCGCCAAATGCCCAGACTTTCTTGTTTATGACCTTTTTGCCATATTCATTTAATTCTGTACTCTGGTGGAATGTGCGTCCAAGCGGCCCGAAGTATATTATGTCGTACTTCTTTTTCAACTCTTCCAGCTGTTGCAGATTGTTGCAATTTGATACCAATTTGCCTTTGGTGGGGTATGGAGCAACCTGCTCTTTGTCAATGTTGATGATGTGTCCGGCAAATTTGTATTCCTGACTGAAGCGATGATAGTCGCAGACAAATATTTTCTTGTGATATTTGACCGGTATGAGGTTCAACAATCTTTCGATGTATTGCGGATGGGGGTTTGACTTATGTAGCAACAGATAGTCAAGCCCCTCTTCGAAGAGTCTTGTTATTATCTTGTCTTCCTCAATAAAAAAATGCGGTCTTGTGGCAACGGCAAGTTTCATTATCGTTTGGATTCTGTTGTTATATAAATTTCTTTTTGCGAAGATAAGACTTCTCCTCGGGATAAGCAAGTTTCGGTGCGTATATTATTCTCAAAAGACGAATTTCGGGTGTATTCTGTCATTGTTTTAAAATCATCGTTAATTTATCACTATATATGATGCTAGGATTGTTATAAATTATGAATTTAAAAGATTCTTTAATTGAAAAATAGTCCTATCTTTGCAAAACATAGTTTTAAGATAGAAACAGTTTACAAATTATATTTTGAAATATGAAATCTGATATTGAGATTGCAAGAGAGACCTCTCTTAAAAGAATTGAAGAGATTGCAGCCGGCATCGGTGTGCCTGTAGAAGATGTGGAGAATTATGGTAAATATATTGCCAAATTGCCCATTTCGCTCATCGATGAGGAGAAAATCAAGAACAGTAATCTGATTCTTGTAACAGCTATTACTCCGACAAAGGCTGGTATCGGTAAAACCACAGTTTCAATTGGCCTTACTTTGGGATTGAACAGAATTGGCAAGAAGGCTGTCGTAGCTCTTCGCGAGCCTTCTCTCGGTCCCTGCTTCGGTATGAAGGGTGGTGCAGCCGGTGGTGGTTATTCACAGGTGTTGCCCATGGAGAATATCAATTTGCATTTTACCGGTGACTTCCATGCAATTACTTCGGCGCACAATATGATTACTGCGTTGCTGGATAACTATATCTACCAGAATCGCAAGACTGGTCTTGCACTGAAAGAGATTAAGTGGAAACGTGTCCTCGATGTTAATGACCGTAGCTTGCGTAACATTGTTACGGGTCTTGGCGGTTCGGCAAACGGACTTCCCACTGAGAGTGGTTTTGATATTACTCCTGCATCGGAGATTATGGCTATCCTCTGCTTGTCAAAGGACCTTGATGACCTGCGTCGCCGCATCGGTAACATCCTGCTTGGATATACATTTGACGACCAGCCTTTGACTGTTAACGACCTTGGCGTTGCCGGTGCAATCACCGTGCTGCTGAAGGATGCTATTCAGCCTAACCTTGTGCAGACAACAGAGAATACTGCTGCGTTTGTTCATGGTGGTCCTTTTGCTAATATTGCTCATGGTTGCAACTCTATCCTTGCAACAAAGATGGCACTTAGCTATGGCGACTATGTTATTACCGAAGCAGGTTTC
Organism: uncultured Bacteroidaceae bacterium; assembly: GCA_904502185.1. GTDB lineage: Bacteria > Bacteroidota > Bacteroidia > Bacteroidales > Bacteroidaceae > HGM04593. The sequence goes on along the minus strand of CAJGDX010000113.1, from coordinate 1,190 downwards.
GGTGCCGATCTGGGTGCTGAGAAATTCTTCGATATCAAATGTCGCAAAGCAGGTCTTTCTCCCAAATTGACAATTATTGTTGCTACAGCACAGAGCTTGAAACTGCATGGTGGTGTTCCTGAAGATAAGATTAAGGAGCAGAATATCGAGGGTTTGAAGAATGGTCTTCCCAACCTCGACAAACATGTAGAGAATATGAAACGTTTCGGTCAGGAGGTTATCGTTACCTTCAACAGATACGCAACAGATACCGACGAAGAGATTGCAATGGTTGCTGAACACTGCCGCGAGATTGGTGTGGGATTCTGCATGAACAATGTCTTTGCCGATGGTGGCAAGGGTGGTGAGGAGTTGGCAAAATTGGTTGTCGACACTATTGAGAAGACTCCTTCTGCTCCTCTTAAGTTTATTTATGAAGATGGTGATTCGGTTCGCACAAAGATTGAGAAGGTCTCTTCACAGATTTATGGTGCAAAGGGTGTTACATACTCTCCCGTTGCAGCTAAGAAAATCAAACAGATTGAGGCGCTTGGTATCTCTCACTATCCTATCTGTATTGCCAAGACTCAGTACTCGTTCTCGGCAGATGCAAAGGCATATGGCGTAGCAAAGGACTTCGAGTTGAATGTACGCGATGTTGTCATCAACAACGGTGCTGAAATGATTGTTGTTATCATGGGTGACATTATGCGTATGCCCGGTTTGCCCAAGGTTCCCCAGGCTCAGAAGATTGATATTGTAGATGGTAATATCGAAGGCTTGAGTTAATCCGGTTTATCGGGTAAACAGATACTTTTCGTGCAACGAGCGACATAACCGGTCGCTCGTTGTCTTTTTAAATATATGGTTCCAAACAAAAAAGTTGATGCCGCTGGCGTTTCTCAAATATTGTATAAAAAAATATTGGTGTCCGGTAAACATATTTAATCCTTTTAAAATTCGATATTTAAGTCAGTATAAGCCCCTATTTCTTTGTTGATGCAAATTTGAGTGCAGTGGTTGGAACTAACTCCCTTTCCGAAGGAGTGCCGAGTTTGAGAGGTATATCAAAAACTTGTTTTTGAAGACGGAGGAGTTCAAAAGTCTGTTTTACCCTTAATTTTTGGTTGCAATCATTTTGGGCAGTAATTTCTGTTCCCTTCTTTTGCCGGGCAAAAGAAGCAAAAGCCCCGGCACACGGGACGCATCAG
>CAJGDX010000112.1 GCA_904502185.1 uncultured Bacteroidaceae bacterium | reverse complement strand
CCGGTGCCAACCCCATGGACCTGAAACGTGGTATCGACAAGGCTGTCGACAGAATTGTATCTTCAATTAAGGAGCAGAGCGAGGATGTAGGTGCCGACTACGAGAAAATCGAGCAGGTTGCTACAATCTCTGCGAACAACGACAATGAAATTGGTAAGCTCATTGCAGATGCAATGCGCAAGGTGTCAAAGAATGGTGTAATCACCATCGAGGAGGCTAAGAGCCGCGACACCACCATCGGCGTTGTTGAGGGTATGCAGTTCGACCGTGGCTATCTTTCAGCATACTTCGTTACTGATACAGAGAAGATGGAGTGTGAGATGGAGAATCCCTATGTTCTTATCTACGACAAGAAGATTTCTACACTCAAAGATATGCTTCCCATTCTCGAGGCTGCTGTTCAGACCGGTCGTCCTTTGCTCATCATCGCCGAGGATGTTGACAGCGAGGCTTTGACAACATTGGTTGTTAACCGTCTCCGTTCACAGTTGAAGATTTGTGCAGTTAAGGCTCCCGGCTTCGGCGACCGTCGCAAGGATCTTCTCGAGGACATCGCTATCCTCACAGGTGGTATTGTTGTTTCAGAGGAGAAGGGTATCAAGCTTGAGCAGGCTACTCTCGAAATGCTCGGCTCTTGCGGTAAGATTACTGTTAGCAAAGAGGTTACTACAATCGTTGACGGTAACGGCGACAAAGAGGCTATCGACACTCGTATCGCTCAGATCAAGTCACAGATTGAGACCTCTAAGTCAGACTACGACAAAGAGAAACTTCAGGAGCGTCTTGCTAAGCTCTCAGGTGGTGTAGCTGTTCTTTATGTAGGTGCTGCATCTGAGGTTGAGATGAAAGAGAAGAAAGACCGCGTTGACGATGCGCTCTGCGCTACACGTGCAGCCATCGAAGAGGGTATTGTTCCCGGTGGTGGTGTGACATACGTTCGCGCTATCGATTCACTCGAGGGTCTTGAGGCAGTAAACGCTGATGAAAAGACTGGTATCGAGATTGTTAAGCGTGCAGTTGAAGAGCCTTTGCGTCAGATTGTTGCCAATGCAGGTATTGAGGGCGCAGTTGTTGTTCAGAAGGTACGCGAGGGTGCAGGTGACTTCGGTTACAATGCTCGTGCCGACAGATACGAGAATCTGCTTGCAGCAGGTGTTGTTGACCCCGCTAAGGTTACACGCGTAGCTCTTGAGAACGCTGCTTCAATCGCAGGAATGTTCCTTACAACAGAGTGTGTGATTGTTGAGAAGAAAGAGGAGAAACCTGCAATGCCTATGGGCGCTCCCGGCATGGGTGGCATGGGCGGCATGATGTAATCTTCCGACGCTTTAAAATATTCAATATACTTCTGCAACGTGCATAGATTCTATGCACGTTGCTTTTTTTATTATTGGTGTTCGATAAAATGTGTACTTTTGCCCATAGTTATTTAGATGAGTGTGGTGACCGCTAAATAACTAAAAGGGCTGAATCCTCAAAATGGAATCAGCCCTAAATTTTATGCTTGCAAAAATGTTTTATCGGACACCAATATATATAAATAGTGAAAATTATATCAATATTTATCGTTTTTGGGGTGAAATCCGCTATATAGGGGTGAAATTTTTCGCTTTTTATTTATATTAACCAATAAATATTTCTTAAGTATCTAAATTTGCATTTAGATGTTCGGAAAAATACTTTGTATAATCCGTCCACAATTTTACTAATTCATTCTAAAATGCTAATAAATATCAAATAGTTAAAAGGTGTTAAAAACGGGGGGTAATTCTGCTAATGGAAATTTGAGTATTTTTGTATCAAATTGCTCCATCTCCACAAAAGTAGAAACAAAAATGAAGAAACAACTGAACCGCGTTTTTTGCATATTTGCAGTGATGCTATCGCTTCTCTCCTGCAGCGAGGAGATTGACAAGGGTAACCGTTACACCTTCACAGGCGAGACAGTGGCGGACTTTCTGCTCAACCGCAGCGAGGAATACTCACATTTTATCACCATTCTGAAACAGGCAGAGATGATGAGCCTGTTAAATACCTACGGGCAATATACATTGTTCCTCCCTACCAACGAGGCGGTGGAGAAATTCCTCATTGAGCAGGATTCGCTCTATTGGGCTACGCGCGACGATAATGTCCCCTACGAAACTGGAATAACCTCGCCACTGCTTGAGGACCTCAGTGACTCGATGGCAACAGTGATTGCAAAGACACACCTTGTAGAAGCACGTTACCCGATGGCAGAGATGAACGAGGGCACATTGCAACGCCGAAACTTCAATCTGCGTTCACTGGGTATCAACTACAAGGTGGTCGATGAGCGTTTTTATATAATGATAAACAACCAGTCGCCGATAATCGATGGTGATAACCTGTTAGAGAATGGCGTTGTGCACATTATGGGGAAAGCCATTAGCCCGACATCGAAAAACCTTCCCGGGGTAATATCCGACTACAAATACTTCTCGATATTTAACGCAGCTATGATAGAGACGGGATTCCAGGACTCATTGCTCCTTGATAGGGACGAGGACTATGTACCCTGGGACTACAACGCAATGGGTTACGGAAACACATCTGGCGAGCTGACAAGACAGAATCTGGAAACAAAATTCTACAAATACACTGCATTCATTGAGCCCGACGATGTGTTCCACGAGAATGGTATCTACACACTTGCCGACCTAAGGGTCTTTGCCGAAAAATGGTACGGCACCGAGGAGAGGGATAATCCGCACAGCCCCAAGAACGCACTTAACAAATTTGTTGCCTACCATTTTGTGGAACGCGAGCTTGCATACAACGAGATTGTATTCCACAATTTCTATTATACTGACAAGTTCAACCATCCAATGTCTATAAAGAACAGCGAAGAGGTGATGATTGCGGGATTCGACCGCTACGACTATTTCGAGACAATGGCCGGCACGCTGATGAAGGCAACAAAGCCATTAAGCACCACACAGGGAGCAGATATTTTTATCAATTACAGCAAACGTGAAGCACCGTTCAACCAAGATATGCGCAAGCATATAAACGTTCGCATAATACCCCCGACAGAATTCACCACGATAAAGGATGAGTATGTCAATTTTAGTAACAATACCCTTAATGGAATAATAAACCCCATAGACAAGATACTCGTCTACAACGAGGACGAGATGGTGGGTAACATACTGAACGAACGTATGCGTTTCGACATCGCCACACTGCTGCCCGAACTGTCGTGCAACAAGATGAGGTATTACCGACCGATAAACGATTACTGCTACTATCTACAGGCAAATTATTTCAAGGGCCTTAGATACAGAGCCCTAAACCCATTGCTCTATCTTGCCGGCACCCAAGCCTATTATGGTGATGTTCTTTCAGTGGTCGATGATATGGATTTTTCCATCAAGCTTCCCCACGTGCCGCCACGCACATACGAGCTGCGCGTAGTGCTGTATGGCCACGGTATAGTACAGGCCTACGTCGATGATGAGATTACAGGCATCCCTTTCGATATTAACACCAGAGCAGAGAAGAGTGGTTTTGTGCCTGACAGTGAGACCGAAGACAACGGCTATGATAACGACAAGCTGATGCGCAACAGAGGATATATGAAAATGCCCGCTACATATATGCTTGGTAATATTGTGGCACGTGACGCCGACCACGCACGACTGATTCTGACAAGAAAATATTTTGGAGAGGGCGATCATTGGCTCAGATTCAGGAAAGTGAGCGATGGAATCTCTTTTGAAGCTGACTTTGACTTTATTGAGTTGGTACCACTGAACATAATAAGCGACCCCACAAAACCCGAGGACAGGTTCTAAACGTCAACAAATTACTTAGAAAAGAGATGAAGGGTATTTCAAAGATTATATGCGCGTTGATAATGTGTGCGTGTGTTTTTGCTTGCGAGGAAGAGACGCTTACCATTACCGACAACAGCAATATATATAGCAAGGAACAGGTCAGTTCGGAGATTGTTGCGGGCGATAGCATTTTATTAAAACTAGAGATTAGCGCATCCATTGAAGATGTCGACAGTGTATGTGAATGGGGAATATACATCCCGACTGAGAGTACACTGATAAATAATGCAAATTATTACCCGGCTGCAAGCGACGGTAAGGTAATAGTTGAGTTGCAACTGCCCCTTGCAGAGTTCGAGAAAAAGAGCGAGACAGGCACGCTCACCCTAAAGAGAGATATTGAGATTGGTATCTATAAAAAATATGCCAATACCGTAACAAGCGTCGTTACCAAAAATCCCGAGAATATGGTACTAAGTCACAATATTACATTTACCACCGGCGATGCCACGGACATCAAAGAATTGGAGGCATTCCTGACGTGCAACTATGAGGGTATTTCGCAATACACAACATTCGGTGTGAAAATTGAAGGCTGCAGCGAACTTACGGGGGAATACTGCTCGTTCAACACTATACAAGAATACCGTTTGCAAAACCTGCAACCCGGGGCCACATATAGCTACCGGGCATACATATATGTCGATGGTGAATATTACTATGGCGAGACAAGAAGTTTCACCACAAAGAATAGTGCCGAAGATGTTGCGTGTGAGATGGTAGATCTGGGGTTAAGCGTAAAATGGGCATCGTGCAACGTAGGCGCAAGTTCGCCCGAACAGTATGGCAGTTACTACTCTTGGGGCGAGATTACGACAAAGAGCAACTACACCTGGAACACCTATAAGTGGTGCAACGGAACAATGACAACCTTAACCAAATACAATACTGATGCACATATCGGTGTTGTGGATAACAAGAAAAGCCTCGACCCAGACGACGATGTTGCACACATCAGATGGGGTGGCACTTGGCGTATACCCTCTATCAATGAGATGAAAGAGCTGATAAGCAAATGCACTTGGGAGTGGACTACCCAACGAGGAGTAAACGGACAAAAGGTGACCGGTCCCAACGGCAATAGCATTTTTCTGCCTGCTGCGGGCTACCGCCACGGAGTGTTTACTGAAAACAACGGAACGTACGGCTGTTACTGGTCGTCATCGTTAGGCGATTTTTATAGCAGCAGTGCCGGATATTTAAGTTTCGACCGGGAAAAAATTTTGAGTAGTGGTACTAATCGCCATCGTGGACGACCTATAAGACCCGTTTCGGAATAGGGCACGTATTTGTTATGTAAATTTGCATTAATCAAACAAGTTGATATTTGTTAAATATAGGACCATAAAAATGCTATATTCCTCTTTCACTCGTTTGCACAATATTTATATAAAATTACCTTTCTTTGTAATATGTTGATGAATTATAATTTAGTTAGTATATTTACCTTCGCAAGGGCAACATATACGAGATGCACAAAATGAAACGAATACTATACATACTTGCATTACTCTTGTCAATAGTCGCCTGCCGCGAGGAGATTGACAAGAGCAACCGCTACACCTTCACAGGCGAGACAGTGGCGGACTTTCTGCTCAACCGCCGTAATTTTTATAGAAAATAGTCAAAATAGAGGGTTTAGACTAAAAATATTCCAATATTAATCGAAGTTGGGGTGAAATTCGCTATGTAGGGGTGAAATTTTTCGCTTTTTATTCATATTAACCAATAAATATTTCTTAAGTATTTATATTTGCATTTAGATGTTCGGAAAAATACTTTGTATATTCCGTCCACAATTTTACTAATTCATTCTAAAATGCTAATAAATATCAAATAGTTAAAAGGTG
>CAJGDX010000111.1 GCA_904502185.1 uncultured Bacteroidaceae bacterium | reverse complement strand
TGGCACGGCATCGGCATTGAGGCGTCGGCCGTTCTTGAATGTGGCGTGAGGGGTAAGGATGGGGAGCCGTTTCTTCAATTCTCCTTTCTTCTCCTCAAATTCCTCTGAGGTGATTTCTCCACGCTTCTCTTGCTCCCATGCATCTTTTATCTCGGCACACACCTGTGCTACAAGTGGCGAATCTATTGCCTCCCTCAGCATCTCAGAGGTGCATATCTGCACCTGCTGAGATTTTACACTATTTGAAATTCCAAATGTCATGTCTTATGCGGTATTTTGAGATGGACTTTAATGATTTTGTACTCTCTTTGCTTACCGTTAGCGCCTCCACAAAATTGCTTGCCTTGGCGCTCTCATACACTATGACATCTGCAGGGCGTATTGAAGATTCGTCCAGGTTGATATTCAAGGTAAGGCGTACTGACTCCTCATTCATTGATACGCGTCCATGGGGCAGTTTGCGGTAGTCCCTTACAGCCTTGCCAGTCTTGGCATGGAGGTTGAAGGTACCTTCGGCTGGCGACAACAAACCTATGCTACCACGAAGGCGACGTGTTCTGTTCAAAAGTGATGCATAATCAGCATCTGAAATGTGCAAAGTAATTTTCATTATTTTGGATGATTTTGTGAGAGAATTGTTTGGGAAGGTGGCCACCTTTTGAACTCCTGGAGTTCCCTCACTCTTCATCTCGGGGTTAAGGACCCCTCCCCATACCCTCCCGCAAGGGGCGAACAAGGTCTTTAGAAGATGGACTGAATGTCCATCTGTGCCTTGTGAGGGGAGCACACTCCTGTGCGACGCGCGGACAGGAGTATAATGTACTGGGGTATGTGGGTCATTGTTATATCATTGATTAGTCGGTTGTCACCGCTCCCCTCCCTTGTGGCGAATGGAGCCCTTGGAGGATTGACTGAATGTCAATCTGTGCTCCATGAGGGGAGCACTTCCCAGTGCGACGCGAGGACTGGGTAAGGGGGAGGGTCCCCTATTTATTAGTTAGCCGTCAGAATGTCGTTCACCGTAATGTCCTGATACCACTGGCCGTTGTACTCTCGGGCCTGGAATCGCAAACTGGCAAGGACAATATCTCCAGCCGACCACCGGCACAGGGCGCTGTTGCCCAGCAGGGTGCACACAAAGGTATTGCCATACTTATCGCCCCATTCCTGCAGGGTGATCATACACTTGCTCAACTGGCCTCCCTCGGCCTTCTGGCTTGCCACCTGCTGGGGCTCGCCTTGTTTGATAACTCTGAAGATTGATTTCATAATATATCTCTCTGCCTCCGCCTTTCTATGGATGGCCCGCACCATTGCCGCTCATCTCGAAGGACAGTGCAAAGGTATGGCATAAAAATATCCCCGACAAGATTTTTTCTTGCCGGGGAAAACGTGGGGGAAGGGTGAATTTTCGGGTGAATATCGGAGTGAAAAAGAAGGGTGTCAGAATCCGTTTTCTTCCAAAATATCCTTAAATTTCGACGCTACTCTTTGCATTTTGTCGTAAGGTTCTCTAGTGCTGTTGAAGTTGGGGTCATAGTACCATTTGTCAAAGGGGCGTGAATATATGCCATCAGTGATTTTCCTCAGATTATCATGCTTCAATGGTATCCTGAAACCAGAAGGCTTCAAATTGTCTATCATTTCACAAAATCCCTTATAGTCTGTGCCAGAGACACCCAGACCTTTATCAGCAACTATTCTAAAGATCGCAATCCAATGGTTGCCCTGGCTGACAATGTATTGCCCATCCGCCTCCTTTTCATCCATCAATGCTTCAATACATGCGAGCAAAGACCTTGTTGGTACCTCTCCAGATTCTTCTGTCCTGATGTCCTTGCCGTTTACCTGGACTTGCCCCTTATCCACACTAAGGTTTACCACCTCGTTATCGTGTATATCGATGTACGCCCCTTGTACTATAAAATTACCCTTTACTTCCATAATTTACCGTTTTGTTATCGTGTATGTCATTAAGGTTCTCTACTTTCATCGTTCCTATTTGCAATGGACTTTCCTTTCGTCCCAGGGCATTGATACGGTTCCGTATGCCATCGGTTAGCGCCTCGGCTGGAATGTGTCCATATACAGCCTTTTCTAGTAAGAGAGAGCGAATGACCTCTGCCTTGTCATTGGAGGAACTTGGATATTCTTCACCTACTTCTACAATTGCTTCAACTATTCTGCCAATTGCCTCCATGGTCTTGTCTTCCGCCTCTTTATGTGCCTTATCAACCTCGGCTTGCAAAAGTCTCTTTTCAGCGAGCCATGCCTCTTCTGCTTGCTGAAAAGCATATGCCATTTCTATGAACCTTCTCTGCTCATCGGGAAATTCTTCGATACTCGTTGTGCTTCCCGTAGAAATTGCACTATCCATCATTGCTTTCTTTGTGAGCAGACTTGCATTTTGCGTTCTGACCATGGAATTTAATCTCATTACTTCGTAATTGAAATGTGGCATCAGTTGTTCCATCAGCCTGTCCATCACTTGCTTGATGCGAAATTTAGATTCGTATGCATGGAATGATAATAAACAATACACTAAGGAAAATACCGTGCGCATACGTTTGGTATCTGCCCTATATGCAGTCCTGCCTTCTTCCGATTTTTCAAATATGCAATTTCCTGCGCGCACCAGATATTCTTCATACTTGTGATATGGCCTTTTCTGACTGACAATTTGAGATGCTATATGATATACATCATCAAAAATGTTGCGCATTTGCACATCGTCAATACCATCTCTATAAACGTCAAAAATCCAATCACAGAAAACGCTGTTTATGCACTGCTCATCATCAACATTGAAATCTTCCAAAGTTGCAGGATACTTCTGCATACCGCCTGCACCTGCAAACAAATCAAGCATTGAGTACATAATGTAAAATAAAATTAAGTATTAAGGATCTTGTGGTTCAAGGTGTATTGATCTACCCCTTGAATCTGTGATGTACACAAAGGTATAAAAATAAACACTCCCTACCAAATATCCGCTAAACTTTATAGAAAAATGTCCCACCCACGAGGGCAGGACATTGGTATTCTTCAAAACGGCAGGTCTCCGTACAGGTTCGCATCATCTTCGCATAGCACCCTGGCAGGGAGGAGGTTAAGTTTGGAGAGGTCCTTGATTTTTGATCGATACAGTTCTGCCATGCCTGTGTCTTCCAGTTCCTCGCGCCTTTTGCGGCTCATCTCTACAAATTCTCTTTCCTGCTCTATGCCAAGAAAACGACGCCCGAGCAGAGTGGAGGCTATGCCTGTGGTGCTGCTTCCGGCAAAGGGGTCGAGAATCCATTGTCCTGGTTGGGTGGAAGCAAGGATGATGCGCGAGAGCAAAGCTAGGGGCTTTTGAGTCGGGTGCTTGCCACAGGACTTTTCCCATCGGCCTATAGTAGGCAGCTGCCACACATCGGTCATCTGCTTGTCATCGTTCAGTTGCTTCATCAGTTCATAATTGTACTGATGTGCCACTTTTTTTGACTTGCGTGCCCAAATGACGAACTCGGTGGAGTATGTGAAGTATCGGCAAGAAATGTTAGGTGCAGGGTTGGTCTTTGCCCAAGTGATGACGTTCAGTATCTTGAATCCGAGTTTTATCAGTTGTTGCTGAACGCTGAAGATGTTGTGATGTGTGCCCGAAATCCATATCGTTCCGTTCTCCTTGAGGTGGCGGTGACATTGCGTGAGCCATTCAAGGTTGAAGGCATCCATATCCTCCGTGGTGGTGGGCTTGTCCCACTCTCCTTTGTCCACACACACCACCTTGCCGCTCTGGCACGATATGCCTCCGCTGGACAGGAAGTATGGCGGGTCGGCAAAGATCATGTCGAACTTGAAGTCGAAATCCTTTAGCAGCAGGATGCTGTCGCCATGAAGCAGGGTGAAATCGCGGTTGGGTGATTTGTAGTATGAAGAAATCATTGCTCGGGGACAGGCAAACCTAATTTTTGAAGTGGTATATAATCAAAATAAAAATGACAATTTACACTAATAATGTAATCCAACACATCCCTGTATTTGGGCTTCTTGAACCACTGGCTTAATATATAAACATATTCTACTTCAATATTCAACTGGGATAACAATTTAATATATTGTTTCCTCTTGAAATCACAAGTCTGTAACTTTTCATCAACACTACCTTTAACGCTCTGGTTTTTTACTTCAATAATGAACAGAGTGTTATTGACAATTACATAGATGCAGTTATCTGGGAGTAGCTGACTTGAAATTATTTTTTTCCAGTCAACGCCATTTGCCTTCAAGAATCTGTAAAACTCGTGTTTCTTAAAAACATAAGCTACTACATCTCCATTATAAAGGACTTCAGAGCCTTTTACCTCATAATTCTTTTGTTGAGAAAGATAGGTTGCAAGATCTACCTTGCCTTCGTATATTAATCCAGTGATGGTATTACCACCACCTACGCCACCCTTGATCATATTAAATTTGACTGTTTGACGAGTTTTATAAATTCAGCAATATCTGTGAGATTATATATGCTTGGAATAATAGAATAGGCCTCTTGTAGTTTATTCTTTGCACTCCTCCAACCAATGCCGTCTGTTATCCACACGAATTCATATCCTTCCACAGAATTTATCTTTGGTGCAATGTCCGAATAGGCACGTGCCACCTCGTTTAGTTTGGAACCGCCGCCACTATAGAAATTAACCTCAATGAGATATACCTTGGCAGGAGTTTCGATGACAAAGTCAAAGCGCTTTTCGTCCTCGCCCAGAACCTCTGTCAGTAATGGGTATTCGCTTGAATAGACTTCCTTGCCGAACTGGATGTTCGCATCTTCAAAAATAGCCTGAACGGTATCTTCCATGATATGGCCACTTCTATTCTTGCGAGCATTTGAGTCCAAACCTGTTTCTATGCCAAAGACATAATCCACCAAATCCTTGATACGGTTACTTCTGAATAATTCTGCCAACCCCGTCTCGTTCAGAAATTCAACCACTCCTTCGGGAGAAGTAAACAACTGCTTCAGCAGGACACATTCGCCAAGCGAATCTATCACCTTCTTCTTGCCATCGTCTCTGACGGCAATCAGGATGTCCATCACATTGAAGGCACTGCTATCCCTTTGCCAAATATCATTGACAGCTGCCTCTATGTCGGTTTTGCCAATGAGATAATTCAGCATGTTGAGACTGATTTCTATGTTGCGTACATTCTGCGATATCTTCTCAAAATCGCAGAAGAACCCCAAGGTCTGGTTGGTGTCCTTCAGTTGGGACATGAACACCTCAAACTCCAATTCTGTATGTGCACTCATCTTCGGCTACGTGGGTTGCTTGTTGGTTAATTATGGGATATATGTTTCTCGCCCCCTTGACATCAGCATAGTTGTGGACAAGGATTTCTGTCAATTTACCCCTTTTGGATGCCACGGAATTGATGCTTCTCGAAGCCCAAACCCTGTCTATGTTGTAATCGGCATACAGGTCGTCAAAGAAACGATCCTGCTCATTCTTGCCCAGACAATCGGAATTGCTCAGCATGAAACGGCATCCACGTTCATGCACTCTGTCACAGAATCGCTTTAACCTGCGCTGAGCATCGTCGTTGAATGCCTCCTTGGTATAGTCGTTGAAACTGGAAGTGTCGCTCAGCGGACGGTATGGAGGGTCAAAGTAGAACAAGGTATTGCCCGTAGCATGATTCAACGTCTCTTCGAAATCAGCGTTCAGGATAGTCACATTCTGCAACAATTCGCTATCAGCATATATCGTTGAAGCATCGCAGATAGTAGGCGAAGAGTATTTGCCGAACGG
>CAJGDX010000110.1 GCA_904502185.1 uncultured Bacteroidaceae bacterium | reverse complement strand
CATGCGTGCTGTGCTTCTGTTTTGGTTGGTGATTGATGTTTTGTGTTACACCTTATTTATATATAAAAGGCGCTGTGTCTTTTACCTGAACACAGCGCCTTAGATTTATTTATCATTTAACAGGAATGGCATCTATCCTGCGCTGATGCCTTCCTCCTTCGAACTCTGTGTCAAGGAAAGCTATAACACACTCTTTTGCTGTTGCTTCGTCGATGAAGCGTCCGGGCATTGCAAGCACGTTTGCATCGTTGTGCTGACGCGCCAGTGAAGCAATTTCGGGCAGCCAGCAAAGTGCGCTGCGGATACCTGCGTGGTGGTTCAGTGACATGTTTATACCGTTTCCGGTACCACAGATGGCTATTCCCATCTTACATTCACCATTCTCCACTGCATTACCCAATGCATGTGCAAACTCGGGGTAGTCGCAACTGTCTGTGCTGTTTGTGCCAAAGTCTTTATAGTCGTAACCTTTTGCTGTGAGCCACTCTTTAACCTGCTCTTTAAGAGGATAACCTGCGTGGTCGCTTGCCAAACCTATGATTGTCTTTTCCATTATAGCATTTCTTTTACCTGGTTGTATACATTCTGTGCTGTGAAGCCAAGTTTCTCGTCGAGCACTTTGTAGGGTGCTGAGAAACCGAAGGATTCAAGACCAAATACCTTTCCATTGTGTCCTACAAGACCTTCGAGGTTTACAGGGAGTCCTGCTGTGAGACCGAAGATTTTTGCACCACAGGGAAGAATACTTTGCTGATACTCCTTAGACTGGCTGCGGAAGAGACCCTCTGAAGGAACAGAAACGATACGTGTCTTGATGCCATCTGCGTTAAGAAGTTTTGCACCTTCAACGAGTGTAGCAACTTCTGAACCTGATGCAAGAAGGATAACATCGAACTCTTCGTCTGAACCTGCAACGATGTATGCACCCTTTTCTGCCTGCTTGTAGTCGGTGCCGGCGGGAAGGTTGTTGACATTCTGACGTGAGAGGATCAGACCTGTGGGGCTGTCGGTGTTTTCCATTGCCATTCTCCATGCCTCTGTGGTCTCGTTTACATCGGCGGGACGCATTACAAGCATAGAGTTTTTGCCATTGTGGTTTTTCAGTTTCTCCATCAAACGTATTTGTGCCTCCTGCTCAACGGGCTCGTGAGTGGGACCATCCTCTCCAACGCGGAACGCATCGTGTGACCAGATGAACTTGACGGGAAGCTCCATAAGTGCTGCCATACGAATTGCAGGCTTCATGTAGTCGCTGAATACGAAGAATGTACCGCAAGCTGCAATTACACCTCCGTGGAGTGACATACCAATGCAAAGACAAGCCATTGTCAACTCTGATACTCCTGCGTGAAGGAATGCACCGCTGAAGTCACCGGGCTCGATAGCATGTGTCTTCTTAAGGAAGCCATCAGTCTTGTCGCTGTTGCAAAGGTCGGCTGATGAACAGATCATATTCTCATATTTCTCGGCGAGAATGCTGAGGATTGTTGCCGATGCATTACGTGTGGGAGCATCTGCTTTCTGCTCAATTGCATTCCAGTCGATTTCGGGCTTTTTGCCGGCGAACCATTCTGCCTCTTTAACTGCGAGGTCGGGGTTCTGTGCTGCCCACATAGCTTTGCGCTGTTTGCGCTCTGCAACAATCTTCTTCAACTCCTCTTTACGTGCGTCGTACATTGCTTTAACCTCGGGGAAGAACTGGAAGGGGTTCTCCACGTCACCGCCAAGGTTTTTGATTGTATTGATGTATGCATCGCCACCGAGGGGTGCTCCGTGAGTAGCGCAGTCGAACTCGTAGCTGCTGCCATCGGCACGGCGAGCGCCTTTACCCATTACTGTGTTTCCAATGATAAGGGTGGGGCGTTTCTTCTCTGCCTTAGCCTCTTTCAAAGCAGCGCGAATGGCGTCGCTGTCGTTACCGTCGATGGTGATGACTTTCCAGCCCCATGCCTCGTATTTCATGGCTGTGTTTTCTGTCATTACCTTGTCGCAACGTGTAGAGAGCTGTATCTGGTTGGCGTCGTAGAACATAATGAGGTTGTCGAGACCGAGGAAACCAGCAGTGCGTCCTGCGCCCTGTGATATTTCTTCCTCTACGCCTCCGTCAGAGATGAATGCGTAGATTGTCTGGTTCATTGTCTCCTCGCCCAAACGTGCTTTGAGGAATTTTGCTGCGATTGCTGCACCTACAGCGTAGACGTGTCCCTGTCCCAAAGGACCTGAAGTGTTCTCGATACCATGTTTGATATCAACTTCGGGGTGGCCGGGTGTACAGCTTCCCCACTGGCGGAACTGTTTAAGGTCGTCGAGGCTGTATTTGTCACACAGCGAAAGTACCGAGTAGAGCATGGGTGACATGTGACCGGGATCAAGGAAGAATCTGTCGCGCTCTTCCCATGCGGGGTTCTCGGGGTCATATTCCATAAACTCGGAGTAGAGTACATTGATGAAGTCTGCACCTCCCATAGCACCACCGGGGTGACCCGATTTTGCTTTTTCTACCATTGCTGCCGTTAGTATGCGGATATTGTCGGCGGCTTTGTTCATCAGTTCTTTGCTATTCATGTCGTTAGAATATTATTGTATGATTTTATTCGTTTGTTTGATAACAATCTGTTTGTGCTTTTTGATTTATTCTCGTATTGGTTATTTTTCAACACCAAACTTGTAGATACAAAG
Organism: uncultured Bacteroidaceae bacterium; assembly: GCA_904502185.1. GTDB lineage: Bacteria > Bacteroidota > Bacteroidia > Bacteroidales > Bacteroidaceae > HGM04593. Next base: position 3,174 of record CAJGDX010000110.1, on the reverse strand, counting down.
GCTTGTATATTTTTCGCCGGGGTTAAGGATGGCTGTGGGCCATTCGGGCTTGTTGGGTGTATCGGGGTACTTCTGAGTCTCAAGGCAGATTGCTGAACGCTGGGGATAAGCGATACCTTTTTTACCTTTTACTGTTGAGTCGAGGAAGTTACCTGTGTAGATCTGAAGACCAGGCTCAGATGTGTATACGTCGAGTGTGATACCTGTCTCGGGACATACAACTTTTGCTGCAAGCTGTGTTGCGTCGCAGTTTGTGTTGAGTACCCAGTTGTGGTCGTATCCGTTACCGTTTTTCAACTGTACGAAGTCGTAGTTGTTGATCTCCTGACCAATGGCTTTTGCTGTACGGAAGTCCATGGGAGTATTCTCTACGGGTACAATTTCGCCTGTTGTCATGAATGTGCTGTCAACGGGAGTGTAGTTGTCGGCGTTGATTGTGAGCAGACACTCTGTTACCGGTTTAGAAGCATCACCTGTGAGGTTGAAATATGAGTGGTTGGTCATGTTGATGACAGTTGTCTTGTCGGTTGTAGCCTCGTATGCAATGTTGATGGCGTTGTCGTCAGTAAGTGTGTAAACAACTTTAGCTGTTACGTTGCCGGGGAAGTTCGCATCGCCGTCGGGAGAGTTGAGTGTCAATGCTATTTCGTTGCTTGAAACCTTTTCTACATCGAACACTTTGTACTGCCATCCCTGAGGACCTCCGTGAAGACAGTGGCCGTAGTTGTTCTGAGGCAACTGGTACTCTACGCCCTCAACGGTGATTTTGCCTTGATTGATGCGGTTAGCGTAACGGCCGATGCATGCGCCGAAGTCGCTTGAGATATTCTGATAATCGTCGATGTTGTCGAAACCAAGTACGATGTCCTGTTTTACGCCATTCTTGTCGGGGACCATGATTGAAGCGATGCGTCCTCCGAAGTTTGTTATACACACCTCAACACCATTCTTGTTGGTGAGTGTGTAGAGGGCTGTGTTCTTGCCGTCAATGTTCTTTACGAATTTCTCGGGATTCAATCCGGACTCGGTGAGTGCGGGTGCCTCCTGCTGTTTCTGACCGCCGCATGAGCATAGCGCTGTTGCGATGATTGCAATGCCTAAAAGGCTTTTTGTGAACTGTTTCATATTTGATGAGTTTAATTTAAAAAGTCTGTTTTTGTGTAATAGTTTGTAAAATTACTACTTTTTGTCCGATTGATAAATATTTTCACATAAAAACGTATCTATTTTTTGCTGTTTTTGTGAATTTAGATGGTTTTTTGGACTTTTAAAGGGCAAAAAAGCGATAAAGATGGTTGTTTGCCATCCTTATCGCCTGAATCGTTTGAACAAAAATATCAGCAACAGCAAGGGAATACCCCACAAGAACCATTCACCTATTGCGATTTTCCTTTTTTGCCACGTGGATAGTTCTTTTTCGACTGTAAGGATTTTGGTGATTGTGTCGTGCTGTATTTGATAAAATGTGTCTATTTGTACTCTGTCGCGGTAGACGTATCTGTATTTTGTTGTAAAAACCGTGTCATCCCGTGTAGTTGTATTGATACTGTCTCGAACAATTATACTGTCGCGCCTGATTATGCCGATGTGTATGCTGTCGCGTTGTATCCTTTCCACAGGAATGTATTTTACAGTGGAACAGGAGAGAACGAATGTTGCAACTATGATGCATGTTAATATCTTTTGAAGTTTCATTTTTGTTGCTTTTGGGAATATTGTATAGGTGTATCATCATCCGTTGAGAAATAATTCTTTTTCTGTATTTCTTCTTTTAATTAGCCCAGGAAGCTTCTCCTTTTTGCCGTTTACCCTGCCGTAAACCCAACGCTCAAACTCCTTGGCAACTTTTTCGGGTGTATTTTTACATGACAAGATTTTTCGCATTGTAGATGATTGGAAAGCCGCTGTGCCAATGTTGAAAATAAAACTTACAAGCGCGTCGAATTGTCCTTGTGTCAGATATTCTGCAAATGTTTGTCTGTTTATGTAGCGTTCTATCTGTCTGAGGTCTGATTGTAAAATGTTTAAAGCTTTTTCCTCTGTTATTGACATTTCCGCGTGTATGGCTTCGTCGTCTACCGTACCTGTATGTCCTACGCCTATAGTCCATATTCCCGCAGGACAACGATAGGCTTTTAATTCAATTCCCTCGAATGCAATTATCATTTTTATTCCTCTCTCACTTGTCTGCATTTTTTACCTCCTTCCGCTGCTTTAGAATCTCATCTACAAAGGGTAGTGCTTTGACAAAAGCCAACGTCAATGCACTATACAATAAATCAACTGTTTTAAAGGCCGGAGTGGTGCTGCGTAATAGTGAACGAACATTTCTTACGATGTTGGTTGAGTAGCAATAGACAAGTATCCAACAGAAGGAAGAGACGCATTGATGCAGCACGTCGTTGTTCATCTGCTGATAGTGTCCGATCCCGTAGAGCGAAGCGCATAGTGCAAAAAAGAGTGTTGCATGCGATATGCAGGAAAATGCTTTACGCATTGAGAAATCTCGTCCGGCAAGAATGTCTGCCAACATTCCAAATATGAAATTCAATGCGAATAGCCATACCAGTGCCATGAAATTGTTTCCTATTGGTGCAAAAAATGCGAACAATTCCGAAACAATTCCTATTATCATGGCTTTTACAAATGTGATAAAGTCGTTCATAATCATTCTGTTTTTATCGCAAAGCTACATGAGTATCTTTGTTTTATCTTTGCTGAATTAACACTTTTAAAATTTAATGAGGTGATTGATGTTGCTGATAAAGTGTATTGTTGTATCTTAATATAGGCTGCGCAGTTGACTTCGTCGACTCTTGGCTTGCACTATCTTTAGATAAGATAGACTGATGGACGGCTTTGCCGTACTCCTTTGGGGAAATAAACCTCCCGTCGTCGCAAACAACGCTCATTCGCGTCGTCGCTGTAAAAAATTGAAGTAAACTTCATTTTCTTGCTCGTTTATTGCTATCTTTGGATAAAATAGGCTGCGCCTCGGTAATAAAAAAAACGACGCTTTTTTTGTATTACTCTCGGCTTGCACTATCTTTAGATAAGATGGACTGATGGACGGCTTTGCCGTACTCCTTTGGGGAAATAAACCTCCCGTCGTCGCAAACAACGCTCATTCGCGTCGTCGCTGTAAAAAATTGAAGTAAACTTCATTTTCTTGCT
>CAJGDX010000109.1 GCA_904502185.1 uncultured Bacteroidaceae bacterium | reverse complement strand
TTGATTATTGCGATTAAGGAATCTTAGTCGCAATTTTCTTTTCTTTGTATTCTACGGTAGTTTTTACCCTTAACCATTTGTTGCAATCCGAAAGTCAGTCGTTTCTATCCTTACTTTTTGGCGCCCCAAAAGTAACAAAAAGGCACAGCACAGACAAAATCAGTCGTCGCAGCCTGTGCTCGCGAATTTTCGCTTGCAAAAATATCGCTCGGTCGGCTGCTTCTTGCCGGCAACTTCCCCTTGATAGTCGCGGGCTGCGCAAGTTTGGCCGCGCTTGTGGCGCGTCAGAAAACTTGCGCATCTTTTCCGCGCCTCTCTGCAGCCGTTGCCTGTGATTTTGACAGTGCTGTAGTTTTTGAAAGTAACCTTTGCTATTGAGAGTCTTTACAGCAGTGGTAACATAAAAAATAACCGGCACCGTAAGCATCACAGCAGATAACCGTCTTTTGTAAGGAATAAGGTGAAACTTTTTGTGTCCGACATTTTTAATGGCGGCCTAACTGTTTCACCCCTTACAAAAGACGAACAGTTATCAGCGACAAGGCTCGCCACCGACTGAAGAATGTTGCCGCAAGGCAACTTCTGAACAAAGGAAGAGCCGACTGATGCGTCCCGTGTGCCGGGGCTTTTGCTTCTTTTGCCCGGCAAAAGAAGGGAATAGAAACATAGACCGTGCAAATTGCAATCAAAGATTAAGGGTAAAGTAGACCAGAAATTTAAGATAGATATTCCTTAATCGCAATAATAAATTCCCTTAATTATCAGACACTATTTCAGCGCAAACTTCTTCCTAACAACCCTGCCACCGGCTTTTACAACAAGAATATGCATACCCTCGCTGTCGGTTGAAAGGAACATTTCACTGCCTTCGCCCGTCTTTTGCGCCACACAGATGCCGTTGCTGTTGTAAAGGGTGGCGCTCCACTGAGGAACATCAACGCTGATGCTTACCCAAAGACCGGCATCAGAGCTTGCAAGATAAACTTCAATGTCGTCAGCCTCTATATTCTCCTTAACGTCTGTGGGAGTACCATTAAAAAGAATCTCCTCATCTTGCTGACCGTAATAGTTTGGCAAGCTATAGATATTTCCGGAGCCTGTGTACATTGCAAAAGAGGAAGCGCAACCGCCGGCATAACATATATCCACAATCCCTGTGGGGTCGGTGGGGATTGTGCGATGCACATTCCATGTAACACCAAAATCATCAGAACGCCACATACGGCTTATTGTGTCAGAAGCCTCAGCTGCATATATTGCAGGATGTTCGTAGAGTATATCGGAAACGAGAAAAGGCGGACGGCTTTCGGTCCAGCTGCCACCGCCATCTGTCGAAACAGCAACAACATCCTTGCCGTAAACGCAATAGAAGTCACCATCGTGCTCAACGTTGATTATATTGAATTTATCGGTAGAGTACACCTCGCGCCATTTTTCGCATTTCCCACCGTCGGCACTGACAACTACCCTACTATTGCCCAATGTATCGCCGTAACAGATTACAAGCTCATAATTCTCCTCTGCTGTTGAGATAAAATTCACCTTTCCGTCAAAAATCTTTGTCCATTCGGGATAGTATTTATTGGCGGTTTTTACACGCGGATGCATATATACACCGGCATGGTCGCCACGAACAGCAATATACACACTGTTACGTTCGTCGGGCCAACCATGGTCTTCGCCCCATTGCATCTCTATCTGTTCGATGCAACTATTGCTGCCTTTGGTTATAAAATCGGGAGTAACGTCTGTGGTTGCACTCTTTTCTATCAGTAGCAACAAATTGTTGTCGCCCTTATTGGATGTGACGGCAGTAAAAGTTGCCTCCTTTGTTGAGATAACATCTTTTATTGGATAGTCGGTAGGATACCACATGTATTTTGGAGAGTAACGCCCGGGAGAACTTGCTACCGGATTGTAGGTTATTTCTGCTGCCGAACGGATAGAATATATTCCATTGTCGGTAGGCATATACATATATGAATACTGGCAGGTATTCAGATGTATCTGTCGGCGATACCCGACGTTTGCAGAAACGGTGTTTGCCAATGCCATGCACAGCAAGCAACTCAAAGAAATAAACAGATTTCGTTTCATAGCATTACCTTTTAGTTGTTTATATTCACGCCGCTAATATAGCCATTTAAACAAAAAAAAAAAAAAATCGCAACACAAATTTCAGACGAAATTCATTTAGCTGCGATTATTGCTCTATTATCGGTATGAAAGAACCGGATTTTGTTTAAAAACATCTATTTTAAAACAACAGGTAACTTTAAAATGCCCTCACCCACCCACGGTAAGGTCGGTATTATTCAGCAACACCTCAGCTTTAGGCGACTCTTTCAGTGCAGGATAGACCTCGCAGACGAACCAGGCAACAAGTTCCTCGTCGCGTTCGTGGGAGGTGCCATTGTTGCAAAAAAGATTCACGCTGAAGTATTCGAAATGCTTCTCGGCAAGCTGAATATCGCTGACAATACGTTCGCGTTTCTCGCCACGCGTGCAGCAGAGCAGACAGACTCCCCGGAAATATCGTGCAACGTCGTCCACTGTAACATCGGCAGGAACTCCCTTGTTCCACAGTTTACGTTGCGCTCCATCAAAACTCTCTATGCCACACCTGAACTTGACTGTGGACGGAGCAAACTGTGCCGCAAAATCGGCAAGACGGTGACGGTACATATAGTGCATTTCGAACCAAAGGGTGTGTATCTGTTTTTCGCGTACCACCTGCTTGATCAGTTCGATACTTTGCTCGTCGAGTTCAATTCCCGAACCGGAATTTATTATATCGAGTACACCGTAGCGGCCTGTCACACGCTGCAACACCTCTTTGTTGACGCTGAAAGGGTCGTTGCTTGTGTCGTGGTGATAGTCGCAGAAGGTACACTTCCCCCAACGGCAGCCACGCCCCTGAAGCAATATAAATTCGCGTGGGAATTTATCGTGTATGATGGCGTATCGCTCCATTACGTTACTATCTTTTCATCCGTTTTTTCACCCAATAGATTACCGCATAGGCCATTGGAGTACCCATGGTAGCCTCTATTATCAGTTTTGCGAAATACTGGAACAGCAGCATCAACACCAGTTCTTCTGTGGTGACTGTGCCGGCAAAGGCTATAAGCACAAAGGGAAGTGTGTCGAACAGATAGCCCACCATTGAACTGCCTATGGTACGCACCCACAGACGGCGTCCCTGCATGCGTTTCTTTATCTTCTCCATCACCCATGCATTGGAGAGTTCGCCCAGCAGGAAACCCGCCAATGAACCTACTACTATGCGCGGAACGTATGTAAAGACGTGGTTATAGGCATCTGCCGTGGGTTGCAGATAATCGGGTGAAGGCAACCATACACCTATCTGTGTGCAGATGACAAGGATTATGTTGCAAAGGAAAGTTGTCCAGATGACACGTTTGGCTGTGCGGAAACCCCACAACTCGGTCAGCACGTCGCCAAGCATGTATGCGAATGGGAATGTTATTGTACCTGCATCGAAATAGAATATTCCTGCAAGACCTATCACTTTGACGGCCATGATGTTCGACACGAGGTACAGTGTCACGAAAAGCGCTGTGACAATCATTAGCGGAGTTCCGTCCGCCATTCGGTTTTTTAAAGGGTTGTCCGATACCTTATCCATAATTTATTTTTTAAGATAGGTTGTGCGGACACATGTATCCGCACAACCTATTACAGTTTACCATTAAAATTCTAACACAAACGATAATTGCATTAACGTTTGAGTTTTATTATCGTGTAAGAGTAGCGAGGGAAGGTGTATTTTGCATTCTTTTTCGAGAGAGTGGCTTTTGACACCTTGGGCGAAACATTCATCTTGTTATCGACAGTATTTGTCTCGGTAAGGTCGCAACCACCGATGCTCCACACCTCGACCTTACTCTTGTATTTGAAATTCTCAATACTAAGTTCGGCAGTCTGGTCATGCTCTGAAATATTTGCAACATAAACAAAGAGTGAGTCGCCGGCGTCGTTCATCTTGGCAGTAACATCGAGGGTCTTTTCATCGCTGCTCGAAGTTTCCACTACATTAGTAAACCAATGTTTCGCAAGTTCTTCGTCAATATATGCCGAGGGCATGAACCACAATTCGTGTGAATTAAAATGGATACGTCCCTGGTCCCACATATAATGCAAGCCGTGAGGTTGGAAAGTATTTGCTGTTCCCACCATCTTAAAGCTATCACCGTAACGCTGAATTTTATTATAGTTGTGGGCATGAGCAAGACCTCGATACCAATCGCAACGCCAACCATTCTCTTCCATAGGATGGAGTTTCAATGTAAAGCCGGGAACGTCAGCCTCTAAGTCGCGTTTGAGGTTGAGACCCAACTGACGATGAAATTTATCGGTAGCAGCCCAGCCTAAGTCACCACCGTCGAAGTGGGGGTCCCATGCAAGTTTATCGCCCTTACCCTGAGCAACAAACCATCTTACAAGCTGCAATGCAAGGTCGTACTCGGGGTTACCCTTATCGTATCTTTTACTATGCAGATTCAAAGAGGTCATGATGTTCATTTCAGGGTCTACCTTCCAAGCAGCCAACGCAAATTTTTTCATCATCTCTATATAACCCTGCGAAATAACTCTCTCATTGTCCACCTGAATATATTTGAGATTATAGGGTGCAGGATGACCGTCGGCTACACGACGTGCGCCCCATTTTGTGTCAGCCGAGCCATTTACATACTCTACAAAATCACTGATATCCTGCGAAGTTTCGTCCATACTCATTCCTATGATACACTCGGCATCAATAACCTCGGCAAGCTGCAACATTTCAATAAATCCGAAACTGTGGGTTGCATAAGGAGAAAAACCACTGCGATAGGTGACACGACGCTCGTCGATGGGGCCGAGCATCTTTTTCCAACGATAGTTGTAGGGGTCGGTGCCACAATCTACCATTGAACCATTGTATCTTATTGCTGTAATACCCTGACGTTTGAGAGCATCCACAAATGATTTTCTGAGAGGATAGCCGTTTACTCTGCCCCACTCGCCGGGCTGCATGAATGCGTAGCCAAGGTCGATGCATCCTTTGCTTTTGAGAGAGATTCCAAACGAACCCTCAAGAGCCTCGACCGAAGGAGTAAGTTCAAAGACCACCTTCTCGTAGCTGCCGTCACCCTTAAGTTCATAGGGCTTTTCGGCAATAATCTCACCTTTGTCATCACGCAACGACAGATAGATGGTTGTAGGCTGCATAGCTTTCACGCGCAAAATGCCCTCGTACTCTTTGCCTTTCTGCAGATGGATACCCATTCTGTAAAGGCCGTGATTGGTAACTCCAACCTCGCCGTTACCCGAAAGGAATTCCACGCGCTGTGTCTGACGACCCATATATGCCTTGCCGTCGCGCACAAGTTTATAGTCGAACTCGGCACCGCCTTTTACACTCTTCGACCAGAATTTGCTCACCTGCTCGTTACCATTGATGCGACGCATCATCTCCTTCTGTATATTCTCGGGCAGTGAGTCGAAAGGCAGATAGCGACGCACAAATTTATATCCTGAGATATTGTAAGGGCTGCTGAACTTACCCGCATTGTAAACGTCGTAGCTGTGAACATCACACTCTTCGGAGAGGTTGTTCCAGTTAACGCTGCAATACACATAGTTCTGAGTAAGGAGGTGAGGCACACGACGTTCGTCGAGCATTATATATATTTTGGAGTAGTCCGAACGGTCGAGATTGAGAAAATCAGTCTCGATATTCTCTTCAAAAGTCTCGCCATGCAACAACTGACCAAAGACACCACCGTTAGTCTGGTTGTTGATATCCTCGATATTAGTACCATTAAACAGAGGACTTGAGGTTGCAATGCGCTGCGAAGCATTCACTTTAATTTTAATTTCGTGCGCCGAGAGCGTAGTACCTCCCAAGAGCGCAGCAAAGAAAAGGAGTAATAGTTTCATGTTACATTTAGAGAGGTTCTATAAATTAATTTTTACATTGACTGGTAGTCAGAACCTCATTTATAGCTACCGCCTATGTTTATTTTCTTTGCAAAATTAGCAAAACTTTTTGGAAAAATTCAAACAAATTA
>CAJGDX010000108.1 GCA_904502185.1 uncultured Bacteroidaceae bacterium | reverse complement strand
TTACCGGACACTAATAATTCAAAAACTGGCAAGTTATTGTGGAGTCAAGTTGAAAAGCGGACTCTGCATTGAGATTGAACAGAACGAAATGTTGAGGATTTTGCCCCATGAGTGCAGAAGGGAAAATAAAAAAATGTATATACCAACACAACATTGAAATTAACCTCGGCAAAACATAACACTCTGGATGGTAAAACAAAACGAGAGAGAACCTTTAAAAGTTCTCTCTCAATATGCTCATTTATATTCCGATGAAACAATCGCGGTAATTTCTTTTGCCTCAAACACCTTGCGCTATAATACATTTTTAGATAATCAATTGTATAGTCTTCCAGCACGACGGCATCTTTAAATGTTGATATTGATGCTTGAATCATAGGAGTAGAAGCATGGAAGGCTTGTTTTTGAGCAGGATATTGACTTCCTTACAAATAATTTTACTAAAATCAATACTGCTCCTTCTCGTTAGGGAAGTCAAGCTTTTTCACATCGCTGACGTAGTTACCAACTGCATTGCGTATTACCTCATTCAAGTTAGCATATCGACGTAGGAAGCGAGGGCTGAAGCCATCTGTCATACCAAGCATATCGGCACACACCAACACCTGACCATCGACGTCACCACCGGCACCGATACCGATGATAGGAATTGTAAGCACCTTAGCCACCTTGCGCGCCAACGAAGCAGGAATCTTCTCAAGCACAATGGCAAAGCAACCTGCCTCCTCAAGCAATTTTGCATCCTTTATAAGTTTATTGGCCTCCTCCTCGTCTTTGGCTCTCACAGTGTATGTACCGAACTTGTTTATACTCTGAGGCATCAGGCCGAGATGTCCCATAATAGGAATACCGGCATCAAGAATTTTTCTTACCGAAGGGAGAATCTCCTCGCCACCCTCCAGTTTAAGAGCATCTGCATGAGTCTCTTTCATTATGCGTATAGCATTTTTCACAGCCTCATCAGCATTCACCTGATAAGTTCCGAACGGCATATCTACCACAACAATTGCACGCTTCACAGCACGAACCACAGACTTTGCATGATAAATCATCTGGTCGAGAGTAATAGGAAGGGTTGTCACATTTCCCGCCATAACATTAGAGGCAGAGTCACCAACCAGAATTGCATCCACGCCTGCTGCGTCTATTATAGATGCCATTGTGTAATCGTATGCGGTAAGCATAGCTATCTTGTCACCCTTAGTCTTCATCTCTATAAGGCGATGAGTTGTCACTTTACGAGTATCTTCTACAATATATCCTGACATATTATTAGAATTTTAATTAACTTCAATCATTTGCAGTCGTTTCATACACTCACGAAACGACTGCAAATTTAGGAACAAATTCTCAATAGTGATAAGAAAAAGTAAAAAAGATTAATCCGAAGCCATTCTGCGCACGACAGAACGCAGCCACACATAGACACGGCGCAGAAAAAACAATCTCGACAACAAAGAAACAGACTTTAAAAGAAGCGTTAACAGCTCAGTGGTTACTACGAAAGCATCGCGCAACTCTTCTACATTCTGTCTAAGTGCAAAACGATGCTGTTTCAAACAGGTTTCCACATCCCTGCGCACACATCGTAACTCGTCCAACGACTTTATCCTGTCAAATTTTCTATTTTTCATCTTCCGCGCCCTCATCAGAGATATTTCCTGCATCCGAAAAAATGCGTCGGCAATAACACCTTACAAACATATCTACAAACATACTCCTGCGATTCATATACAGGATTACACCAGCTGTCAGCAACAAAGCAGCCACCGCAAGACAAGCGAAAATAGGGCCTACGTAGAGAGAGAAAAACAGCATCACGGCTATAAGAAAAAATAGTAGTGCCATAAAGATTACAAGCAACAGCAATAGATGAGAGAGAATGTCGCTCGAAAAGAGCGACAAACTCTCCACCATCTGCAACTTAAGCGAGTTGCTTTTCAGTGCAACGTACTCTTTTACATCATCTGCAAGGGAATCTGCGTTACTCATCGTTTGCATTGCACTGACCGGTTAGCATTAAGAACATCCATTACTCCTCGAATGTAATTGATTCTGAATTCTCAACGCTGCAACTGCCATCGTTGCATCCATTAATGTGGCATTTAGCCATAGCATCGTCCACACATTTCTTTGCCTCAGACATTTTCTTTTTAACATTCTCGCACATCTCTTTACGCGAATGGGGAGCAAGCAACATCACCATCACTCCACCTGCCACTAATCCGCCGGCAAAAGCCAACATTGTTTCAAGTTTCATAAGCCTACGTTTTTATTTGTTAATTCTTCATGCACAAAGAGTTCTTTGCCGAAAAAGTTCTATTTTTGTCCACACGACGAAGATAGAGGGCACTCGTTGTGAAAAATATTGAAACAAGTTTCATATTTTTGAGTTCCCGAAGCTTGGCGACACTCGTTGGGAATAAAAATAAATTTTTATTCACTCGCTTGCACAAACTTTCGCTCGTTTCTGACTATCTTTGTAACAAGAAGTGAACATATAACAAACAAAAGATGAAAAAGTGCGTAATATTTCTGTCAATTATTGTTGCAATGCTGATGACGGCATGTGGTGGCAGCACCGGCAAAAGCAAAGAAGATAAGAGCAACAGTATCAAATTCGAGACAATAAGCCGTAAAGACACCTGTTATCTTGATAACACATTCAGTGAGTCGCCCAAATATGTAAGCAATATATCTGTAAAAGTTGCAGAGTGCGAAAACAAAGAGGTCGAAGCCAGGATAAACAGTTCTATTCTTTATACCATATTCGAATACGAAAACATGAGAATGGATGCAGCTATCGACACATTTGTATCTAACGCATTCACAGAGTATTACGACCTGCGACCCGAATACTTTAACGAGAAGCAGATGAACAGAAACCCCGTATGGTTCAACTTCGAGTACGACCTGAAAACAGACATCGAATATGGACGCAACAATACCGTAATATACGAAATAGAGAACTACTTTTTCACAGGTGGAGCCCACCCCAACACAGTTGTCACATACATAAACTTCAATCCCGAAACAGGTGACGAGATAAGGCTTGACGACATCTTCAAGGAGAATTACGAAGAGATGCTTAACAACCGTCTGACCGATGCCCTCGCAAACAAAATAGGTGCAAAGAGCAGAAAAGAGATAATGGAAAAGGGGTATCTTACCTTCAACGATATCTATCCCACAGAGAATTTTATGCTTAAAGAGGACAGCATACTATTCTTCTACAACAGATACGACATTGCACCCTATGCAACAGGAACAACCACACTGGGATTCTCATACGAAGAACTATCAGACATAATGAAATAATAAAACAGAAATAACATGGAACACATATTAAAATATTTCCCCAACCTCAGCGACAAGCAAAAAGAGCAATTCAGTGCCCTCTACGACCTGTACCTCGACTGGAACAGCAAAATCAACGTAATCTCACGCAAGGACATTGAGAACCTCTATCTGCACCACGTGCTTCACTCCTTAGGAATTGCAAAGATGATAAATTTCCGCAGTGGAACAACCGTCATGGACTTTGGATGCGGCGGTGGCTTTCCCGGTGTACCTTTGGCTATACTCTTCCCCGAGGTAAAATTTCACCTTGTCGACAGCATAGGCAAAAAGGTGCGTGTGGCACGCGAAATATCCGAAGCGATAGGATTGGAAAATATCACATTCGCCCACAGTCGTGGCGAGGAGATAAAGGAGAAGTTCAATTTTGTTGTCAGTCGCGCAGTTATGCCATTGGGCGACGTTATGAAAATCTGTCGCAAAAACATCAACCGCGAACAGCACAATGCCCTGCCCAACGGAATAATCTGTTTGAAAGGCGGTGACCTGCAGGCAGAGACACGCCCCTTCAAGAACTGCGTGGACATGATTGACCTCTACGACCACTTCAAAGAGGAATTCTTCAAAGGAAAGAAGGTTGTTTACGTCCCTGTAAACTAATATATTGTCTAATGCTTATTTAAATAGACATTCAACAAAATGAAATTCAAGAAATTTGTATTCAACCCGGTAGATGTAAACTGCTACCTGCTTTGGGACGAGAGCAAAGAGGCTGTGCTGATAGATGCAGCAGTGCTTTTCCCCGAAGAGAAAGAGGAACTTAAAAATTTCATTGCCCGTGAAGGCTTGCAGATAAAGTATCACCTGAATACCCACCTCCATTTCGACCACATATTCGGAAACCCCTTCATCGAAGAGAGCTTCGGCATAAAAACATCGGCCAACGACGGCGACTGGCAGTGGGCAGAGAGCATCACAGAACGTGTCGCACGTTTCGGCCTGCGCTACAACGAGAAGATTCCTCAGCTAGGCACCATACTTTGCGACAACGACACTATTACCTTTGGAAACGGCAACACCATAAAGGCCATACATGTACCGGGCCACTCCCCCGGCAGCCTTGCTTATTACGTTGAGAAGGAGAAGGTTCTCTTCTCCGGCGATGCCCTGTTCCGTGGCAGTATAGGACGCACCGATTTTCCCGACTCCGACTACCAGACATTGGTTGACAGCATACGCAGGAAACTTTTCACACTGCCCGACGACACAACTGTTTATCCCGGACACAGCGAAAGCACAACCATCGGATTCGAGAAGCAATACAACAGATACCTGATGTAGAAATTGCTGAAGAAAGATATAGAGTAAAGCTTTTCGAAATAAGCAAATAAAAAATCGCAATGGCATTGCCATTGCGATTTTTTATTCTGTAAGGGTGCTACCCTCTGATATTAGAAGCGGAAGTCAACACCTACAGTTGCGTTGTGTGTCTTACGCTCGTAACGTGTGATTGTCTCCATTGCTGTACCTGCATTCTTTACGCAGTTGTCGGGAGCGTAGTTAGCGTAGCAGTAACCGAAGTTGATGTCAACTTTGTCTGTGAGGCTGTACTTGCCACCAACACCTGTCATGAATGAGTCGTTTGTGAAAGCGAGGTCGCTTGTGTACTCGTCGTTGATACCGAAGTTTGTGAACTGGATACCTGCACTTACAAGGAACTTCTCTGTCACCTTGAACTCAGCACCGAAGAGGTACTCGAATGTGTTGCGTGTGAGCTTTCTCATGTTGTCGCCACCCATAAGTGACTCAACCTTAGCATCCTTGTCGAAGTAGTAGTTCCAGCCAGCCATAACCTGAAGGCGGGGAAGAGCCTGCCATGAACCTGCGAGTGAAAGCATTGCAGGAGCATCGTTGCGAAGTGTGTTGCCATCAGCAAAACCTGCGAGAGCGCCGAGTGTGGGGCTTGCAGCCATAGCAGCGTTCAAGATTGCAGGATTTGTGAGGTCCATATTGTTCATCTGACCTGTTGCTGTGTTCATCTGAGAAAGACCGAATGTATTTGTCTCGTTCTCAACTGTTGTAACAGCACGGAACTCATACTTGGCAGCGAAGTTGAAGTTACCAACCTTGTAGTCAACACCTACGATGGGAGCGAATGCGAAACCTGTCTGGTCGAGGTCGAGGTCGATACCGAATACAGGAACATTGCCGTTAGGTGTGGGCATTGAAGCACCGATTTTACCCTCGTAGTTAGCCGATGTGTAGTTACCACGAACACCTGCAAAAGCTGAAAGGTTGTCATTGATTTTGTAAGCCGCACCGAGCTGCAAAGCGAATACATACTGTGTAGATGTAAACTCAGAGCTTCCGGGAAGACCGCTTGCTGCAGCGCTTGCAAGGTTGTTGAAGCTGGGAAGACCGTCAGCAAACTCACATTTACCGCCACCGCCGGGAACGCCAAAGAAACCAGAGAATGTCCAGTCACCTGTTTTGTATGCAGCCATGAATGTGGGCAATGCAGGTACATAAACCTCACCATTGTATTTTGTATCGGTCTTTGCGTTGATAGCGTCACGCTGCTGCCATACCATCTGCCAGTTTGCAGAAAGATGCCAACCATCCTGAAGGAATGCTGTACCTGCGGGGTTGAAATAAACAGCATCGATGTCGAGTGATGCAAAACGCGCGGGGTTGCGAACGAATGCAGAGTGCTGGTTAGTGTTTGTAAGCAAGCCGCCTGCAAATGATGTCATAGCAAAGGCAGCCATAAGCATTGAAATAAATAATTTCTTCATAGT
>CAJGDX010000107.1 GCA_904502185.1 uncultured Bacteroidaceae bacterium | reverse complement strand
TTCGCCCTTGAAGGAACCATCACCGAAATCAAGGCATTGGGCGACGGTTTTATCAACGATACATTCATCGTTAAGACAGAGGGCAACACCCCCAACTACATCCTCCAGCGCAAGAACCATCAGATATTCCCCGATGTTCCCGGAATGATGGACAACATACAGCGCGTAACCACCCACATCAAGGCTAAAGTATCAGCAGCAGGCGGCGACCCCATGCGCGAGGTACTCACAGTGGTTCCCGCAAAGGATGGCAAACTCTACCACAAGGAGGGTGAGAACTTCTGGGCGGTATGCACATTCATCGAAGGTTCAATCACACACAACGTAGCCGACACTCCCCGTCTCGCATTCATGGGCGGTAAAGGTATCGGTAAATTTCAGGCACAGCTTGCCGACTTCACCGAACCCCTTGCCGAGGTAATCAAAGGCTTCCACAACATACGCTGGCGTTTCCAGCAGTGGGACGAAGCACTCGCAGCCGACAAGGCAGGACGCAAGGCTGAACTTGCAACAGAGATTGAGTGGATAGAATCTCGTCGTCAGAAGATGCTCGACTTCTGGGCAATGGTAGAGGACGGACGTCTGCCCATGCGTGTCACCCACAACGACACCAAGCTGAGCAACATCCTCTTCGACCAGAACGACGAAGTTCTCTGCGTAATCGACCTCGACACTGTAATGAGCAGCACATCGCTCAACGACTTTGGCGATGCCATACGTTCATACACCAACACCGGAGCAGAGGACGACGAAGACCTCAGCCGCGTATCAATGAACATCGAGACATTCAAGCACTACACAGCCGGCTATCTGTCAGAGCGTTGCGCAACAATGACAGAGACCGAGAAGGAGTGGTTAGCATTCTCAGCGATATATATCACCTACGAGCAGGTACTCCGCTTCCTTATGGACTACATCGACGGTGACACATACTACAAGACACGTTACCCCAAACACAACCTTGTACGTACAGCCGCACAGTATAAACTGCTCACAAGCATGGAGGAACAGTATCCCGAAATGCAGAAAATCGTAAAAGAGCTTGCAAAATAAATCTCCTGGTAAGAGATAAACGATAAAAGGTTCATCGGAGTCCGATGAACCTTTTATCGTTTACAAGGGTATAACCGCCCTACCCCAATCTATAAATTATAGAATTCAGTAAAAGCCCTGATGGTATAACCCGTATCAACAAGCGCCGAAGTCTCACGAATGGAGTGCATGCCCCACATGGGATTACCCATATCCACGCCACGCATAGGCAGCTGTGTAGTCAACGTGTTACCCAAAGTGCCACCGCCCACCATATCCGAGCGATTCACAAAATACTGGAAAGGAACACCTGCCTTACGGCACACCTCGGCAAAGACAGCAGCCGACTCGGCATCTGTGACATATTTCTGATTGGCATTGAACTTAATCACAGGACCTCCACCCATCACCGGATGATTCGTCGGGTCATGTTTTTCGGGATAGTTGGGATGCAGAGCATGAGCCATATCCGCAGAAATCATAAACGAATTCTCCACAGCAGCATAGAGGTCACCACTCTTGCCACCACGGTTAAGAATAATGGTGTCGAGCAGATGACGAAGCACCGGAGAGGCCGAACCCTGCTTGGTGACATTACCAGTCTCTTCGTTGTCGAAGAGGGCAAGCACCTGAGTCATCGACGAAGCCTTGCTGTTTATCATCGCCTGCAATCCGGCAAAAGCCATCAGCAGGTCATCCTGTCGTCCGCAGGAAACAAACTCGTTGTTCAAGCCACACAGACAGGCAGGCGTAGCATCATACAGCGATAGATCGAAATCGAGAATATCCTTTGCATCCACAGCCAGTTCTTCTGCTATAATTCTGACGAGAAGATTCTCCCTTTCGAAGTGACCGTTAATGAAGCCAAGCACCGGCATCATGTCGCGCTGACGGTTAAGTTTATTGCCATCGTTCACCTCGCGATTGAAATGAATGGCAATATGAGGAATCAGCAACAAAGGACGCTTCACATGCAACAGACGTGTCACGGGACGCAAGGGCGACTCGCCACGCAGAATGACACGACCGGCAACAGACAAAGGACGGTCAAACCATGTATAGAGAATGGGACCACCATAAACCTCCGTATTCAGACGAATCATTCCACCCTCGGAATACATTTCAGCATCAGGCTTAATGCGGAACCCCGGAGAATCGGTGTGCGCACATATCAATTTGAAACCCTCTGTTGCTGCGCCTGTTCCCACTCTGAAGGCAAACAGCGCCGTACTGTTTTTTGTAATATAGTAGCCACTACCCGGCTCGAGCAGAGGCATTGCGCCCAGTTCCACCTTAGTGAATCCATTAGCAGTAAGCACATTCTCGGCATACTGCACAGCCAAAAAGTTCACGGGCGAACCATCGAGCATCTTCAATAAATCGTTCATAGTATAAATTTTTGTTTATTTTGCCTCAATCACATATCTCTTATTCTGCATCTTGTGCGTCACAACAACCTTCACGCCAAACTTGTCGGCAATATGTCGCGCAGTGTGTTCGGCGCTGTACACCGAACGATGCTGTCCGCCGGTGCAACCGAAACAAATCTGTATATGCTTGAAGCCACGCTCTTTGTAATTTGCGACCATCATATCCACAATGGAATAGACATTTTCGAGGAAAGCCCCTATCTCGCTCTGCTCCTCGAGGAAGCGAATGACCGGTTCGTCATATCCACACAATTTCTTGTAAGGTTCGTAACGTCCGGGGTTATGTATGGCACGACAGTCGAACACAAAACCGCCTCCATTGCCCGAATAGTCATCGGGAATACCACGCTTATACGAGAAACTCATGACATCCACAGTCAGTTCATCGTCCGCTTGCTTGACAAAGAGTGGCATATCAGCTGCACGGTCAAACAATTCGGTAAGCAACGGATATTCACCATCAAGTTGCGCCAGCAGTTCCTTCACCTGTGCTATAGCAGCAGGAATACTCTCTACAAAGGCCTTCTTGCGCTCCAGCAGGCCACGGAAACCATAAGCACCCAGATTCTGCAACAGTCTGAAAAGACGGAAAAAAGCAAGAGTACGCATAAACTCCTCGCGCTCCACCGAGCGATAGCGTTTCAGCGACTCAAGATAAGCATCAATCATCCGCTGCACCGCATCGGCAGAATATTTCGCCCTCGCCTGTCCCACGAAGGATGCAACATCATAATATATCGGACCACGACGGCCACCCTGAAAATCTATAAAACAGGGACGGTCATTGTGCCACATCACATTACGCGACTGAAAATCGCGGAACATAAACGTATTTTCATCATCCTTCAGCAACACTGCCGACAGACGCTCAAACTCCTCTTCCAATGGAGCCTCGTTAAACTCGAGCCCCACAGCCTTAAGAAAACAATATTTAAAATAGTTCAAGTCCCAAAACACAGAACGCTTGTCAAACGCTGCCACGGGATAACAGACAGAAAAGTCGAAATCCTCGGCACCAAGATACTGAATATCCGGGAGCAAAGACATCACTTTGCAGAGGTCGCCACACTGTGCATCGTCGAAGCAGCCACTCTCACGCGCAGGCTTCAAATGCTCGAAGAGGTTCACATCGCCAAGGTCGTTCTGAACATAACATAGTTCATCGTCCGAAACAGCCATCACCACAGGAACATCAATTCCACGCACCGCCAACTGCGCCGAAATAGCAAAAAAGGCGCGGTTCTCCTCAACAGAAAGTCCTACTGTACCAATGAGCGACACCTCGCCGCTTCTCATTCTATAATAGCATCTGTTCGAACCGTCGCCGGTTAACTTTATCGCCTCCTCGGGGACAAGAGAGGTAACATCATAAAATAGTTTCTTAAGTGTATTTATCATCTTTGTAACTTCGCAAAAACATTTTTGCGAAGTTACAAAAACTTGCGTAAAGATAAAGAAACTGATTTGAATTTATTTTCACAAGATTGCCGGCTCACCTGTGAGGGGCATATAGGTTGCCTCGCCACGACCATAACTGCCTTGCAGACCTACGAACCATACTCGGTTCTGAAAAGCATCGTTCAACTTACCAAGAAAACCATTTATCCAAACATCAATATCCAGCACTTTTTATTTCATATCCATCGTTATTTATCAATCGTGCAAATATAGAGTAAAATATTTAAACAGCAGTGTGGGTGGCGGGAGGTAACTCCGTTTTTAGTCTTTTGGAAAGGGGGTGTTGGTGTCGAAAAGGTTAATTTGGTTTCTCTATTTCTATATTCTTAAATTTGCTAAACACCAGGTGGTGGCAGTATGCCCATCGTGTACCTGATGAGATGTATAGTACACAATTATCAGAGCCTATTCCGTCAAGAAGCACTTATACCTATATTTGTATTCTCTATATCTGTTATATACTAATAGAAAAAGCATCAACTGTTAGCTGATGCTTTTTCTATTAGGTACTATTTTATATTAGTTCTATATTCGCCTACAAGATTATAGATTTGCGATGTCTTGTTATTCATTTTAATTTTTTGCTCTTAAGCAATATACATACATCAAATCGTTGTATTCAATATAAAGTTGCAATACACCACTGTATTGTCGTCTGAATTTCACATTGCATCTCAAACCTTTTTTATCAATACAGGATAATATAATAGAACTTCCGTTTTCATCTTCTTTTTCACCAATTTCCCCATAGATGTCAAATTCTTGTGGGTCTTCACTATAAATATTTATCACCTCCCTATCAAGACTTATCGAAATCAGACATCTGGATTTTTCCCAATCTGACCAATCCGACCAGTATCCGTATGTATCTTTTGCTTTATAGGCAAAATCAGTTGAGTAAAACTTATATGTTTGAGCAGTTGCATCCATAACAAAAATAAATGCAATAATAAAAGCAAAGAAGAATGATTTTTTCATACGTAAAAATTATAGTTAAACATTAAGTTGCTTGTTAAAGTCTTTAGCTTAACTATAAAAAGAAAAGCGCAGACCCTCGTCATACGCCTCTTGGCTCACCACAAGCCATTACAAACTATGAGAGTAGTCTACGCCTATGCGCATACTCTCAACGTTTGCAATATTATGCTCGTTCATTTTCCGAGGTGGTGATTCAGAGGCGATTGAGCATTTTCGAATGTCTTGTATTCGAGTTTTACTTGAATACACTGCAAATATAGCGTAAGCAAATGAAATAATGCAAATTTTATTTGCAATTTATTTCATTCGCTTGCATGGTTGGTGCTTGCCATTGACCAAATTGCAGTTGCTTCGCAAACACCACCCGCGTTGTTGCGGATTTCTTCCGCAACGCGCGACTTGTGGCTCTGCAATTAACTCTATATTTACAAAAAAATGACTTCAAACCGAAGTCATTTTACTTGTTTGCCCTTTGGGAATGGCTACTGGTGTCAAAGTGGTTATTTGATAGGTTCTACTGTATATCCTTGTGAAGTGGCAAAATCTATAATTGCTCCAATATTATGACGACCAATTTGTGTTGTAAAAGCAAAGCTTATGCCGTCTGCACTTGTCATTAAATCATTTTCAAACCAACGAGTGTCTTTGGATAAGTCATTTGAGTTTTCTTTTCGTTTTTGTATTTCCGAATACTTTTCTATACCAAATGGAATTGCATTTACAATTTCATAATATGTAAGTTGAGGGTTATTTCTTACAAACAACTGTACTATGGATAATGCTAAACGACCTTTACCATAGTTGCCATATCCATTAAGTCTGTAGTGAGTATGGTCTAAATGTTTATTTTTTGTTATAGTATGTTGTTTTGTCAATGGAGTATCTTGTATCTGTTGTTGTATTCGTAATTGTTTTTTACGAATGATATTGATTTCTATTTCATTTGTGATTTTTTCAATATCCTCAGTACTATACCCCTCGTTTATCAATTTTGTGTTTAACAATTCAATAAATAATTGCTTGCCTTTTTCTGTTGTAAGTTCGTTAATAAACTCGTTTATCTCTTTTTGCTTTTCTTGTTTTGCTATTTGAGCAATGCAAAAATTAGTAAGTTGTTCGGTATTGAAATTTTCTTGTTTGAAATGTTCAATAAAGTTTTTACCATTTTTAGAGTTTTCTACGAAGTCAATTTTTAATACACTTACAGGTTCTTTGCCAAACTCATAATAAAACAATTCTATATGTTCTCCTATATATATACCAAACTGCACTGGTAGTAATTTCATATAAGAGAAAAGTTGTACTATTTCTTCTTTAATTTGAGTGTGGTTAGGTTTTTTCATTTCAATAACAAACAAAGGATTGTCGTTCTTGAAAAATACAATATCTGGATATACATAGTTTACTGTACTACCAACTCTTAATTGATATTGGTTTTCCACACGCTCGCAGTGCCAAC
>CAJGDX010000106.1 GCA_904502185.1 uncultured Bacteroidaceae bacterium | reverse complement strand
GGAGGGCAAGGCGTATATCGACGAGCAGAGCGCAGAGCAGATTGCCGAGCAGAAGGGTACACCCACACAGCCCGGCACAAACAGCCCCTACCGTGACCGTCCAATCGAAGAGAGCCTTGAACTGTTCCGGAAGATGAATACTGGCGAGATTGAGGAGGGCAAGATGGTGCTGCGTGCCAAGATAGACATGGCAAGCCCCAACATGCACTTCCGCGACCCTATCATATACCGCGTCGTAAAGGCAGCACACCACCGCACCGGCGAGAAGTGGAAGGCATACCCGATGTATGACTTCGCTCACGGCCAGAGCGACTACTTCGAGGGTGTCACACACTCATTGTGTACACTTGAGTTCGTTCCTCACCGTCCTTTGTACGACCTGTTTGTCGACTGGGTAAAAGACGGCAAGGACCTTGACGACAACCGTCCACGCCAGTACGAGTTCAACAAACTCAACCTCAATTACACCCTGATGAGCAAGCGCAACCTGCTTATCCTTGTAAAAGAGGGCTTGGTAAACGGCTGGGACGATCCACGTATGCCGACACTCTGCGGTTTCCGCCGTCGCGGCTACTCTCCCGAATCAATCAGAAATTTTGTTGACAAGATCGGTTACACCACATACGACGCACTCAACGATTTCGCACTGCTCGAGAGCGCCGTACGCGAAGACCTGAACAGCCGCGCCACACGTGTTTCGGCAGTAATCAACCCCATCAAGCTCACCATAACCAACTATCCTGAAGACAAGGTTGAGGAGCTCACTGCAATAAACAACCCGGAACGTCCGGAAGACGGCACACACACAATAGAGTTCTGCAACGAGCTTTGGATTGAGAGCGACGACTTCATGGAGGATGCTCCAAAGAACTACTTCCGCTTGACACCTGGTCGCGAGGTGCGTCTGAAGAACGCATACATCGTACTTTGCACCGGCTGCAACAAGGACGAGAACGGCAATGTGACAGAGGTTCTCTGTGAGTACATACCGCAGACAAAGACAGGCGAGGCAGATGCCAACCGCAAGGTAAAGAGCACCATCCACTGGGTAAGCCGCCGTCATTGTCTTGACGCTGAGGTACGCCTCTACGACCGTCTGTGGAGTGCAGAGAATCCACGTGATGAGATGGCGGCAATACGCGAGGCAAAGAACTGCGACGCTCTTGAAGCCATGAAAGAGATGATAAACCCCGACTCTTTGAAGGTTTTGAAGAATTGCAAGGTCGAGAAGTATCTCGCAGAGCGCAAACCGCTCGACTATCTGCAGTTCCAGCGCATCGGCTACTTCAACATTGACCCGGCCTCTACTGCCGATAACCTGATTTTCAACCGCACCGTTTCACTGAAAGATACTTGGAACAAACTCAAGGGCAAATAAGCCCTTGAGTACCACTCATACAGCAATGAACTACGATAAAGAATTCTTCGACTCTCCCGAATTCCGCGAACTGCTTACACGTTACGAGCAGTCGCGCAAGCTGAATATGAATTCATATTTCGGCGTGGACGAGTTCGTAGATTTATTGTCGTACTACCTGTTCATTGACAACAAGGCCGAGGCAGAAGAGGTAATGA
The DNA here is from genome assembly GCA_904502185.1 of uncultured Bacteroidaceae bacterium. Classification (GTDB taxonomy): domain Bacteria; phylum Bacteroidota; class Bacteroidia; order Bacteroidales; family Bacteroidaceae; genus HGM04593. Next base: position 4,823 of record CAJGDX010000106.1, on the reverse strand, counting down.
AAGCCTCCAAGCGCTTCCACCCATCGGCACCCGAGAACATAAAGATGGAGATTAAGTTGTCGCTCTGCTACAACGAACCGGAGAGGGCATACGAACTGTTCAAAGGACTTGAGTTTACCAATGAGGCCGATACTCTGAGCTTGAAAGCTGAAATAATGCTCGCACTCAAGAACTTCAAGGAGGCAAGAGAGATTGCATTGACCATCCTCAGGCAAGCCGGACCGGACCGGGATTGCGTATACGACGCATTGGAAATCCTACTGGACTGCGGCTTTGCCATTGAAGCATTACAAATATGCGAAATAGCACTGAAGTCAGCACCCAAGCAAAGGCAGTTGTTGGAAGTGAAAGCCGAATGTCTCATCGAACTGCAACGCACAAACCAGGCTGTCGACATATACAACAGGTTACTTGACGAAAACCCATACTCCACATTCTACTGGGAGCAGTTGGGACACGTCTACTACATGGTAAAGAAGTTCGGCAAGTCTCTCGAAAGTTTCGAGTACGAAAATGCCATAGACGAAAGCATTGAATATGCAGGCATTATGCAGGGATACTGCTATTACCACCTGAAAGACTACTCCAAGGCAAAAGAGATATTGACGACATTTGCCCGGAAGTACGACAAGGCCGTGGCACCACTATTCTACCTGGGCCTCATCAGTTACCACTGCGGCAACATCGACGATGCATTACAATATTTCGCATCGGCAATCGAGAATGCACAGGAAGAATCCATCGAGATAATGCTCGCAAGAATAAACAAGGCCATGTTGCTCGACAGCATAGGAGAGACCGGGAGAGCCGAGGATGCCTTATCCATGGCATTACTCATGCACACGGACAACTTGAAACAATTGGTGCTGACCGAAAAACACCTGTACGAACTTCGCGACAAGGAAAACCTCACTTTCGATGACATGAACATCCTCGAGGCCAAGGAGTGGACCACTGAGGATGCCTTTTACCGACTTGGAGCGCACCTGACGGCGCACAAGCACTTCGTATTGGCAAAACGCGTATTCCAATACTGCAGGGATTTATGCTACGACCCGACCGACATAGACGCATACATTGCATACATCTTATGGAATACGGGAGAGAAGGAAAAATCGGTAACTGCCATAGAGAGTGCGATAAACGGGCGGTCAAACAAACTTTTCGAACTGTTCGGCCTGGCATATGATGCAGGGATGAGCGCAGACACATTCGTAAAGCTTGCAGAAAACAGAAAGAGCGACGCATGACGTCGCTCCTATAGTAACTGCCGAACAGGGCAAATCATTTCTCTTCGGAAAACTCTTTTATCATCCCCTCGTCCGACATACGGCACACAAGCAGATTGCCGCCATTCTCGGCAACAATGCAATTGTCCATACCGATAACAACTACATTCTTCAATCCGCGTGTATTCACCACGCAATTCTTTGACTCCACAAAACTCGTTTTTCCGTTTAAGGCTGCATTTCCGTTTACGTCTTTCGGAGCATTGCAATGCAGTGACATCCATGTTCCAAGATCGCTCCATCCGAAATCTGCAGGAAAGACGAATATCTCATCGGCACGTTCCATTATGGCGTAATCGACCGAAATGCTACGGCACTCGGGGAAACGTTCATTGACAAGACGCTGCTCGTCGTCGGTATAATAATACGGCACAAGTGACTCAAAGACAGATGCAATTGGTGACTGATATATCCTGAACGCATTTACAATGGTTGAGACGTTCCATATAAAGATACCCGAATTCCAATAGAAATTATTCTTTGCAATATAAGCCTCGGCAATTTCCAACGAAGGTTTCTCCTTGAACGAATCGACGCGGAATACCTCCTTGTTAGACAGGGAAGAATCACCCAGCACTGCCTCAATGTATCCATACCCGGTATCGGGGCGTGTCGGTTTTATGCCTAATGTAAGTATTGCATCAGAGCCGGCAACAAAGCCCAATGAAGATTTAATGACACGACGGAATTCCTGCACATCGGCAACAAAATGGTCGCTGGGAGTTACAACCATATTTGCATTCGGATCGCGTTTTTTTATCTTCCAGGCAGCATAGGCAATACAAGGAGCTGTATTGCGGCGACAAGGCTCCTTCAATATATTCTCCTCAAGAATCATAGGTAGCTGTTCCTTTACCAAAGAGGCGTATTTCTCCGAGGTCAGCACCCAGATATTCTCCAAAGGGCATATACCCACAAAACGATCCACTGTAAGCTGAAGCAGTGATTTTCCACACCCCAGGACATCAATGAACTGTTTAGGGCAATCAATTGTACTCATCGGCCAAAAGCGGCTCCCTATTCCGCCGGCCATAATTACTACGTGATTGGATGTTGTCATTATATTTCAAAAATAGAGCCAAGATGCTACCCGGCTGTTTTATATATCATTCAAATCAGAGTGCAAATTTATACAAAAACAGGAAACAGCAAAACATAGTGCCGTTTTTTTCATTTGGAATAAAAACAATAGGATAAAGCATTCCTTGTGTAATGGACTTCCATGCCGATGTACAAGAGTGGCCTCTACCATTCGCCAGATGTGACTATAAAGATTCAATTGTAACATAACATCTATTTTTTCTTGAAAATGCGGAAAATTATGTTTTTTTTTCTTTTAATTAATTTAAATTAGTACATTTGCGAATAAAGTCATTAGTTTGAATCATTATAAGTGAATAGTAAATATGACTAGTTTTCAACAAATATTGCTGACTGCACTTTTCGCCTTCATAGGAACATTGTGGATACACCCGAAAATACTTAAAATTTCAATAATAAAAAATCTGGTGGACAACCCCAATGCAAGAAAATTACAGCGCAACCCTGTACCGGTCATGGGCGGATTGGCAGTATTCTTTGGAATAACGATAGGTCTATGCATTTCGCCAACCATCTTCAACAGTGCCAGCACATTCATGCTCATATCGGCAATGCTGATAATGTTGTATATCGGTACAGTTGACGATATAATAGACCTTTCGCCGGCTGTACGTTTCCTGATAGAGATTCTGATTATCGTATGGCTGATGTATGCAAGCAAATCGAGCATCAACTGCTTCTGGGGGTTGTGGGGAGTAAGCACCATTCCTAATTGGGCAGCGTATGCACTTACGATATTCGCTTCGGTAGGAATCATCAATGCCATAAATCTCATAGACGGTGTAAACGGTTTGTCTTCGGGTTTCTGTTTCATGTCATCGATACTGTTCGCCATATTCTTCTACAAATCGGGCAACCTTGTAATGGCGACACTTGCAACTGCTGCTGCCGGAGCTATAGTACCGTTCTTCCTGCACAACGTATTCGGGACAGAAACAAAAATGTTCATCGGAGACGGCGGAACACTCGTAATCGGCACAATGATGGCAATGTTCGTAATGAGCATATTGCATGCCGAGGCAAATTGTGCGCCACTTGTACTGAAAGGCTTTGGTCTGATTCCATTCACATTGGCTGTGCTTGCCATACCGGTATTCGACACATTGCGCGTCATGTCAACACGCGTCATCAATGGCAAACCTCCATTTGAGGCCGACAAATCGCACCTGCACCATTTGTTCATTGACCTTGGATTCTCGCACATAGGCACAACAATATCAATTTTGTCGGCAAACTTCATGATAGTTGTACTATGGTTCCTTTCATACAGAATGGGTGCATCAATAGAGACACAATTATACATTGTAATAGCATTGAGCATACTCATAACATTCGTATTCTATTGGTTTGCGAGGAGACAGATTGCGAACAACACAAAGTGCCTGAAGACCTTGCGTAGAATCGGTAAAATGCTCAATATCGAGAAAAAGGGAATTTGGGCTTACGTACAGAGATTCGTTGACAGGTTCTAAACCACACATATATATAAAGCAGTAGCCAGCATGCGGTGGCTACTGCTTTATATATCACTTTTGTTAAGTGCCGTTAATTCCTTTCCGGATTGTAGTTTATACGATAGACGGTCAGTAGCCTATCATATCTGTCGCTAAAACCACGATAGTATATATATATAAGGTATTCGTTCTCCGTGTTATAGAAATCACCCTCGATAAAGGAGAGGTCTGCCCTGCCCGAACTTGAAGGCACCCAAACATACTGATAATTGTAAAGTCCCAATTTCAGCATCTGCGACGTGAAATAGTACCCACCCTCTTCATCATAATAAAGCCTGTTTTCTTCGCTATATCCTTTACCGCAGAAATCACCTGACAGATAGAAATCACCGCCACTGCGATAAGGAATATCCAACGCAAAATGAACATTCACATAATCGGCCTCTATCTCGGTACCATAGCCTTCGAAAGTGTTCACATAGTAGAGGCCATTCTCGTCTCTGTAGTTCGAATGCGACCTACGTGGTTTGTCCATATACAGCAGTGCATTGTAATTGGGGGCTGAATAGACAACCTCTTCAACACCCTCACCCGGAGAATTGGGGTCGGCCAGTTCAAAACGGCGGTACTCATTCCCGGCCTTGAATATCAGGCGTTCATTCCTCACATATTCGGCCTTGCCGCCTGCCGTATATGTAGGCACCAGCCCACTGACCATATTGTCACGTCTACGGTTCTGATAAACAACAGGCTTTATTTCAGTAGCAGGCGAAGTGACATAAGAGGGATAAGACACCACAAAGGAGAGTTGCTGATATTTGTCATTGAAAGAGATATCGGTATCACCACTGACTGCGGCACTTACAGAAGCACCGGACTCAACGACGGAAAATTCGTATACAGCCACCGGAGATTCATCGGACTGTTCGTCGTCAAAAACCTCTACAATATAGTTTCCCGAAACCTTCAACTGCAACTC
>CAJGDX010000105.1 GCA_904502185.1 uncultured Bacteroidaceae bacterium | reverse complement strand
GGGTGATTTCCCCACGTTTCTCTTGCTCCCATGCGTCTTTTATCTCGGCACACACCTGTGCTACAAGTGGCGAATCTATTGCCTCCCTCAGCATCTTAGAGGTGCATATCTGCACCTGCTGAGATTTTACACTATTTGAAATTCCAAATGTCATAGTTCGGTCCCCATTATATATTGGCTTGCGGTAATACTCTCATCAATGAGCACCTGTGCCGGATGTATTCCGTGCTCGTCAAAATCTACGCTCAGCGTCAACCGAAGGTTCTCGGAACTCATCGATACCCTTCCGTGGGGCAGTTTGCGGAACTCGCGAGCAGACGGGTTTCGTTTTCTGCTATGCACATTGAAATTTCCCTCTCTGGGCGATACCAGTGCTATGGTGCCTTGTACTCGGGCGTTGCCCTTCAAAAGTGATGCATATACAGCATCGGGTAGTTGTAGTTTGATAGTCATTGCTTTGAATAAAGTTTAGTTTGAACTTGGCGGAGTGTGAAGATTGCGCGCTGTTTCACTCATGAGACTCCACTCAAAACCGCTTTATTCAAATGGGTTGATTGATTTAATACTTCTCTCTATTAGTTCGCCGTCAGAATGTCGTTCACCGTGATGTCCTGATACCACTGGCCGTTGTACTCTCGGGCCTGGAATCGCAAACTGGCAAGGACAACATCTCCAGCCGACCACCGGCACAGGGCGCTGTTGCCCAGCAGGGTGCATACAAAGGTATTGGCATACTTGTCGCCCCATTCCTGCAGGGTGATCATACATTTGTTCAACTGGCCTCCCTCGGCCTTCTGGCTTGCCACCTGCTGGGGCTCGCCTTGTTTGAGAACTTTGAAAATTGATTTCATAATATATCTCTCTGCCTCCGCCTGTCTATGGATGGCCCGCACCGTTGCCGCTCATCTCAGAGGAACTGGTGCAAAGGTACGGCACTTTCCTCTCATGCAACAGGATGCATAAAATATATTCGGCTCACTATCAGATGATAATGAGCCGAATGAGTGAGAATGAGCAAGAATGATTTTTCCCGATGAGTAGAATGAGTGCGCCTATCGTTTATACTTCATCGATTCGGGTAATTTTTCGCCTATTCTTCTGCACAATTCACGTTCGTTGGTATGATTACTACCCCAACTTCTATAACCATTTTGTGGTAGGCTTCTGAATTTTGACGCCATACCACTACATATCTTATCTATGTCCACATCATTAGCCAAGATTCCCCAATCCACCAACGCACGCACAAATGGTTTGTGCAAATTACGTTTGCGTAATTGCCCATGGTCAAATAGCGTTACCTCTATCATTGCCAAATCAGTATGCCTATTAGTATAGAACTCACTAACAATGGCATCTATGATTTCCCTTACATACTCATTGGCGAAATAGAAACAAGATTCCACCGAATGTGGAATTCCTGGCATTAAAGTGTTTTCTGTGTCATCTTGCACATTGTCCAGCACTACCGCCACTTCGTCCATATCCCCATTGTCATTTGCACACTTCTGCTCCGTATTATATACAACATTCTGTTGTGCTACGAATTGCACATTTGAGAAAGTCCCACCAGTGATTACTGTACCTCCCTGCGTATTTATGACTATCTTCTTGTCGCTCATTTGGATTCATGTTGTTTGTGTGATATAAATTGAGTGGCGTTAAAATCTCCTCCCATTATTGCTGCGCCTCCGTTTGTGTTTATTGTGGTTGGCATGTTTTGGTTTTGGGTGCATTGCTCTGTGTTCCGACGGATTTTATCCACATACTTTTGTATAGCATGATTGTTGCTATCGTTATATTGTGAAAACAGTCTTTCTGCCACCTTCTGGTCTGGGATATCCATCTTCAGCACGATCAACAGAAGTTTATCAAGCACCATCATGCTATCCTTATCAAATCCGTCCTTTTCAAGCGTTTTCAGTTCGTATTCTAACAGATTTATACGACCTTTCTCTACAATGCGCCTATTCTCTGCATTGGCCAGTTTGCCAAGCAGTGGCGTGAAGTCTTCAAACTCCTGACACCTGTGCACCAAGGCTCTGGCAATGTCTGCGGCAATGGGTTTGGCTTTGCGCAGAGCGCATAGTTTCACGAAGGTTACTGACAGAAGAGGAAACAGGTCTCGTTCATCATCCAGTTCCTCCCTCACATCATCAATCTCCATGTCAATGAAATCCTTATCCGAAATCCCGTTCTCCAGCAGATGGCTGGCAAGGTTGTCTGCCGAGGAGAAAATCTCCTCCACACTCAATGTGGCCGTCACCTCCTTCACGGCCTTGTGCGCAATGACATAGACATCGTCACTGTATAGTTTTAAGCGCACCGCCCTCTGCTCCTGTTTGCTTTCCAGTCTTCTGATCATGCAACTGCCTCTCCCTTCTCCTCATTGTCTACGGTGTACTTCATTCCATTGACATACTCTAAAACCTTCTGCTCTGTGCCCTCACGATTCTCTGCCTCCTCATCAAAGAGCAGGTCAAGCAATTCCGTGTCAAACTCGTTGGTGACCACCTTGTCGCTCTCTCCTTCCTCGTCAATGAAGCAAACGAACTTTGCACCATCATGCGTGACAATCTCTATGGAGTTGCCCGTGCTTGCGCTGAACCTTACCAGATTGCGGATGTAGTTGCTGTCCTCGTCAACATACAGGCACGACTCGTTATCGGGAGGGTTCAACTCCAGCACGGTACGGTATTTACTTCTCATCGCCTCCTCGTTGGCCTTTATGGCAAACTCCATAATGCTGTCGTCGTCGTATTTCTCCCTGTCGAAATCCCTTGGCACTTCGCGCTCACAGACATTGAAGCGCAATTTCGATGTATGATGCTGTTGCAGGCGCCACGCCTCGTAAAAGTCCTTGGGGTAGAACTGGGGAAGAAGTTCTATGCTGATGTTGCAATCGCATTTCATCCTGTCGCTGATTTGACTGGCCAATATCTCGGCCAAAGCCTTTGTGCTGCCGAAGGCCTTTTTCTTCTGTATGGCGATGCGACGGCACTTGTCACGATTGTCGATGACAACAAAGCACGATGGTTCGTGCTTTACATCCACCTCCTTAAAATCCTGCTCCACCGTCTTCTTCTTGTCGTTGGCAATGCGCATGACAATGATGTTGCGGTTCAATGCCAAGTGACATACCTGATGCTTGAAAACCTTCTTCTCCTCTCCCTCGCCATGTGAAAACTCTATGCTGTCGTTATTCTCAAAATAAGAACCAAAAATCTTCTGTCTCTCGGCCATGCGTTCCCTGGCGAACATGTCCGTTAAATCGTATTTCAAATAGTATTGTGCAAATCTTGCCATAATAAGACTGTAGTTATAGTTAGGTGGTTCAAAACCCTACAAAGATACACAAAACACCGTACATACAAAATAATATATGATACTTTTTCAAATTATCGTTTGCGCTCATATAGCGTTAGCCAGCGTACATGTAAAAAGTTTGCATATATGCGAAATTTCAATTGATAACGAGAAAATAATGGGTATAATGAACTTGTGTGAAAAGAAAATGTCCCGCCCACGAGGGCAGGACATTGGTATTTTTCAAAACGGCAGGTCTCCGTACGGGTTAGCATCATCTTCGCATAGCCCCCTTTTCGGAGGTGCAATTATTTATTTTAAGAAACGAATCTGTAGATTCAATTTTATGTAGACTTGTCCGTCATCGCCTCGGTAGAGTGAACCAAATCCGTATCGTGAACGGCTTGCACGCTCAAATCTTGTATTGTAGTAGAGATAGTCCTCTATATCGTTTCGGTTGTAGAAATGGTAGCATACCACCTCGCCATCCTTGCGCACCACCAGATAACCGCCGTTGGCATCGTATTTGCCCAACCATTGCTTGGACGGTGTCATGCCCAAGGCTACATCCACGAGCAAAACCTTCATCTTATGCTCATAGAAGGTTTCCACGTTTTTGCCCATGTAATGCAGGGGATTGCGCTTGGCAACCACTGCTACCACATCAGACACCTTGCTTGTAGAAGATTCTTCGCAATCTGCTACCAGACATTCGGCAATGAATCGGGGCATGCTGGTGTCAAGAAACTGGAGATTGTCGCGGAATGTATCGTGCGGAGTATCTACATATTCAAGTTTGCATCCCATATCAAACAAGGCTTTCATTCGGGGCAAATGATTTTCTATACCGTTGATATTGGCAATGTCATCATCTGTTAGGTCTTTTCCCAACAATCTGTATAGGATGTTGGTGGTGTTGCCAGCATTGAGCAAAGTGGAGGCGCTACCCAATTGAGACTTGATGCTGAAACCCAGCAGGGGTGTCATGCCTGTTCTTAGGTCGTGTATGACAATATGTATGTCGGCCTTGCTTCCTGATGGCGCTTTCAGCGACTTGCATCCAATCTCGTTCATGAACACCTCGGAATCAGGGATAGTCTTCACTCCCTTCGATGATTTAATTTCTGCAAATAGTCTTGCTGACTCTTCCAGAAATCGGCTCATGGAAATACGGGCATATTCCTTGCCATCCTCGTCTATGACAACAATATTTGCCTCTGGGTTTGGCTTGTATTCATATCTGGCGTTCTCCTGACGGATGATATTGAGTATGGGGTAATACAACTCCATCTTGTTCATATTGGCATCGCCAGCATGAACCTTGCCTTCTCCCAACAAACGGAACAGGGTGTAAATCTCGCTCCATTCGCCCTTGTTACCTGATGTAGCCATAATGCTTTAAGGTTTTTAATATCTGTTCTGCGGTGGCTTGGATGGCTGGCACGGCCACACTGTTGCCGAATTGTTTATAAGCCGAAGCATCAGCCACTACTATATCAAACGTATCGGGGTATCCCTGCAGGCGCGCCCATTCTCTGGGTGTCATCTTTCGCCAGCCCTGACGGTTGACCTCGCCCTTGATTCGGGTGGTTGGGGTAAGGTCTGTCTGACGAAAATCTATAACCAGGTTGCTTTCTCTGCCCATACCACCCACAACGATGGCATGTGCAATGCCGTCGTCGGGGATGATGTCATAACCAAATCCGTTGCCCTTAGCCTCGTGTCGCGCCTTGTGGTTTATCAAGGTTTGAATGTATTGTGTAGACAGGTAATATTTGGCTGGTACAGCATTTTCTTCCCTCACATCTATCCATTTCTTCGTAACCTCTTTTTGCTCTGGGTACTTGAAATCTGCCTTGCTGATACCCAGGTCCTTTCTAAAGCCTACGATGAATATTCTTTCTCTATGCTGAGGCACACCGAAATACATTGCATTAACGATTTCGGGGTCGGGCACTACATAACCTACTTCGTCCAGAGTGTTCAGGATGGTTTTGAATGTCCTGCCCTTATCGTGAATGACCAACCCCTTTACATTCTCCAGGAAGAAAGCCTTTGGCTGGTAGCGTCGCAATATCTCAGCCACATCAAAAAATAATGTGCCTCGTGTTTCCTCAAATCCAAGTTTCTTGCCAGCCAAGGAAAACGCCTGGCAAGGGAATCCTGCACACAGTACATCAAACTGCTTGGGAATAAGATTCTTTGTGCTCTCCTTGGTGATGTCGCCGAAAGGCACTTCACCATAATTGGCATAGTAGGTCTTCTTTGCCTGCTCGTCCCACTCGGAAGAGAACACGCACTTGCCACCCAGATTCTGGAAAGCCATGCGGAAACCTCCGATGCCTGCAAACAGGTCTATGAAGGTGAACGAAGGATTCTCCTGAGCAGGAAAACGCACCTGAAACAATTCGGGGAAGAGATACTGCTGAAGTGCCATACCGCCCTCGCGGACAGCATCCTGCACCTGCTCTTTTGCCTTGCCACCTGTCGCAAAGTCGCACCACGAATCCAGAATATCCTCAGCCTTCTTGGCATAAGGCACCTCTACCCCCAAATCCTTTATCTGCAGGTAGTGAGTAACAAGCGCCATCTGGTCAACAAAGGAGATTGCCTTGCCCTCCTCGTCGATAGTGCGTTCGTCAAAAATCTGAATCTTGTCAGCCTTCTTCTTTATGTCAGTCAAAGAGAAGACATTATCGTGTTGTGTCATAGGGTTCGTTGCTTTCCAACGTGCAAAGATACAAAATACCCTCCTCCCACGCAAGCATTCTACGGTATTTATTTTCCACCCCTTTTCGTTCAACATTAAACAATATCCGTATGAAGTCCACCTTTCCCGTTAAAAGTCAACGAAACATGGGCAGGAAGTCAACCCTTTCAGTATGGGAAAGTCTGCAAGAGGAGGAGTCTCCTTTAGGTATGTTTATCATTCAAATTAACTAAATCCCTAATTATCACTTGTTTTTAGAATGCAGCGATAACAGATAACAGATAACAGTTAGATTTTGTCCCCAATACTGTTGTACCGCATTTTTACTAAATATATAGTTATATTATATATAATTAATAATTATATATAATATAAAAATTTCAGTGAGCAATACCCCCCCCGTATTTCATAACTGTTATCTGTTATCTGTTATCTGCCCTGGGTTACTATTATGTAAAGATATTTTACTATTCTTAAAG
>CAJGDX010000104.1 GCA_904502185.1 uncultured Bacteroidaceae bacterium | reverse complement strand
GAGCCTCGGTGGCAACCTTTTTCAATGCCGAACCTTCGTGGCCGATGATGATTCCCTTCTGCGAATCACGCTCGACGTAGATGTTGGCGCTGATGTATATGCTGCCTTCGGTCTCTTTGAAGAGTTCCACCGATGCCTCCACCACATAGGGTATCTCCTTGTCGTAATTGAGCAGAATCTTCTCTCTGATTATCTCTGTAACAAAGAAACGCGCAGGTTTGTCGGTCAGCTGGTCCTTGTCGAAATATGGGGGTGAGTCGGGCAGCAACTGCATAACTCTTCGCAGCACAGTGTCCACGTTGAACTTTGCAAGTGCCGAGATTGGAAGAATCTCTGCCTTGGGCAGTAGTTCGTGAAGCTGTTCGACACGCTTGGTCAGTTCCGCCTGGTTGCTGAGGTCTATCTTGTTGATGAGGACAAGCACAGGAACGTCCAGTTTATTAACTTCTGTTATAAACTCGATGTTCTTTTCGGGTGTCTCTATCATGTCGGTGACGTAGAGCAACACATCGGCATCGCGAAGCGCCGAGCGCGAGAAGCGCAACATTGCCTCCTGAAGCTTGTAGTTGGGCTTAAGCACTCCGGGAGTGTCCGAAAAGACAATCTGTGCCTCGTCGGTGTTCAGAATACCCATTATACGGTGACGTGTAGTCTGCGCCTTGAAAGTGGCAATGGATATACGCTCGCCCACCAACAGATTCATCAGTGTCGATTTTCCCACATTGGGGTTACCTACAATATTTACAAAGCCTGCTTTATGCATATCTTTTATTTTATTGATAATCGTCTCTCGCATGGAGAGGCTATGCCTGTATATAGACAAAAAAACGCACACAACACATAAGGATGGTGCGTTTTATAAATTTTCCACAATACCGGATTGTGTTATTTTCATCCGGTTACTATGGTTAGACTGCTGCCTGTTTCTCGATAGCGAGCTTACCTCTGTAGTAACCACACGCACCGCATACGGTGTGATAAACATGCCACTCACCGCAGTTGGGGCATATAGCGAGTGTAGGAGCTACTGCCTTGTCGTTTGTTCTTCTCTTGGCAGTTCTTGTCTTTGACTGTCTTCTTTTAGGATGTGCCATTTTCTTACTTTTTAATTATCTTCTAATTGTAAATTCTTCAATCCAGCCCATCGCGGGTCTATTTCTCTTTCTTCGCGCTCGTCAGTGTCGAAACACTCCTCGTCGTCCATTTCGTCGCGACGTGTATGTTTCTTCAGTTTGTCCGACATATCCAAATTGCATTTGCCGGGAGCGTGAATGCGTTTGGTTGGCAATGCCAAGGCTATAAACTCGTAAAGATACCACGCAAGGTTTATCTCGCCCTCGCTTTCAGGTATCACAACAGTATCGCCTTCATCGGCATATGTGTCGCCCAACTTCACTCTGAGGCTGTTCTCGGCCTCTATATCTACTTCCATTTCGTCGAGGCATCTGTCACAGGGTACAATCACCGTACCGTTGACTGCAAAGGTAAAGTCGAAAACTCCGCGATGGTTGCGGACGTCAACGATTGCCTTTACTGCGCCCTTCTGAAATTCCTGACCGTCGATATCTGCAAAGAACAGATTGTCGAGGTCGAACTCCATTTGCAGGGAAGCCTGTTTCATTCCCTTCAAATCGACTCTGTACTTATCAAAGCGTCCCATTTTCAAAAATCCTCCTCTTTTTTATATTTATTTTAATCAACAACAATAGGATGTACTTGATATTCCAAGGAAATTTTCCGGATTTATTGACAAATTTTCCCAACAAATCCAAATGAACCTCCAAATTTGGCTACAAAGATACGAATAAATTTCAGAGTATTACTCAAAAAGTGTAAAATATTCACTTTTTTAATTCTATTCTGAAGGTTGTTCCCTTTCCAAGCTCGGAATTTTTGACATAAATGCGACCTTTGTGATACTGTTCGGTTATGCGCTTGGCCAAAGAGAGTCCCAGACCCCAGCCACGACGCTTGGTTGTGTAACCCGGTTCGAACACTGTTTTAAAGCAGGATTTCTGAATACCTTTGCCTGTGTCGGAAAAATCAATCACTGCACACTCTTCATTCTGGCTGACATCTATGGTGATTGTTCCCTCGCCATTCATGGCGTCGATGGCATTCTTGCACAGGTTCTCGACCACCCACTCCATCAACGGTGAATTCATTCTCACATTCAACGGGCGCTTGGTGAAATGACATACAAACTGCACCTTGTTGGAGGTGCGGCGTTTGATATACTCAACCACCCTTTCGAGCAAAGCGACTATATCGTCCGACTGCGGTTCGGGCGCCGAGCCTATCTTAGAGAAGCGTTCGGCAATGGTGCGCAGTCTCGCAACATCCTTCTCCATTTCGGGAAGAAGTTCGTCGGCAGGATATTTGTCGCGCAGCACCTCTGTCCAGGCCATAAGCGACGAAATAGGCGTTCCCAGCTGGTGAGCTGTCTCTTTGGAAAGTCCCACCCACACTCTGTCCTGTTCGGCACGCTTGGAACTGAGAATAGCCACAAGACAGACAAGGAAAAAGACCACTGCCACAAGCAGCTGAATATAGGGATAGTAGGCAAGACGGGTGAGAATAAGCGAATCGGAATAGCACACTTCGATGTATTCACCCGGAGCATCAGCGCCAAGATCGATACGAATGATATTTCCATCGGCACGCATCGTTGCAACCATGCCCAGCAGCACTGCAAGCGAGTCGTCGTCGGCGTCAATCTCAATATTTCTGAAATTATTGATTGCTCCCTTTGTGTCGGTCACAATCACAGGAATGGTATTATTGCCATCAAGCACAGTCAGCACAAGGCTGAGGTCGGTACTTTCATCGGCGCTGTTCAACGAACGCATTGCCTCGGCCCACACCTGCATCTTGCGCAACTCCTCTTGTTTGAGGTCGGAGACAAGTGCATCGGAGATAAAGAGAGATATTGCAGCTATCAGTGCTGCACATATTATCAATACTATCTTTATACGCCTGAAACTATTTATCCACTGCATGGTTTATCTTTTTTAATACATAATAATTAACGATAAAAAAGATCGATTAGTATATTACACACATTTTAAGTAGATAAATTTATATAGTTCAGAAGTGGGCCGAGCGGCAACTTTGAAGTTTAAAGCAAAAGAGCCGCCATTATGGCAAAACCACAGAATTTATCCAACCGGCAATATCAACAAGAACCTTTTCAGATATAGTCTCTTCGATTGCTCCGTAATCGAGTGCCGTGGCAGCCGTACAATTCTGGAACAGATGGTTCAAGGAGTCATACTCTTTTATCACACTCTTTTCATTGTGGGGGAGATTATTCTTAATAACCGACAGATTGTCCTTGCACAGGACCTGCATATCCATACTGCCATTTAAAGCCATCACCGGACAAGTTACCCTGCTGATGACTTCCGCGGGATTATATTCCAGGAACCATGTAAACCATTCGCCACCCGCCGTGATACATTCCTTGAGGTTAGCCTTCAGATTATCTGGCAACACATATCCGTTGGCTTTACACAATTCGGCAACGTATGCCGAATTATCTGCAATCTCTTTTCGAGCGACTCTATCCTTATATATTATTTTCAAAGCCGAGATATAGTCGTTGATAATATTCTGCGGCACTCTCTTCTGTTGCAAAATTATACGATTCTGCCCCAAAATAACATCTACACCAACCGCAGCGCTACCTGCCATGGAAACCAAGAAGTCGGCACAACCGTCAGCACCGAGCATAAAAGCTATTGTCCCGCCCTCGCTATGACCTATTACACCTACCTTTTCAAACTTGCCAAGAGAGCGCAAATATGATATTCCAGCCTTTGCATCAGAGAGGTAATTCAGTGTGGTCACATCCTTTGTACTGCCTTTAGAAGAGCCAACACCCCTATCGTCATACCTTAAGGAGGCTATTCCGTTTTTCGCAAGATAATCGGCAATCACAAGGAAAGGTTTATGATTGAACAACTCCTCGTTTCTATCCTGACTACCGCTACCTGTAACCATAAGCACCACTGAAACAGGAGAAGACTTATCATAACCTACGGGGTATGTCAATGTTCCTGACAATTCCGCACCCTCAGCCTCGTTCTTAAAAACAACCTCCTCGGTTTTATAAACGAAAGGCGGCAGCGGTGTCTGAGGACGATTAACAACGATTGCTCCCGGACGAAGATTCAGTGGCAACGACACTCCATTTTGCACAAACAGACCTTCGATGCTCTCCGAAGAGACTTTATAACCACTGTAACGTGCCTGCAACAGTGGAATTGAAATAATCAGGCTGTCGGAATCATTCTTCTGCAATTCGACAGGTATATCTTTTGCACCCTGCTGCGGAACATCCATTGTACACTGTAACTTACCAGCTGGCAGAGAAGTGATTGCAAAAGATACATCAAGTTTATTTGCCCCTAAAGGTATTTTACCCGACCACGTACCTGATGTTGCAATTGCAACCTTCTGCACACAAGCAACAAGGAGTAACAATGCAAGAGAAAAAACAGAGATTAAAATTCTTTTCATATACACAAATGGCTATATACGTATTATTTTTCTTTAGCAAAGAAAATAAAAACGGTAATGTAAAAAAAGAGGCAAATTGGGCAGAATAGAGCAATAAACGATGTTTTTATTCAAATTTATCGAACTTTTATCAATATTTATCGGGTGAAATGGAAAATTCAAGAGAAAAAATTAAAACACAGCTTCTTAAACTTCTTAACTTGAAGGAGACATTGCCGGCGAGCAAAGTCCTCATTATGCACATGAGTTATATATAATCATAGCAATAGTAATCTAAACCTCATCAGGCACCGTAAGCATCACAGACGAAAGAACTACCATCTCTCGACTATGATGCTTACAGTATCAGTGGAGTAATTTAAGGTAAACTACCTGCAATCAGTCATCAGGCGACCGACGTAACATCGAGCGATAATAATCATCAAGAAGTTCCATGCAGTAGATAACAGCCACAAACAACACAATGACACAAGCCATAGGTACAGCGAGGGAATCGCAGTCAGGCATCTGCTTTAAAGACAAATCGGCAATAACATCTGCCATGGAGCGTACAATCACAGGGAAATATAACACTGCCAACAACAGAACACATCCCCAAATAGCAACGTTGCCAAGAATCAGCCACAACCACTTGGCACCACGCGAAGGCAAGCGCTGCAATGTCCTTTCGACAAAAGCATCATCCTGCTCCACGCCATAAAGGTCAGAGAGCGCCCTTTTCAATTCTTCATCATTATTTTTCATCAGCATCGGATTTCTTAAGTACCGCCCGCAGATGCTCCCTGCCACGAGAGAGGTGCGACTTGATGGTACCCTGTTTATAACCTGTAATTTTTTCAATATCTCTAATGGAAAGCTCTTCCAAATAGTAAAGAGTAATGCAATTGCGTTCTGCATCATTGAGCAGGGCAACAGCCTTGCGCAAATAATTATCCCTGTCACTGTCCGGAGGTGGTTCATCACACATGGAGTACACAACCTCCGAAACAGAAACTTCATCAATCGACAAATGGCATTTCACGGAAGTGATATGATTGCACCACGTTGTATAAGCGATACGATAGAGCCACGTAGAGAAAGAGGATAGCATCTTAAAACCTGCAATACCCTGCCACGCACGAATGAAAGCAATTTGTGCGAGGTCGTCGCTCAAAGCCCTGTCGCCATTTGTGATCATCAAGAAATAACGGCGTACACGCTGATGATACCTTTGCATGAGCCTTCCGAAAGCCCTCTTATCACCAAGAAGAGCAGCCTGAGATATCCACAATAATTCATCGGGACGACTCATTTCCGCATTTACCTGTTATTGTTATTAAAATAAGCAATAATATGTACAATACAACGCAAAGCACCGATGCTGATAAGCGAGATACCGAGCATGCCAAAAAACTCCTCACTATATTGAGTTGCAAAGACAAGGAGAGCAATACCCGCACCTAATATAGTTGCATCGAACATATAAGGAGTCTTACCCTTATTGAAAGTGTATGGAATCAAAGATTTTACATCAGGAATATTAATATTCAATTCCTGCAAACGCTCAATACGCTCAAGCAGTTTCTCAGTAATTTCCAACTCAGATTTCAGTTGACGGTTGCGCGCTTTAAGCACTATATATATAATAATGAGTACGGAGAGTGAGAAAATCAAAGACAACGCCACACCCATAATAATATAATCGGATTTTCTTACTAGCGGTTCCCAAAAGTCAAAAGCCTGCTCATTATATTTTTCAACAGAACTAATCATACGGTAAAGGGCATCCTGTCTCACCGAATCGGGCAATGACTGTAAAATTTCAGCATCAACATCAACCCTAGCCTTACTCTGTCCTGCATTACAAGCACATAGCATAAGAATAGAAAATCCTCCTAAGAAGAATAGTTTGAATAGTTTTTTCATGATATTTATGTTTATTAATGTTTCTATGTGTTAGACAGAATAAAATTCCGAAAGGTTGCATAAAAACGAAATATTTTTTAAATAAGCAGGCATCTATACAAAAAAAGAGTTCTCTCAGCTCGATTGAACTGAAAGAACTCACTGAAAAAAAGTGGCGACGACCTACTCTCCCACAACTAAATGCAGTACCA
Organism: uncultured Bacteroidaceae bacterium; assembly: GCA_904502185.1. Taxonomy (GTDB): domain Bacteria; phylum Bacteroidota; class Bacteroidia; order Bacteroidales; family Bacteroidaceae; genus HGM04593. The sequence goes on along the minus strand of CAJGDX010000104.1, from coordinate 29 downwards.
TCGGCGCGGTTGGGCTTAACTTCTCTGTT
>CAJGDX010000103.1 GCA_904502185.1 uncultured Bacteroidaceae bacterium | reverse complement strand
GTATCTCAAAGCGAGTGCAAAGATACGGACTTTTTTCTAATCTGCAAATTTTTTAGCCACTTCTTTTATCTCTCTCTTGAATATATGTAAACAAAAAGCCTCTCCGGGAGAGGCTTTTTATGTGGTTTTGGAGTGTTTCTCTTTCTGTGTTTTTCGCTCAATTTTGGATGATGTTGTCTGTGGTCTCTTTGATGGTTGTAGCTTTTTCCAACAGCTTGTTGTTGGTCTCTATAAACTTCTCAATGCTTTGAAATTCATTCAGCCGTATATTGTGCTTGCGTACAAATGCGCAGAAACGGTCGTACGTGCCATCATTTTTAGCTTCGAGAGGGGTGCGCATCAGTCGCATGTAGTCAATTTGCAGGCAAACTAGCTCTACGCGTAGGCGTGTAGCTTCTTCGGCTGTGGCTACTGCCTGTCGTGCCTTGTCGAGTATCTTCTGTGCAGTTGCAACAAATTCATCAGTGTAGAGAGGGTTTTTATCGTCAATATAAATTCCCATTACCGTCTCCTCTTTTACGAGTGATTGGCACAGATCGAAATATTGCTGAATTTCGGGCGCAGCTTCGCCATAATAGTCCTTGATGAATTGCGTCACCAATGCCTTCGTATCGAGGTTGGCGTTCCATAGTAGCTTGCTCAGCACCCACGCCTTCATGTCCGAAAATTCGCCACCCAAAGTTTGGTACTGTGCCTGCTCCATAATGCCTATTGCATTGTACTTTTTAAAAGTCTTTATATTGCTGGCGAGTGCTGCAAAATTGGGGAACGGCGCCACGTATTGACGGAAGTTGACCACGTAGTCCCAGATGTAAAGGTTGGGCGCAATTGTCGACCACTTTTCAATGTCGGCGATGAACGGGCGGTTGTGCTCGCACTCTTCGAGCGGGTGAGCGAAACAGCACTCTATGCTGCACAGACGGATGACTACATTCTGGCGCGGGGTTATTCCTGTGGGTGCCTGGCGGGTGTATTGGTAGGCAAATGTGCCGATGTATTTGTCGGGGTACAGAGGTTTAATGGCATCTGCCACCTGGTTGACGAACCAGACAATGAGTCCCGAATGACCACCGTATTTCTCCTCTATGGCGCGGCACTCGTCGCATTGGCAGGGATGCTGATTGTCATTCTGCGACAGACTGTATACCCAATAGAGGGGGTTGTCGGCTATTCTCTTTTTCATCTTCTCGATGCATATTTGAAGCACTTCGGGGTTTGTGAGGCACAGCTGTGTGTGGGGTGTGCGTTTGCCGTCGCGCATAGAGAAATATTCGGGGTGTGTGTCGAAATATTCATCTGCGGATATAAAATGCCCGAATGTGTGGCAATTCCAATATGCTGTGAGGTTGCCATATTCATTCTCCTGTGCGTTCCATGATGTGTTGCATTTGTTGTGTGCCAGCCAATCTTTGTGTTCGTCGGTGTTTTTGTAAAGAATGTGGCGATATTTTATGAATGGCTTTTCGTGGAAATATATATCCTTCACTTTCCATTCTTCAATGGTGGGAATCTTTGTGCAGTCTTTTGTGTACCATCTGACGCCAAACTCATTCTCAAGAAACGAATAGACGCCGTACATGGTGCCTCGCTGCTTGCCGCCGTATATCCATATATTATTACCGATGGTGCGGTAGGTGTAGCCCTCGTCGTTGTTGTCGGGGCATTCGACGTTGTATCTCTCCCCGTACTCTTCGCTGTAGCCAATGAATATGTGCTTTTGTCTCTCCTTTAATTGGCCGCTGTCAATGATGGGCAATGAGGCGCCACTAATCTGTTGCAGATAGTGTTGCAGCTCTTTTGCTGCAGTCTCTTCCGAGGCCGATGCGTCGGCGCATAATACTATTGCATAGTCGCTCTTGCTGTTCCTGAACAATGTGGGGTGCTGGATGATTGTAAATGCCGCTCCGATGATGGCTATTGCTGATATTAGAATAAGTATCGCTCTCTTCATGGTTGGATGGGGTTATGTGAATGTTCTCCCGCAAATGTAGCGAATAGTGGATGATAATCAAAGAATAAAGAGGGATGATTTGCGGGAATATATGCAAATAAAAAAAGCCTCTCAGTGAACTGAAAGACTTTTTGTTTCACGAACCTGCTTTGCTTGCAAAGAACCCTGACCCCAGGGGGCACGGGTTGTATGTATATAAAACAAAGAAGAAACCTTTCGGTTTCTTCTTGCGGTGCGTACGGGACTCGAACCCGTGACCCCATGCGTGACAGGCATGTATTCTAACCAACTGAACTAACGCACCATTATGTATGTCTTTGCTTTGTGTTTCAAAGCGTGTGCAAAGATACGGACTTTTTTCTATTCTGCAAATATTTTGGCGATTTTTTCTCTGTTTTTTACGATTTTCTTTGTCTTTGCGCCGTTTTTTACTGAAAATAGCTAATTTTTTATCAGCTGATAGAGCATAATGTCTATGAATTTCTCTCCGTCGCGTTTCCAGTTTTTCAGTGTGCAGGTGTGTTCGAAGCCTGCTTTTTCGAAAAGTTTTTTGCTTGCTGTGTGTTCCGTGGGGATATATGCGTACAGCTGGTGCATATTCAGATAGCGGAACGAGTATTCTTTCATCAGGGCGAGTGCTTCGCCTGCAATGCCTTTGCCGCGCTGTTCCCCCAGCAGGCCTATGCAGACTTCGGCGCGTGCGTCGTGGGGCGAGTAGTCGGCAAGGTCTATCATGCCTATGGCCTCGCCGTGGCATGTCTCAATGACGAAACGTGCCTGACGTTCGGCGTAAAGGTCGTGCGCGCTCTGTTCAATGTAGAGCCGCAGGGTGTGTCGTGAATATGGCAACAGGGTGTTACCGACGCTCCACAGTGTGGGGTCGTTCTCCATACGGTACATCAGTTCAAGGTCCTCGGGTTCGGGCGCTCTCAGACGGATGTTCTCACTTTGCAGCCATTTTTCACTCATTGTTCTTCAGATTGTATATTGCATCCTCGGTTATAAGGTTACCTGTTGCTGTGGAGTATGTTGCCAGACGCAGATTGTTGCCGGGTGTCTCTCGCAACAGTTTCAATATTGTGTCGTAGCTGTAGCTCTCGGCATCGTACAGCACGTGGCTGTATGCGGTTGTGTCGCCTGCTTCAAGGTGTCCCAGCGGTTTTTCGGCTTCGGTGGCGGCTATGTACATGTGCGCTTCGTCGAGGTTGTTGGCTGCGCATATTGCCTTTATCTCTTCGCATGCCTGTTGACTGCCAATGACAAGGAAACGTTTTTTAGGCTCCTGGTATTTGTCCCAGTTTTTTCCGTAGAGCATGGGGTAGGCATGGTGTATGCGGAACTTCAGTATTGCCACTGCTATCTGCAGGGGAATATACATCAGTATGTGATAGAGCGGAAAATGTTTCCTGAAGAATATCTGCAACGACGAGTAGAGCCAGTAGCGGTAGCGCAACAGACTTTTCACCGAACTTTCGCCCTTGTAGTGGAAGATGGTGTAGGGCAGGTAGTAGTTTTTCTCTCCCGACTTCAGTATTCTGTACGACAGGTCGCTGTCCTCCCAGTACATGAAGAATTGTTCGTCGAGTGTGCCTATACGTTTCAGTGTGTCGCTGCGCAGCATCATGAATGCTCCTGAGACCATCTCTATGGGGTTCACCTCCTCGGTGTTGAGGTAGCTCATGTAGTAGTGTCCGAAGAGTCGGCTTTTGGGGTAGCGTCGGCAGAGTCCTGTGGCTTTGCACAGAGCCACCCAGGGGGTTACTATGCCTCGGCGCGACTCCATGGCGAAGGTGCCGTCCTTGTTTATCATTCTTACTCCGGCGGCTCCTGCCTCGGGGTGTTCGTCCATGAAGCGTACGCCTCCCTCAAGCGCTTCGCGGGTGACTATAGTGTCGGGGTTGAGCATCAATATATACTCTCCCCTGGCGTGTGAGAATCCTATGTTGTTGCCGTGCGAGAATCCTCCGTTCTCTTTGCACTCTATCCATCTTACGTCGGGGAAGCGTGGCTTCAGATATAGCATGGAGCCATCTTCGGAGTCGTTGTCGACCACAATTACTTCGTGGCTGATGTCGGACACGGCACGCTGTACCGCGCGCAGACACTGCTCGAGGTAATATTTTACGTTGTAGTTTACTATGACTATCGACAGTTTCATTCTTCTCTCATTAACTGCATGGTTCGTTTACGGGGGAAACTGTACAGGAACAGTGCCGCACCTATCAATGCACAGTAGAGAGCGCCGTTGTTTGCTGTGCCGTAGTATAGTCCTATGTTGGTCATCATCACCACAAAGAAGAGCATAAGGCGTATTTTGCTCGCGTGGCAGTAGACCTCGGCAAATGTCGCTTCGTCGCTCTCTTTGGCTGCCTCTGTGGCGTTACTGAATTTTTTTATGGCGATGGGAATCAGGCAAATGGTTACAAGCACTCCTGTTACGTCCAGAAGGTAGCGTGTGGTGTCGCTGACGTCGATGGTTCCGCGTGTCAGTATGCCTGCCTCAAAAAGTATTGTTGTGGCTGCTGCTGTCAACAGCAACACCCAAAATAGCAATCGTGTCTTTCCCAATGTATTGTTGTTCATGTTTCTCTGTTTCCTGTTTTTGTGTTGAAACTGCCTTAAAAACTCTTACCGGTGAATGGTGTGCGGTTGACAATGGAGCGTCCCAATGTCACCTCGTCGGTGTATTCAAGCTCGTCGCCTACTGATATTCCACGGGCAATTACCGAGAGTTTCACGTCGTAGGCCGCCAGTTTGCGGAATATGTAGAAGTTTGTGGTGTCGCCCTCCATTGTGGGGCTAAGTGCCAATATTATCTCTTTTATGCCTCCTTCGGCTACACGTGCCACAAGGCTCTCTATCTGCAGATCCGAGGGCGATATTCCATCCATGGGCGAAATTACTCCGCCAAGCACATGGTAGACCCCTTTGAACTGCATGGTGTTTTCCACCGCCATGATGTCCTGTATGTTCTCCACGACGCAGACGGTGGAGTGGTCGCGCAGGGGGTTGGCGCAGATGGGGCACACCTCGGTGTCGGATATTCCGTAGCAGTGTTTGCAGTATTTTACCTCTTTCTTCAGTTGTGTCATTGCTCCGGCAAAGTTTTCTACGTCGCCGGTTGGTTGTCGCAGTATGTGAAGCACCAGTCGTGTGGCTGTCTTGCGGCCTATTCCCGGTAGTTTCGAGAATTCGCCGACGGCGCGTTCGAACAGTGCTGATGGATATTCCTGACTCATTCTTTATCTCCTCTTCTCTTACTATGTGTTACTATCTAATTATCAGGATTTTTGTGGCTGCACCTTCGTTGCCTGCCTCGACGTAGCCAAGCACATAGTAGACTCCTGCGCCTACGCGCTCGCCGCGCATGTTGCAGCCGTTCCATGTTATCTGTCCTCCATTGGAGGTTGTCTCATATATAAGGGCACCTGCTGTGTCGATAATCTTGACGTTGCAATCGCCGGTGAAGCCCGTCACCGCAATGTCGCCGGTATAGTTTTCGCGCACAGGGTTGGGGTAGGCGCGCAGTGTGTTCTCCTTCAGCATCGGGGCAGGTTCGGTGGCGTCGCTCATGTAGCTTGCCAGTCCCTTGTCGGTGCCGATGAACACTTCGCCACTCTCCGCGTCGATGGCAATGCTTGCAATGCTGTTTGATGGCAGGGGGCTGTTGTCGGTGGTGAAGTGGTGCAGCGTTTCAAGTCCGTCGGCGCTTATCAGATAGATGCCGTTGTCCTTTGTGCCTATCCATTTGCGGTTGGCGCCGTCGATGCCTATAGCCTGTATGTATGCTCCGCTCAACAGATAGTCGGCAAGGCCGGTGCCATCGTTGCGCGGTACTTTTATCTGATTAAAAACGACGTTTCCATCGAAGAATTTCTTGGGCGAGGGCAGCACGAACAGTCCTGCGTCGGTGCCTATCCACATCTGTCCGTTGCGGTCTTCGGCAAGGGCGCACAGCTGGTTGATGTCGTAGCTGATACCATCCTGGTTCTTGAAATGTTCGGTGACAATTTTACATTCGTCGTCAGAAATGTCTAACGGGGTCTTGTTCAGTTTGGCGCAGAAGAGTCCCGCATCGGCCTGCAGTGATGTCACCCACAGCCATCCGCGCGAGTCGAACAGCAGTTCCACCATTGTGGGGCGTTTCACAATCTCGGTGTAACGCAATGCCTTCCACTCGCCATCCTTTGTCAGTACCTTGATAATCTCTTCGGTTCCGGTGTTTGTCATCCACAGGTTGCCCTCGGCGTCGAACCTTATGCGTGGCACACGCACGTAGCGCTCGACATATCCGCTGCTGATTACACTCTTCAGCCCCGAGTTCTTGTGGTTGTAATGCTTTACAAATTCTCCGTCGCGGAATTCGTAAAGTCCGTAACCGAACGAGCTTGCATAGTAGTGTCCTTCGTCGGTGGGGTCTTGTGCCAGCGAGGTTATGTTCTGATAATTAAGTCCTGTTGCCTCTTTTATCTCTTTCTCCTGGAAATTGAGCCATCGTGTGCCGTCGTAGGCCATGGCAGTTCCGTCGTAGAATGTTCTGTCGAAGTAGTTGAGGTTACCTCCGGCTACCAGCAGCTTGCCGTCGGGTGCGAAACTGAGATATTCGCAAAGGTTTCTTGCCGGGCTGTTGGGCAGTATGTTTCCGACGACCTCTGTCAGCTTGCCGCTCTTCAGTGTCAGTTGCGACAGGCCTTGCATGCCGTTGCATGCCCAGTAGCTGTTGCCGTCCTCGCGCAGATAGACGCAGTCGGGCGACAGGGTGTGTATGGTGTAGTTCTCTGCGGAGTCGTGTATGTACACCTTG
>CAJGDX010000102.1 GCA_904502185.1 uncultured Bacteroidaceae bacterium | reverse complement strand
AGCGAAATAGTATTAAACGCCTCTATTAAAATTGGGAAAGTAACGGAAAAAGAGTATTTTTGCAACTTATTAATGAATTTAGGTATAAAAACTGATACATAATGAAACTATTTAACAAGGCATGTTTGTTGCTCATACTGATGTTTGTTTGTGCCGTTGCGGCAGCTAAGGTCAATAACCCCAAAAGAGAATTCCGTGGAGCGTGGATACAGGCTGTCAACGGACAATTTCTGGGCATGGGCGAAAAGGAGATGAAAAATTACCTGACAAATATGCTCGACGAACTGAAAAAGGCTAACGTGAATGCCATAATATTTCAGGTGCGTGTCGAGGGCGATGCCCTTTACCGCTCGGCAAATGAGCCTTGGAGCCGTTACCTCACAGGTGTGCAGGGAAAGAACCCCGGATGGGATCCTCTTGAATTTATGGTTGCTCAGGCGCATGCCCGCAGCATGGAACTTCATGCATGGATAAACCCTTATCGTGCAAAGACCAAAGGTACTCGTGCGCTTGCAGAACTGCATCAGATAAACAGACACCCCGAACGCTTCATCGGCTACGACTCGCAACTCTTTTTCAACCCCTCGTTGCAGGCCAACCGCGACTGGATATGCCATATAGTCAAGGATATTGTAACACGTTACGACGTTGATGGTCTGCATATCGACGACTATTTTTATCCTTATCCCGTTGGTGGCGTTGCTTTCAACGATGATGAATATTTCCGTCGCGACAGTCGTGGCATTGCCAATAAGGGCGATTGGCGCCGCGACAATGTGAACCGCCTTATCTATCAGATGCACAAGACCGTACGCGAAACTAAGCCTTGGGTGAAATTCGGTGTATCTCCCTTCGGAATATATCGTAATGTGGCAAGCACTCCGTCGGGTAGCGACACAAAGGGGCTTCAGAGCTACGACGACCTCTATGCCGATGTTCTCCACTGGGTGAATAATGGTTGGGTAGACTATTGTATTCCTCAGGTTTACTGGGAAATTGGTCACACTGCAGCCGACTACGAAACACTTGTAAAATGGTGGGCCGAAAAAGCTTCGAACCGTCCTTTGTACATTGGTCAGGATGTTAACCGCACAGTTCGTGCAGCAGACCTCAAGAATAGCAGCCGTCACCAGCAGCCTGCAAAATTCGATCTTCAGCGTTCGTTGCCTGCTGTCCAGGGTTCGTGTCTGTGGGATGCAGCTTCGGCGGCAAAGAATGTGGGACAGTTCCGCAGAGTACTCGAACAGTACTATCACAGTACTCCTGCGCTTATGCCCAAATATAAATTTATTGACAATAAAGCTCCCAAGAAGGTTCGTGGCATCAAGAGAATAACCACCGGCAACGATGACCTGCTCGTTTGGCTCACTCCCAACAAAGAGAAGACAAAGGCACTGGACAAGGTTGTTAGCTACGTGGTATATTGCTTCGAAAAGGGTGAAAAGGTTGATATTGAGAATCCTTCAAATATTGTTGCAATAACTTCAGATAATTACTATTCTCTGCCCAAAGACAAGAGTGGCAAATGTACATATGTGGTAACAACTCTTGACCGTTTGCAGAACGAATCGAAAGGCAAAAAAATCAAAGTGAAATTCTAATTTGTTTGTCCGTTAAATTAAGAAACAGATGGACAATGTTACAATCTTTGAGGTTGCCGAAGTTCGTGACGAATATGTGACAGCCATTGTCAGGCTGTTGGCGCAATTGTCAACTTCACAACATGTTTTTACGCACGACACTCTGCAAAAGCTTGTAGAGTGTGATACCACTCATCTCTTTCTGCTTCAAGTGGATGGAGTGATAGGTGGAATGATTACACTCTGCTCGACGCTCTCGCCAACAGGGTGCAAAATGTGGGTCGAGGATGTTGTTGTTGACGAAGCGTTGCGTGGACGCTCGTTGGGACGTAGGCTGGTAGAACATGCCATTGAATATGCTTCGAACTGCGGAAAAGTGGCACTTATGCTCACTTCCCGTCCATCGCGTGAGGCTGCTAACGCCCTTTACCGTTCAGCCGGATTTTCTCTGAGAGAAACAAATGTCTACAAGATGAATCTCCCTCAATAACAAATTGTTTACTCTTTCTTCATCTGACGTCCCCACCACTTTGTCGAGCGCATGAACAGCAACAGTTGCGCAAGATAATAGGTAATCATGATGATATATCCGCAGTTGGGAATATGCTCTACGAAGCGGTTCCATGCAAGCACCGTGTCCGAAACGAGGAAAAGCATGGCGCCCGATGCAAACAGCAGGCTTCTCTGCTGCATGGCGCACCACAGCATAAGCGCAATAAGCACTATATATACGCTTACTCCGTAGGTCAGAAATCCGGCAGGCACATGTGGTACTATCCTGATGAATGCAAAGGCAAGAATCGGGATTGTCACCACGGTTGCGACAATTATATACAATTTTGACAGACGGCTATATTTCTTACGTTCGATGCCCACTCTGTATCTCGAAAGGAAGTAACAGATTATGGCAATGTGTGCCAAAGCAAAAGCTCCCATCTGCCCCGGGAAATTATGCGTAGCGCCGCAATAATCACCAATGCACGAGAAAAGCATGGCCAAAGACATCTGCCAGGGAAGCAGCCATAGCGATGTAAAGAATAAAAAACCTACCGGTAGAGCCAGTTTGCATTGAATCTGTGCCGGAGTGAAATATAGAATAGCAAGAGATATGTAAATTACTGAAATCGAAATCAGTCCTGCTTTTGTTCTTTGAAAGGTATCGCTCATAATCTCTCTTTTTACGTTTGACTTCCTTTTTTTGCAAAGATAGTGCAAGCCGAGAGCAATACAAAAAAAGCGTGCTTTTTTTTATTGCCTAGGCGCCGCCTATCTTATTTAAAGATAGTGCAAGCCTTCCACTGCTAAAAGCGTGCTTTTTTTTATTGCCTAGGCGCCGCCTATCTTATTTAAAGATAGTGCAAGCCTTCCACTGCTAAAAAGCGTGCTTTTTTTTATTGCCGAACTATTGTGCAAGCGAGAGCAATATGCGAATTTATTTTCATGTTGCCGAGCGTAGCCGATAGTCGACGAAGTCAACCGCCGCCTATCTTATCAAATTAACAGCAAGTAAAGTGAATTACGGCAACTTTTGTTCAAAATTGTACATGTTATTATACAATAATAAAAGAGAAATGTCGTTTTAAAAAAGATAACCCTATAAACAGACCGAAAAATTACAAAATTCGCCATATCTTTGAACTATGATAGAATATTTAAGAGGGGAAATTGCAGAACTGACACCCGCAACAGCCATTATAGAGTGTGCAGGAGTAGGATACGAAACAAGCATTACACTAAATACATACAGCGCCATACAAGGCCGCAAAGAAACTAAACTCTTCATCTACGAAGTTATACGCGAAGATACCCATCAGCTCTTCGGCTTCAGCAACAAACAGGAGCGCGAGCTCTTTCTGTTGCTTATCTCCGTATCGGGTATTGGAGGCAATACTGCGCGTACCATTCTTTCGGCTTTTACCATCGGTGAATTGTGTGATGTAATATCATCAGGCGACGAAAGAACCTTGAAAAGCGTAAAGGGTATAGGACTTAAGACTGCTCAACGCATAATAGTGGAACTTAAGGATAAAATTCTTGGTCTTGCCGCTGATATTCCCACAGCTACCCCCACGGCGAGCCTTGTCGATAAAGAGATTGTTTCTGAGGCCGTTTCGGCACTCAGTATGCTCGGATTCCCTGCGGCTGCCGCAAACAAGGTAGTCCAGTTAATAGCAAAGGAGCAGCCCGATGCGACTGTGGAGCAACTTATAAAACTTGCACTCAAACAATTGTAATCTTCTCAGACACAATATGAAACTACGTACACTGATAACCCTTTTTCTGCTGTGTGCAGCCGTCACTGTGACGTTTGCACAGGAGAATAACAGGCGCAGTGTGCGACACCGCGAACGTGTACGTCGTATAAAAGCCGAGAAGCAGGCTTATCTTGACACGCTCTCAGCCCGTTACCCCATATCCAACGTCATTCCCGAAAAAGAGAAAGACCTCAAGCAGTTGCCACTCGATCTTCGCAACCCTGGAAATATTACACACGATACCATCTACAATGAGAATGATAGCACCTTTACCATCAGTACCAAGATGGGTAACTCGGTGCTTGGAACTCCATTCATCCTATCCCAGGAGGAGTATGCCCGCAATAAGATGCAAAGTTCGTTCGATCGCTACTTCAAGAAAAAGAACCAGGAAGAGTTTGAAAAACTGAACAATGGCGATAAATTCGACTTTAGCGACATGAAATTCGACCTTGGCCCGGCAGAGAAAATCTTTGGTCCTGGTGGAGTGCGCATAAAGACACAGGGTAGTGCCGAAATGAAAATTGGCTTTCAGACACAAAATGTCGACAACCCCTCGTTGCCACAACGCAGCCGCAAGACAAACAGTTTCAATTTTGACGAAATTATAAACCTGAATGTCAAAGGAAACGTGGGCGACAAGATGAATCTTGACTTCAACTACAACACCGAGGCGACATTCAACTACGATACAAAAAAAATCAGCCTTAAGTACGAAGGTAAGGAGGATGAGGTCTTCAAACTGATCGAGGCGGGAAATATCTCTTTTGGCACAAATTCTTCGTTGATAAAAGGCGCAACTTCGCTTTTTGGTCTTCGCACAGATATGCAATTCGGTAAACTGATGCTGCAGACTGTTGTGTCGCAAAAAAACTCCAGCACCACCGTTGTGAACTCCAAGGGTGGTACTCAGTTGACTACCTTTGAAATAGATATTTCTAATTACGACGAGAACCGTCACTTCTTCCTTGCCCACTATTTCCGTGACAACTACGACAAATCCATGGCGCAGTTGCCTACCATTGTATCCGGAATCACCATCAACCGCATAGAGGTGTGGGTAACGAACAAGAAAAGCGATTTCACCAATCCCCGTAACATCGTTGCATTTACCGACCTGGGCGAGAGCTCTCATCTCAGTAACGGCATGTGGATATCCGCTTCTGGTAATCTGCCGTCAAACAATGCCAACAATCTCTATCCTACGATGAACAGCACCTATGCCGATATACGTGATATTGACAAGGTGAACGCCACCTTCAGCGACATTGAGGGTTTCAGCGGAGGACTCGACTACGAGAAAATTTCAAATGCCCGTCTGTTGTCATCGTCGGAGTATACCGTCAACAAGCAGTTGGGTTACATTTCGTTGCGCAATGCGTTACGTGCCGACGAGGTGCTGGCTGTTGCGTTCGAATATACCTATGGCGGACAGACCTATCAGGTGGGAGAATTCTCATCCGACCAAAAGGAGTCTGCGTCGACATTGATGGTGAAACTTTTGAAGCCCAACTCATGCTCTCCGCAGAATGCCTGTTGGGATCTTATGATGAAAAACGTCTATAATCTTGGCGCTCGCAGCCTGAAAAGCAGCGACTTCAAACTCGATATTTATTATGCAAGCGACAGCCTTGGAACAAATATTACCTATTTGCCCGAGGAGCATCTGAAAGAGACTCCTTTGCTGAGAATGATGAATCTGGACCGTCTCGATGCAAACAACTCAAGAGAGGCACCCAACGGTATTTTCGACTTTGTCGAGGGATTCACCGTGCATGCTGCATCGGGACGAATCTTCTTCCCCACAGTCGAGCCCTTCGGTACCAATCTTAGCCGTAAGATAGGCAATGCGGCAGTTGCCGAAAAATATATCTATCAGGAACTCTATGACTCTACAAAAACTGTTGCCCGACAGATAGCCGAAAAAGATAAGTTCTACCTTATCGGTGAATATACCGGCTCTTCGGCGAATGTCATACAGACGGGTTCTATGAACATACCCAAGGGTTCTGTTACTGTAACAGCCGGTGGTGTCACGCTTACTGAAAACAGCGATTACACCGTAGACTATGCTGCGGGTATAGTAACCATTGTCAATCAGAGCATTGTCGATGCCGGAACTCCCGTGCAGGTGTCGCTCGAGAGCAATACGCTATTCAATATGCAGCGCAAGACCATGCTCGGTCTTAACTGGCAATACAACTATTCGGAGTATCTCAATTTCGGCGGAACAATAATGTCGCTCACCGAAAAGCCTCTTACATCCAAGGTTGACATGGGGTCGGAGCCGCTGAACAATCTTATCTGGGGACTCAACTTGTCGTGGAAACGTCAGAGCCAATGGCTTACAACCTTCCTCGACCGTTTGCCCCTGCTCAGCTGTTCTGCACCCTCCAGCATCAGCCTTACCGCGGAATTTGCCAAGTTGAATGCCGGTACATCCGACGAAGTGCAGAGCAATGCTTCGTATATCGATGATTTTGAAAGTACAGAAAACGGAATCGATCTCGACTCGCCCTCTGCATGGGTGCTAGCCTCTATACCCACAGGAATGGCCAATTACACTCTCACCAACAATATACTTACCGGCTACGATCGTGCGCTCATCAACTGGTACACCATCGACCCGCTTTTTACCCGTCGCAGTTCGTCGCTCACCCCCTCTCACATTAAAAGCGACCTCGACCAGCTCTCAAACCACTATCTGCGCGAGGTTTACGAACGCGAGCTCTATCCGAATAAAGAGTCGACATACGGTGAATCATCTACACTCTCCATGATGAACATCAGTTTCTACCCATCGGAGCGTGGCCCTTACAATCTCAACCCCGACCTTACATACGACGGAAAACTCACCTCTCCCGAAAAACGTTGGGGCGGAATCACACGTCAGCTTACCACCACCGACTTCGAGACTGCCAATGTACAGTATATTGAATTCTGGATGCTCGACCCCTTCATTTACGACGATGCAGGT
>CAJGDX010000101.1 GCA_904502185.1 uncultured Bacteroidaceae bacterium | reverse complement strand
TCTCGAGAAGTGCGTTGCGACGGATAGCGTTGTAGATATCGGGCTCGCTCTCTTTGTCGAGGTTGATAACCTTTGCATAGCAACCGCCTGCGAAGTTGAATACGCACTCGTCGTCCCATCCGTGCTCGTCGTCACCGATAAGCATACGTTTGGGGTCTGTACTCAAAGTAGTCTTACCTGTACCGCTGAGGCCGAAGAATACTGCTGTCTCGCCCTTCTCGTTGGTGTTTGCAGAACAGTGCATTGAAGCGATACCCTGCAAGGGGAGGTAGTAGTTCATCATAGAGAACATACCCTTCTTCATCTCACCACCGTACCATGTGTTGATGATGATCTGCTCTTTAGATGTAAGGTTGAACACAACTGCTGTCTCAGAGTTAAGACCGAGCTCCTTGTAGTTGGGTACAGTAGCCTTAGAAGCGTTGTAGATTACGAAGTCGGGCTCGCCGAATGATGCAAGTTCCTCAGCTGTGGGGCGGATGAACATGTTTGTAACGAAGTGAGCCTGCCATGCAACCTCCATGATGAAACGTACTTTAAGACGTGTGCTGGGGTTAGCGCCGCAGAATGCGTCAACTACGAAAAGTCTCTTGTTAGAAAGCTCTTTCTGAGCGATCTCCTTGAGAACGTTCCAAGACTCTGTTGAAAGAGGCTTGTTGTCGTTCTTATATTCCTCTGAAGTCCACCATACAGTGTCCTTAGAAGTCTCATCGAATACAATGAATTTGTCTTTGGGTGAACGACCGGTGTAAACACCTGTCATAACGTTTACTGCACCAAGCTCAGTCTCCTGACCTTTCTCAAAACCCTCGAGAGTGGGTTTTGTCTCCTCAGCAAAAAGCTGCTCAAAAGAAGGGTTGTAAACAATCTCAGTGGTACCTGAAATACCATACTTGGTAAGATCAATCTGTGCCATAAATTAATAAAGATTTAAATTTATATTACAATAATTTTTTCTCTTGAAAACTAAGGAACCGGCTCGCAAACTTTCCAACCGCACAGGGCATACAATTTAGCTTGTAAAACCCTCACACGGAGAGAGCGGTTTCGGCTCGCCGAAGTTCTCCGAGTGCAAAGATATACCTTTTTGTGTAATTTGCAAAGGAATTAAAGAAATTTTTCCTTAATGCTCGCAAAAAAGAGAGTGCCCCACACAAAAAAAAGAGTGTCACCAATCGGTAACACCCTATGTTTCAACACATTTACATACTTACACATTCCGGCACATAAAGTATAAAATTTATTGACTTTACTCTGAAATTTTCAATATACGCTTAAGTTCGGGGCGCCAATCCTGGCCATTGACAGCCTTAAGCGTCTTGATGCCGACAGCCTCGGCAGCCTCGATATTCCTTACACCATCATCGACAAAAAGTGTCTCTTCGGGCTTCATATTTCCATCGGCAAGCATCTTGCGATAAATCTCCTCGGTGGGTTTTGAGCATCCCATAAGGTAACTGAGGTAAAGCTCGTCGAAATAGTCATCAAGCGATTTTCCGCAGTCGGTGAAAGCCGAAGAGCGCGCCCACCCCTGCAGGAAAGGATTTGTATTGCTGAGCACACACAATCGGTAGGTTCCGCGCAGAGTCTGAAGATACTCCATAAGTTCTGTTTCAACACTGACAATAAAGCCCATCCATGCATCGAGAGCCTCTTCGTAGCCTATTTCGCGACCACACAACTTGCCAAGTTCGGCTGTAAAGGTCGCAGCGTCAATATCACCATTTTCCAGCTGAAAGAATATACCCGTCTGTTTATAGGCATTAAGATACTGTTCGGGCTCTTGCAGACCCAGCTGTTTGAATCTTGAGATAGCCTGCGCAGTGTCTATGGTGGTAAGTACACCACCAAAGTCGAATACCAGATTTTTAATCATCGCACTTTACTTTTCTAAAATTTTCACACAAAGTTATTGCTTTTACACTGCATTACACAACAAAAACAGAGCAAAATCGCACAATCATAAACAAAAAGAACATTTCCCTGTTGATTTACAGCCTTAAAAAGGCTATTTTTGCGAATCTTATTAAAAGACAATTATTGCAGATTATGGAAAATTTAGATGGCAGATTAGTTATAGGTGTATCATCGCGTGCGCTCTTCGACCTTGAGAAGGAGAATGAGATTTTCGAACGCGAGGGCATAAAGAAATACAGGGAATATCAGGAGCTTCACGAGGATGAGCCACTGGAACGTGGTACTGCATTCTACCTTGTAAAGAGCCTTTTGGAGCTGAACAAGCAGGCCAACCGCCCAATAGTGGAGGTGGTAGTGATGTCGCGCAACAGCCCAGAAACAGGAATGCGCATGCTGAAATCGCTCGACCAGTATAAACTGGACATTACACGTGTGGCACTTTCGGGCGGAGAGTCGTTGTCGAAATATCTCAAGGCATTCTCAATAGACCTTTTCCTGTCGAAAGACGAGCAGGACGTACAAAGAGTCATCGACTCGGGAATCTGCGCATCAGCCATCATCTACGCACCGCCGACAGATTTCGACCCCGAGGACAGCCGCGTCAAGATTGCCTTCGACGCCGACGCCGTGGTATTTTCCGACGAATCGGAGTGCCGTTTCAAGAGAGAGGGCATGGAGGCATTCTACAAATACGAGAAGGAGCATGCCGACGAGCCACTGAAAGAGGGCCCTTTCGCCAAACTGCTGATGAAACTCTCTGCCATACAGGAGTGTTTCCCCACATCCATAGAGCTGTCGCCCTTGCGTCTGGCAATAGTAACCTCGCGCAGCCTGCCATCGCACTTCAGAGTGATAAAGACACTGCGCAAATGGGGCGTATATGTAGACGAAGCATACTTCTTGGGCGGATTGCGCAAGGATGAGCTGCTGAAGGCTTTCGGCGCACACATCTTCTTCGACGACCAGGACACTCATCTGACAACATCGAGCAAATATGTACCATCGGGCAAAGTACCCTACTACTCAACGTCACAAATAAAAGAAGCTACAAAGGAAAAAGAAGAACAGGAAAATGGCTGACAACTATCTTGACAAAAAACTGGAGGAGCACAATGCCCGCAAAGGCTCAGCCACCAACACACGCAAACAGACTACCCTGCACACCCTGCTCACAAAGAACAGAAGTTGCCGCGGCTACGATGCATCATTCATTGTCCGCGACGATCAGTTGCGAAGCATAATAGAGGTCAACACGCTGACACCATCGGCACGCAACGGTCAGGTGCTGCGTTTCCGTCCGGTGAACCACACCGAAGCTGCAAAAATATTGCCGCACATACGACTGGGAAGCGCATTGCGCGAACTGAACCTGCCACTGCCCGGCACAGAGCCCAATGCTTTCATTGTCATCTGCACAAATGCCGATGACAACAGATTCGTGTATATCGACCTTGGAATCTCGGCGCAAAGCATGTTGCTGCGAGCCACCGAAATGGGGCTTGCAGGCATCTGCATAGGCGCTTTCGACAAGGAGGCAATAAAGCAAGAACTTAACCTAAGCATGGAGCCACAGATGATAATAGCCATAGGAAAAAGTTGCGAAGATATCAGACTGGTCGAAATAAAAGAGGGTGAGAGCCAGACATACTACCGCAAGGATGGAATACACTATGTACCCAAACTGCGAGCAGAGGATCTTATCATCAAATAACACAAACGCACACACAACACACATAAACACCTAATGGGATACTTAGAACTTCTTATCATCGGAATAGGCCTGTCGATGGACGCCTTTGCTGTAGCCATTGCCAAAGGATTATCCGTGCAACGGGTAACCGCACGCCATTCGCTGTGCGTAGGCAGTTGGTTCGGAGGCTTTCAGGCACTGATGCCACTTATTGGCTTCTACTTTGGAGTAACATTCTCCAGTTTCGTTTCATCTGTCGACCACTGGATAGCATTTTTCCTCCTGGGATTGATAGGAATGAACATGATACGCGAATCCTTTTCGCGCGAAAAGGTCAAACCCGACCCCGATTTTTCGGCACGCACCATGCTGATGATGGCAGTGGCAACAAGCATCGACGCACTGGCCGTCGGCGTGTCGTTTGCAGTCCTTTCGGTGGAGATATGGTCGGCAGTGGCGATAATAGGAGCTACCACATTCCTGCTCTCAATTTTAGGACTGAAAATAGGCAACATATTCGGCAGCCGCTACAAATCGAAAGCCGAGTTTCTGGGTGGCGCCGTACTGCTGCTATTGGGAATAAAAATTCTTGTCGAACACACATGCCTGCAATAATAGAACCATGAAAAAACATATACTATCAATCTTTATTCTGGCTATAAGCCTGACATCCTTTGCCAACAATCTGAAACTGTGGTACACCGAGCCGGCACGCACCTGGGTGGAAGCCCTGCCTGTTGGAAACTCGCGCATGGGCGCAATGATATTCGGAGGCATAGGACACGAAGAGATACAACTGAACGAAGAGACTTTCTGGGCAGGTGGGCCGCACAACAATGACAGCCCCCGGTTGCTCGAAAATTTAGAGAAGATACGCACGCTAATTTTCGGAAAAAAGTTCGGCGAGGCGCAGAGCCTGATAGACCGGACAGTTTTCACCGGACAGCATGGAATGCGCTATCTGACGCTGGGCGCATTGGAATTGGATTTTCCGGAACACACAGGTGCGACTGAATACTACCGCGACCTTGACATAAGCAATGCCACAGCAACCACACGCTACAAGGCAGGTGGCATCGGCTACAGCCGCACCATCTTCGCATCGCTCACCGACAATGTAATCGTTGTACGGCTCGAAGCTGACAGCGCTAAAATGCTGAACCTGTCAGTAGGATACAAAAGCCCCATTAAATCAACAATCTGCGCCAAAGGCAACACTCTGACTATGAACTGCGAGGGCGTGGAGCAAGAGGGCATACCCGCGGCGCTTCGCGCCGAATGTCGTATAGAGGCTGTAACAGACGGAAAGACAAAAAGCAGCGACAGTAAAATTCACATCAGCAAAGCTACAACTGTTACACTTTACATTGCAGCGGCCACCAACTTCGTAAACTACAAAGATGTAAGCGGCAATGAGAAGAAGCGCAACGCAACAGCCATTAAAAAGGCACTTAAACGCCCCTATGCCGAGGCGCTTGCCTCACACACAGAGGCATACAGACGACAGTTCGACAGAGTGCGCCTGACACTGCCCCAAAGCGAGGCATCAAAAGCCCCCACCCCCATCAGAGTACGCAATTTCCGCAACGGCAACGACCAGCAACTGGTAGCACTGATGTTCCACTATGGCCGCTACCTGCTCATCAGCGCCTCGCAGCCCGGCGGACAACCTGCCAACCTGCAAGGTATATGGAACGCAAGCATGAATGCACCATGGGACAGCAAATACACCATCAACATCAACACCGAAATGAACTACTGGCCTGCCGAAGTCACCAACCTTGCCGAGACCCACGAGCCACTCTTCGCAATGGTAAAGGAGCTTTCAGAGACCGGACGCACCACAGCACAGACACTTTACGGAGCTAAAGGCTGGGTGGCACACCACAATACCGACCTTTGGCGCATCTGCGGTCCCGTCGATGCAGCCTATTATGGAATGTGGCCCAACGGCGGCGCATGGCTGGCAACTCACCTGTGGCAGCACTATCTCTTCAGCGGCGACAAGGAGTTTCTTGCACGCTGCTATCCACAGATAAAGGGATGTGCCGACTTTTACATAAGCTGCCTGGTCAAGCACCCCGAACATGGATGGCTGGTAGTAGCACCATCGCTCTCACCCGAGCATGGATACGCAGGTCCATCGATAACCGCCGGTTGCACAATGGACAACCAGATAGTATTCGATGCACTCAGCAACGCAGCCGCAGCCGCCGAAGCCCTGGAATGCGACAAAGAGTACCGCGACACAATAGCAGCGACCATTGCACAGCTGCCCCCGATGCAGATTGGGCGACACAACCAATTGCAGGAGTGGCTGCCGGACGTTGACAACCCCCGCAACGAGCATCGCCACATTTCACATCTTTACGGCCTGTACCCTAGTAACCAGATTTCGCCATACAGCAACCCCGAGCTATTTCAGGCTGCACGCAACACTCTGTTGCAACGCGGTGACAAAGCCACAGGCTGGAGTATAGGATGGAAAATTAACTTTTGGGCGCGAATGTTGGACGGCAACCACGCCTACCGCATAATAGAGAACATGCTGTCGCTGCTGCCCGATGACAGCCGACAGCGTGACTACCCAGACGGACGCACCTACCCCAACCTGTTCGATGCACACCCACCATTCCAGATTGACGGCAACTTCGGCTTTACAGCAGGTGTTGCAGAGATGCTGTTGCAGAGCCACGATGGAGCCGTACATCTGCTGCCAGCCCTACCCGACTCATGGGATAAAGGCAGCATCAAAGGCCTTGTAGCACGCGGAGGATTCGTTGTAGATATGTCGTGGAGCGGTGCACAGATAGAGCGCGTACAGATAGAGTCACGCGTGGGAGGAGTGCTGCGCCTGCGTTCGTACACTCCGCTGCAAGGCAAAGGATTATGCCCTGCTGAAGGCGACTGTCCCAACAGACTCTATGCCCCTGCGAATATAGCTGCGCCACTCGTTTCAAAAGAGATAATGGCACAGAAACCCAAGCTATACAAGGTTTACGAATATGACGTAGAGACCCGTGCCGGTGAGGTTTACGAGTTTCATCGCTAAACAACGATTATAGCAGCGTTTTACACCACGCGCAACTTTCATTGTATTTATTGGTGTCCGGTAAACGTATTTAATCCTTTTAAAATTCGATATTTAAGTCAGTATAAATCCCTACTCCTTTGTTGATGCAAATTTGAGTGCAATGGTTGGAACTAACTTCCTTTCCGAAGGAGTGCCGAATTTGAAAGGTATATCAAAAACTTGTTTTTGAAGACGGAGGAGTTCAAAAGTCTGTTTTACCCTTAATTTTTGGTTGCAATCATTTGGGGCAGTACTATC
>CAJGDX010000100.1 GCA_904502185.1 uncultured Bacteroidaceae bacterium | reverse complement strand
GGGATAGCTTTCGAATGAGATAATTTCCATATTGGGTTTATTTGCAAAATAGAAGATGTATCCCTTTCCGACCTCGAACATGAAGTTGTCGCTTGCTATCCACTCGTTGTACTCGGCGTCGAATACTGCAATACCGTCCTTAGAGAGGATGAAGTCGCCCTCGCCGAACTGGTTAACCTCGTTAAGTTCGTTGAATTCGCCGATAGTCATATCCCATTCGTTGCCGTAACCTATCCAGTTGTATCCACGGTAAACAGTCTTGTTACATTGATCCCAATAATAACCGGCTTTGATGTAGCGGTCGCTATCGTCCTCGAAGATTGATTTTATCTTGTACATTCCATCCCATGAACCCAAGCCATAGATATCGCCAAAGAATCCATATTCGGGGTCGTTGTAGAGCATTGCAGTCTGTGAACGAATCTCTATCACCTTGTTATTTTCGTCGATATTGAGCGCATCGAGATTTTCAACCGAGCCGGGAACGTATATCCAATCCCAGCCGTTAGCTTTGAATGATGCCTCAGCAGTAACGCCCACCTCGCAATAGTTCATTCCGGGCTCGTCGCTTTCTATCTCCTCGCCATCGTAATATACAGTGATGGTGTAATATCCAGCCAAAAGCGAAGGAT
The DNA here is from genome assembly GCA_904502185.1 of uncultured Bacteroidaceae bacterium. Taxonomy (GTDB): domain Bacteria; phylum Bacteroidota; class Bacteroidia; order Bacteroidales; family Bacteroidaceae; genus HGM04593. The sequence continues at coordinate 6,326 of CAJGDX010000100.1, read as the reverse complement.
CGATAGTCCACAGGAGACCGCTTTCATCGCTCATAGAGATGTTGGGAGCATAACCATAATCGTTGTCGCCACTGAGATAGATCTCCAGCTTATCGGGGTCGATGCCAAGGCCTTCGCTTATGTAGGTAAGCTCGAAGGTTGTCTCCTCGCGTTTAGATGCTTCGATAAATGCGGGATAGGTGAACTTCATAGCCTCGACAACCTCTACTGAAACCTCTTTGCTTATAGTGGGGTCGGCAACAGATTTTACTGTTACAGTGTAGTTACCTGTCGCTGTTGCATTGCCATTGCCGTCGAATGCATTCTGTGAGTATTCGAGTGTGAAGCTCTGGTCGGCCTCTTCGGGGATAACATTTACGCTACCCTCGTTGAAGTAATCGTAGAGCGACTGACCAACCTCCATTCTTACAATGTCGGGAACGATAATATCCTCTACTGCTACGTAAATTTCGATGCTTACAGAGGTGCTGATATTATCCTCCAAGCCTGTTGTAGCAATCTCGATGGCCGAGCGATAGTTACCCACGCGTCTTGCAATACCATCGACGATAGCGTCTGATGCGTCGTCGCTAACTATAAATTCGTAGTCGGTCTCTGTAGCATCCTCGGGGTAGAATGTTACATATCCGCGAAGCATTTCGAAGATGTCTGTGCCAACGGGTACTCTGTAGCGGTATGTCTCGTTGCTCAAATAGATTCTTTCGGGTCTAACTGCTACGTTTATATATATGTCGGTAGTAACCTCGGGGAAGTCGGGGCAGAACACTTTCACCTTGTGAACACCGGCTCTTGCTATACAACCATCTTTGTCAACAGGGCTGTCTTCGCTGTAGAACTCATAAGTCCATTCTTGATTCGTTGCATCCTCGGGGCCTACAGTGATGTGTCCTGTAAGCATTTTCTCTACGTGCTGACCCTTGTTCATCGGTATTGTCTCACTATCGCAAGTGATGGTGGTGGGAGGAGCCTCTACAAATACATCGATTACGCGAGGATCGAGATTGGGGTTGTCGTTTGAAGTGATAATTATTCCGTAATAGATTTCATTAATTCCACTACCACGCACTGCAATGTCATCGACAAACGCATCTTCATTCTGGGGAGTAAGAGTATAGCTCTTGTCGGTTGCGTCCTCGGGCAACACTGTGATATAATCGCGAAGAGCCTCGTAGATGTTGTCGCCCTTGTTTATTGTAACTCTACCATCCTCGGGAGTCTGAATATCCTCGACGGGGGCATAGATTTTAACCCAGATAGATGCTGTAACCTCGGGGTTGGAAACTGACGAAATGATTATCTTATAATAATTCTCGCCTGTACCTTTGATGGGAGTCATATTGTATCCCTCGCCTCCGAAATAACCAGCGGGAACATCCTCGGCAAGCGAAAGTGTGAAGTCCTTGTTGGTTGCGTTTTCAGGGTTTATGGTGATATACTTGCTCAGTTCGCGACCAAGAATAAGGTTTGGGCTCTTATTAACCACGATGCTCTGCTTGGTGAGTGTGATTGATGTCACGGGGTGCTCGGCCTGTGTGAATTTCACGTGTGCGGCACCACCAATCTCGAACCAATCGCCCAATGCTGTAGTGCCACCGGGGTTAACATATTCTGTACCTTTGATTTTGAGGTACACCGCGCCCTCGACCTCACGATTAACAGTGAGTTTCTGCTCTTCGAACGAGATGGTAGCACCCATCTGTCCGGGGTCCCAAGAGGGAGTCAATGTTGTCATCAGGGCAGTTCTGTTCATGGGGGTGTACTCGGCGCCGGCAGCGGTCATATATACATACTCCCATGTGTCGCTCATATCCTTTGAATAGGGGAAATCAACTGCCTCATCTGTTGCCTCAACTGATACTTCTGTGGGGATATCCAAGTAAATTTTAAGAGGGTTGCTGGGAGTACCATAGGTTGACTCGGGATTGAACTTCAACTCTTTGTCGAACGCGGCTGCATCTACCTTGAAGAGAAGGTTGCGGTAGTAGACACCGATAACAATCTCTTTGTTCAAGTCCGACTCCTCGCCGGTTGCCTCGTTGTCGGCGGCGTTACCAAAGACAAAAAGTCGGCAAACACCATTCTCTAACGAGGTTGTAGAGTTGTATTCGCCGAAAGCGTACAAAGCGCGGCAGCTTTCGCCAATAAACGCAGCAATGCGGAAATCCTCGCTATTGACAACTTCGCCATTTGCTACCAACTGCACATAGAAGGGTGTTTTTCCGCCATAGGCGTATGAAATGTCGGGATAATCCTCGGCATTGTAATCCAACTCCCAATTATATGGGTTGTCCCATTGTGCAAATGCAGTCATTCCGACTAGCATAAGCAAGAAAGTTAATAGATTTTTCTTCATAACAATCTAATATTTAAGAATTTATAATTTTATTTTGTATAATTCTTTTTTTGCCCCCACAGAGGGTTTTTGCAGTTCTATGAAAGAACTAGTAATTTGCAAATTTAAAAAAAACTAAATAAAAGTGAAAGACTTTTTAGGAATTTATTCAATCTTTTTACAACCAATACATTACGGTTTTTCGCGTGTTGTAAAATATAATTACCAAAAAAGTGACACACAGGATCAATGCGCAAAAACACTTATACAGGTTCATTTTACACATTGTGTTTGCATTTTGTTAACAGAGTTCTTTCATAGAACTCTTAACCGAGACTATCGATTATCCCCTTGTTCGCCTCGTCAATCACAGAATTGTCCAATGCCGCAAGATAGATTCTGGTTGTCTGCTCCGAAGTATGCCCCATTCCTGCGCTTATTACCGAGAGGGGAACATTGTGGTTGCGGGCAGCCGTCGCCCAACTGTGGCGGGCAGTGTAAGAAGTGAGTTTGCAACTGCTGTTCAACAGCGCCGAGAGTTTCGCAAGCTGGTAGTTGTAGTTGTTCAGCGCTGCAAGATATTGCCGATAGGCTTCGGCCGAATCGTCGGACGTAAGAATGGGGAAAAGATAGGGCGACGAGGGCGAAGCGTTGCGCTCTATTATGCGCTGCATGCTTGGCTCTACCCTGATGGTGAGCAGCTGCCCTGTCTTGCGGCGCGCATAGTTGATCACCCCGTTAACACAATCTGTCTTAAGAAGATAGGCAACATCGACAAAAGCCATTCCACGAGCACAATAGCTAAAGATGAAGATGTCGCGTGCGAGTGACAATGCTGTCCCCGAAGGCAGCTGCATGCTATTCAGTCGAGAAAGAAGCGACTCGTCGATTGCACGTTTGCGAGTAGCATCAACACCAGTATAGACTTCGGAGAAGGGGAACGCCTGCCTGACAAGCCGGTGCCTTACGGCCTTATTGTAAACGGCCTTCAATATGCGCATGTAGAATGAAATTGAATTACGCAACAGCCCACGGCGAAGCAAATAGGTGTTGTATTCGGCTATCGTGCGGCTGTTTATTGCCGTCAGAGGCAGCTCCTTGCCACCCATGAATTTACAGAACACACGCAGGGTTTTCTCGTAATTCTTTGCAGTGCCGTAACGACCTTCCAGGCGCAGTTGCTCGATAAGCTCGTGCATGTAATCGGAGAAAAGAGTCCTACCAGATAATGATTTTTCACGTCTGTTATCGTCGCTTTTCCGGCGACAAGGCATCATGTTGCCACCTGCACCTGATACTAAATGCAATTTTCTTTTTGTCATGGTTTTTCGCTTTTAATTTTATTCAAATTGCATTTACTATTTTTTGTTCCAACTCACACACACCATCTGTTAAAAAAGCAGAATAAAATCAGACAAAATGCGAAAAACAGAGCAGAACAGCACACTTTCTCAACCGGTAAAAACATAAAACAAAATCCCGGGAATAGCGCAACTGCCCAAAAACAGCATGAAGCAAACAGTGCAAAAAAAAGGAATCCATCAGTTGCAACGTTTTGCAACTGATGGAGTTTAAAATGAGTCTACAAAGCCTGTTTGTCGCAGGCAGCGTGGAGCAGTAACGCCCTACGGGATGCGATAAGGTGGTATTGTCAAAGCCAACAAAAAAATAGAGAATCGACGATGAAGTGAACCCCAAAGTCCGGACAAAGAACTTTGGGGTTTATATTTACAGCCAAAGGCAGTTGACGCTCGGAAATCTTCAAACAAGTTTGGCATTTCGCTCGCTTAATCGTACATTTGTAGGGAATATAACCAAAAAGAATCTGTTTATGACGTATAAATGTACATTCATAGTGGCTCTGATGATGTTCCTGATGGGAACCGGAGAATCCATAGCAAAAGATAAGGAGAACACAAATACACGAAGATACGTTGCCAACCGTCATCCGCTGGCAAAAAAGACCTACATGGCCATGCCATTGGGCGACATCAAGGCCGAAGGATGGCTGGAGGAACAGTTGAAACGTATGCGCAGCGGTCTGACCGGCAATCTTGACAAGATATACGAACGTGTCTGCGGCCCAAGAAACTGCTGGCTGGGCGGAGATGGTGACGCATGGGAGCGTGGCCCCTACTGGATTGACGGACTGTTGCCACTGGCATACATTCTGGATGACGAGGCACTGAAAGAGAAGGTGAAACCCTGGATTGAATGGACATTGGCCTCACAGCAAGAGAACGGACAATTCGGCCCCACTGTGGACAGAAGCTACGAACCCGGCCTGCAACGCAACAATGCACAGGACTGGTGGCCAAGAATGGTGATGCTGAAAATCATGCAGCAGTATTATCAGGCCACAGGCGACGAAAGAGTTATTGAGTTCATGAGCAAGTATTTCCGCTATCAGTTGAACGAACTACCCGGCAAGCCACTTGGCAATTGGACATTTTGGGGACAGCAGCGTGGAGGCGACAACCTGCAGGTGGTGTACTGGCTCTACAACATCACCGGCGAACGTTTCCTGCTGGAGCTGGGCGAACTGATTCACAAACAAACCGTCGACTGGACAAACTATTTCAACGGAGGAGAGATTCTCACCCGTCAGCTGAGCCTCCATTGCGTAAACCTGGCACAAGGATTCAAGGAACCGGTTATATATTACCAGCAGGGTAAAGACCCCAAGTATCTGCAAGCTCCCAAAAATGCCGTGAAAACCATGCGCAATACCATCGGATTGCCCACCGGACTGTGGGGAGGAGACGAACTGCTCCGTTTTGGCGAGCCCACAATGGGTTCGGAGCTATGCACAGCTACGGAAATGATGTTCTCGCTGGAAAGCATGCTTGAGATAACCGGCGACGTGCAATGGGCCGACCATCTGGAACGCGTGGCATACAACGTGCTGCCCACCCAGCACGACGACGACTTCATGTCGCGCCAATATTACCAGCAGACCAATCAGGTTTGTGTAACAAAGGAGTGGCGACAATTCACCACACCACACGAGGATACTGACATTCTATTCGGCACACTGACAGGATATCCCTGCTGCACCTGCAACATGCACCAGAGTTGGCCCAAACTGGTGCAGAACCTATGGTATGCGACAACCGACCACGGCATAGCCGCCCTGGTATACGGCCCGTCAACGGTAAATGCAACCGTAGCAGACGGCATACCCGTGACCGTCAAGGAAGAAACGAACTACCCCTTCAGCGAGGATATTAAATTCACCATTAACTTTGACAACAAAAAACAGAAAAAAGCAGCCTTCCCCATACATCTTCGCATACCCTCGTGGTGCGAGAATCCGGTACTGATGGTTAATGGCGACACACTAAAGACAGCAACGGTACAAGGCGAGATTGCAGTGGTGTACCGCACATGGAAGCAGGGTGATGTCATGACATTGGAACTACCCATGAAGGTGAGCACAAGCCGCTGGTATTGCGGAGGTGCAGTGGTAGAACGCGGCCCATTGCTGTATGCCCTAAAAATGGAGGAGAACTGGAATAAAAAAGAGTTCGGAAGCGACCGTTCCAACACTTACGGCAACTGGTATTACGAAGTGACAAGTCCTACAGCATGGAATTACGGTCTGCGCCGTCACCATCTGAGCCAGACGGAACAGCACTTCGAGGTTGTCCAGTCCCCCACCATTGCCGCATATCCGTGGAATGTACAGAATGCCCCCATCACACTGCGCACAAAAGCCATCAAGATGAAAGAGTGGACTCTGTCACGCAACTCCTGCGGTCCCATCAATTATTTCTCACAGCAAGGACAGGACTACGAAAAAGAGGAATACGAGAGAGAAATCATCCCCTACGGATGTACGACACTTCGCATCACAGAATTCCCTGTCAGATAATATATTAGCCCCAACTTAGAGATAAGTTGGGGCTAATTTTATTTTATAACCGCAGGTGAGAGCCTTAAACAAAAAAGCGTATATCCGCTTCGTGGGCCATCTAGGGCTTGAACCTAGGCC
>CAJGDX010000099.1 GCA_904502185.1 uncultured Bacteroidaceae bacterium | reverse complement strand
AGTATGATTGTAGGAACATCAGCTATGATAGAGACGGAACTCGACTGCATTGTAAACCAATACACCGACAAGTTCAGCAATCCAATGGCCATGTGGGGCAAATATCGTCGTAATTGGCTCAGTACCACATTGCCCATATCGTTTCAGTTTCACCACGTGCAGATGGATGGCGGACATGGTGCCAATTATTTAGAGCGACTCCAACAAGTGATTAATGAATTATAGCAACTCTGAGAACAAAGAAACGATTACAAATCTATGCTCGCATACACATACATTGAAAAGGGAACGTTTGCTTTGGTAGAGAAGCCGAAGCCTGTATTGATAGAACCCACCGATGCCATTGTTCGCGTGACAATGAGCAGTATTTGTTCGAGCGACCTACATATAAAGCACGGAAGTGTGCCTCGTGCAGTGCAGGGTATTACCGTTGGACACGAAATGGTGGGAGTGGTAGAAGAGGTTGGCACGAAAGTAACCCATGTAAAGCCGGGTGATAGAGTGACCGTCAATGTAGAGACCTTCTGCGGAGAGTGTTTCTTCTGCAAGAATGGCTATGTTAACAATTGCACCGACCCCAATGGTGGTTGGGCGTTGGGATGCCGCATCGATGGCGGACAGACGGAATATGTTCGTGTACCGCTTGCCAATCAAGGACTCAACCGTATTCCCGATAGCGTGGCCAATGAACAGGCTTTACTGGTGGGCGATGTCTTAGCCACAGGCTTTTGGGCAGCTCGTATTTCCGAGATTACGGAAGACGATACCGTACTGATCATAGGAGCGGGCCCCACGGGTATTTGCACGCTGCTTTGCGTAATGTTGAAGCAGCCCAAACGCATCATTGTTTGCGAGAAGTCCGAAGAAAGACGTCGAATCGTGCAAGCGCATTACCCCGAAGTGCAGCTCACTACCCCCGAGGAGTGTAAGGATTATGTGCTGAAGAATAGCGACCACGGCGGTGCCGATAGAGTGCTTGAGGTGGCCGGTGCCGATGACACCTTCCGCTTGGCATGGGAGTGTGCTCGCCCCAATGCCATCGTTACCGTGGTAGCCCTCTACGACCAAGCACAGGTGTTTCCTCTTCCCGATATGTATGGCAAGAACCTCACCTTCAAGACCGGTGGCGTGGATGGATGCGATTGCGAGGAAGTCCTTCGCTTGATTGAAGCAGGAAAGATTGACACCACTCCGCTTATAACGCATCGTTTCCCGTTGAGTGAGATTGAAGAAGCCTATCGCATATTTGAGAACAAGTTGGATGGAGTTATTAAGGTTGCAATAGTTTGACATGTAACAATTATAATAGCGATCTAACCCTAACGACACGACTGCAGCACCATTGCGTATGCTTTTTTAAGACTATAAAAATTAATATCTTTACACCATAAAACAAAACTTCAGACATGAATAAACGAGTATGGTTTATCCCTATTCTTATTGTGGCATTAAACGCTTTGGCCATTATTTTAAAATGGAGTTCATTGCCCGACATTCTTCCTGCACACTATGACTTAGAAGGAAATGCCGGCGGTACAATGCCACGTAATATTCTGCTTATATATCCCTTTATTGGCGCAGTCATTTGCCTTATTACATATGCAATTGCCCGTATAAAGCATAAACTACAGAGTGGCCTTATCATTCTCTCATCGGGAATGGGCCTTATCCTATTCTCGTCTGCAATGGTAACGCTCACATCAGGAACAATGCCAATCTTCATGCTTGCAGAACCCGTAATTCTATTAGTAGCTGTCATCGGCTTTGTTACTTGCATAGTTAAATCCCGCAAAAAGAGTGGCTGAAGGCAAGCACCATTTCTATTTATTTCTCAAACCGAGGCATTGCCACCCCACCCCTTGGCATAGACCTTGTCCATTATTCTGCCAACCACCCCGCAAAACAGTATCAATTAAATTTCACAATGCTATACAAATGGTTTCAGCCGTATTTCGAGGATTATATGTACTCCTCGAGATACGGCTGAATTGTATCACAGAATATCGAATTTATCAGTTTTCCTAAAAAACTATAACCTATATTACTTTAGAAATATAAAAGAAGCTGCTACTCCTGATTATTCTTAAGCCACTCACATCGTCTCTGGTCGGGAAGATGGGTGATTCTGAAATTATCGAATTTCACCTTAAAGCCCGAGCCATCAGGAGATGCAGCCATCATTCCTACCATAACAGGAGTATTATCCTGTAGCCAGCAATTTCTCATCATAATATAATCCTTATCGTCGAAAGAATAAAATATTTCAACTGCATCGAGCCTGCGAACCGCTTTTATCCATATATACTCAACAGGTTCGTCCAGCTCAATCACGCTCCAGTCACTGGTCTTGTGCGTAACTACCGTACTTAGATTATATTTTCCATCGACAAACTCTATTCCGGTCTTTATGTAATTCTCCTTATCAATCCTAAGCATCAGTCCTGCCTGATCGAAACGAACCTTATATTCACCTGAGATTCTGACTTTCACTTCAAACTCACCTCCTCTCATGGTATATAAAAAGGGAGCATCATCTACCGTAAAACCATAATGTGAGATTCTCCAATAATCACTTTGAGGAGTAACGTCCATCATCAATGTATTGTTACTAATTGACCAATTCTCGGGCTCGTTGAACCACTGCATTCTATCGAGCGACTGCGCTGTAAGAAGTGTTGAAAACAGAGATAACAAAAAAGAAATAAATAAATGTCTCATAAAATAACCATTAAAATCATTAGCTTTGCAAAGCTACCACACTATTACATGGCACACAATAGTGAAAAATAACCATTATGAACAATAACCTTAATAAAAAGCTCCTTTTTCAGAATTTTTGCATTAGGAGCGAGCAGAAACTGGAAACGTATAAAGAGATTGCATCCTGCTATGCATTGAATGAAAATGCTATAGCCGTTCTGAGTGATTTAAAGGCCAATACAAGCCACATATTTCATGGAGGCTTCAGCGAATATCTTGGACTTGCCAACAAAGGAACATACAACTGCATAAACGGAATATGGGAAAATGACATCTTCTCTATCATACCTGAAAAAGATCTTGAGAAGAAAATTCTCGATGAACTCCAATTCTTCGATTTTGCGAAACAGAAAAAAAAGGCCGAGGAATACTATATGATAAACCAAATATCTATGAGAAAACCCGACGGAACATTGGCAAAAGTAATGCATAGGATATTTTACTTCAACGAAAGTGAAGCTATACGTTTTGCTCTGTGTCTTTACACTCCCGTTTGTGGATCGGATATATGCTCATCCATTATTGAATCCTCAAAAGGACAACAAATACTTTTAGAAAACATCAACTCGGGAAATATTCTTTCTGAGCGTGAAAAGGAGATTTTAAAACTCATTGACGAAGGACTCTTAAGCAAGGAAATAGCCTCAACACTCAACATCAGCATATATACAGTTAGCCGTCACCGTCAGAATATTCTTGAAAAGCTCCGCGCAAAAAACTCGGCACACGCATGCAAAACAGCAAAACAACTTAAATTGATATAGAGACATTGAACAGCAAGGTGTAATTATGACAGATGAGGCAAGTGCCGCATCCTGAAAGGTCGGGATGCCGATACACTTTATGTCGACTACATAAAAAGTTAGCGCAGTTAAAGAGATATTACTTTGGAGACAAGGAGTCGTTCGCTGAGTTAGCGTTTCGGATTTGGTAATTATTCAAATGCCGGTGTTTAGCAAAGTACTAATTTGTTACTGGTTTATTAGCTTCTTTATAGTGGCTGGAACCCCTGCGACCAAACAGTTTTCCGGAATATCTTTAGTTACAACACTGCCGGCAGCAATTACACAACCTGCTCCTATGGTGACACCTTGCATAACAGAAACGTTTGCTCCAAACCAGCAGTTATCCCCCACAATTATTGGCAAAGCCCTTTCTATTCCTTTATTTCTTTCGGCATAGTTTATAGGATGAGATGCAGTATAAAAGCCGCAGAATGGGCCAATGAATACATTCTCGCCAATTTGGATTGTTCCACCATCCATAAAATAACAGCCATGATTCACAAATGTACCTTTGCCAAAATGTGTGTATGAGCCATAATCGAAATATACTGGAGCCAAAATAGTAAGACCATCTGCTGGTTCTGTGGCTAACAAATCCTTCAAAGCAGTGTTCTGTTCGACACTGCCGGGCTTTGCCATATTAAAATCATAGCAAAGCATTTCTGCGTTTCTTCTTTCTCTCAGTAAAGTGTCATCAAAATTTGCATCATGCCATTCTCCACGAAGCATTTTATCCTTTTCAGTCATTTTGCTAAATCTCTCTCAAATTTATGTTTAAATCTGTCTTAATTACTGCTGGATAAGATAAGGATAGATGTTGTTTTGATTATTCCTCAGCCATTCTCTTTCCTGCATCGAATGCCCTTTGCAAATCCTCGTCCCAGTGCTCATCGCGCCAAGCGTGCTTTGCCTCCTCTGAGAAACTGCCAAGTTCGTAGTTGTCATATTTTGCTACCTGACAGGTGTTGTAACCTACAATGCGTTCAGGCTCGCCAAGAGCTGTTGTAATACACCACTCCATTGTGCCGAAATGGTTGCTGTTGTTACGCCCGGGCGTGCCGTTCATTGTCTCCACAAGCACCACAGGCATTCGTTTTGGAGCGGTAAGGCTGTAGTCGTTGTACGAAAGCCAAGGGAATGCCAAACGCTCAAGGAAGGCACGCATCAGTCCCGTTACCTCACCGAAGTAGATGGGCGAACCGAGCACAATACCGTCAGCATGGGCAATCTCCTCTAAAACCGGTGTCAGTGCATCCTTGAAACGGCAGATGTTCGATGCTTTGTCTTTCAGTTTGCATGCCATGCACGACATACAACCCTTAAAGTCGAGGTCGTACAATCGTATGGTTTTAACTTCAACATCACCACCCACCGATTTTGCTCCTTCAGCAAACCGTTGCAACAATTTTGAGGTGTTCATATTCTTTCGCGGACCGCCGTCTATAATTATAATCCTTTTCATTGCCATTCGTTTTACTCTTTTATATAACCTATATCCAAAAAAATAGTTTGCTCAACTTCTCAGCATTGGAGGTATGACAACCAAGAGAAACAATCTTTTTCGCTCTATATGACAAACCTGAACAAATTGAATTGTTAAATGAATAAATGATTCTCTTTATGTCCGCTCAGTAAAGGAGCCATCTTCTCGGCAAGCATTGCCATTAGATTTGCATCACAACTTCGGGCATGCTTTGGACATATGCTGATGCACCTCATGCAACTAATACACTTTTCCGAGTTAAGCGTATGAAGATTATTGGCATCGATAGCTCCAACAGGACACTCCTTAGCACACAACCCGCAACCCGTACAATTTTCATTTGCTATTGGCTTGAATGGAGTGCCTTTAAATAGTTTGTATGTCCCATGGTTTCCCAACAGATGGGGAGCTGTGACCTCATTTGCATCTATCTTATCTTGAATTAGATTGCTGAATTCAGCTAATTGAATCTTGTCATCAGCATCGGGACGCCCGGTCGCAAATTGCCGAAAGATAGAATGCTCGGCTACAGCAGCTACAGCAGCAATGCATCGGAACCCAAGATTTTCCATAGTGTCTTGCAATTCAGTCAGCGTGTCTTCCCATTCACGATTGCCATACACACAGTTCAATATAGTTTTAGCACCATTACCTGTTATATTTTGCAGTCGCTCTATTGCTATGGCCGGAACTCTTCCGCCATATGATGGAACAGAAACGACACATACATCGTCTTCAGATAATGATAAAGAGGCAACATCCTTGCAAAGATCTATGTCTGTAAAATCGCACAACAGATTGCCGGATAATATATCGGCAACCTTTTTAGTTCCCCCTGTGGGGCTGAAATAAATATTATAATTTGCCATAATTCCAACTTTATACTTTATATTTTGCCCAGATGGTTTCACCTAACCTTTCTACATTCATTAGCTTAAGTTTAATAGGAGGGAAGTCGCTTTCAAGTCCATCGAAGACCGAAGCCATACCATTGCGTCCATCAATGCCGGCGCACCACATCATGCTCACTTCATCAAGCAATCCGGCTTTCAGGAATGCACCGTTGATATTTCCGCCACCTGTAACACTCAATCGCTCCACATTGAACACCTTGAACAGAATCTCCATTGCTCTTGGCAAGTCTATTTCGGTTTTACCCGTTGCAATCCAAGATATCTGTTGCTCTGTGAGGGTGTCGTGATACTCCTTAGGACAATCCTCGGATGTAATAACCAATAGAGGCATGCCATCGAATTGATTTTGCGGCCAGCGTAGCTTGCCCATTGTATCTATGGCAACAAGATAACCCTTTGCAGCGATAGCTACATGATACTGCTCACCCATCATAGGCGTTTTGTCCTTAGCAACGAAGGAATCAGGCAGAGCATAATGCATCTGCATTGTCACACGCCCCATTAATGTCGATAGACAATCCAACTGCTTGAGTGCATCGTAATACTCATCACCGCTTTCTATCTTTTCTGTTACATCACAATCTATACGTCCATCAAGGAGCGACATCATGTGGCATATAATATATGGTCTCATTGGTTTTATAATGTTATTCAACAAAAGTAAATTGAACTGTAATAGCCAATACAAATGTATTGGTATAAATCCAATTTAAGAAATAATAATGAATAAAGTATAGTGTAAAAGGGAAATCCTGTTCATACATCTTTGGGCGTCTGAGTTTGTTTAACCACACCGAGTGTGCTTGAACTTGCTCTTGCTTGGCATAGCAAGTAAACTTTCTCTGCTCTCGCTTACCCGCAACTTTCTTCTTTAATCTGTTGGATTATTTCTGAGTCTGGGGGAATAATCTCATAAGTCGAACTATGACGTTTGTTAAGTCTATAATGCTCATTGAGTCTTTGGGTAACTTCTCCATAGTAATCTTACCATCAATCTGTTGTCGGGCAAGTTTAATCAAAAACTCAGACACGCTAAGCCCATATACATTCTGTAAGCCTATTGCTGCGCACCAATTGTTGGCTCTTT
>CAJGDX010000098.1 GCA_904502185.1 uncultured Bacteroidaceae bacterium | reverse complement strand
TAAAAATCAAGTTCGAATCCATTCTCCATCATGACGTTGAAAATATCCATCGACAGCCCTGCTATAAATACCACTGTCAGGGTGGTTCCATTCTCGTCGGTGATTATAAGCAAGCCATCCTTGCTGCTGTATATTGTGGTGGTCTCCATGCCCTCTTTGTTGGCGGCTACAAGCTCCATGCCCATCACTTCGTCGTCGTTCGAGAGAAAGGACTGCATCTCTTTTTTCAGCTTTTTGTAGCCCTCGCTGTCGCTCGAACTGTATTTGCGTATATACCTTAGGCTTTTCAAGGCTTTTGCCATCTCTTTGTCATCCTTGTCGAGGTTATCCTCGTCGAGCATTAGAGAAAAGAGGCTCTTGAGCATGTTCATGGATATATAAGAATACTCTACGTGTGACGAGTAGTCGCGTGCAAGGCCTTGAACGAACTTCTCCACCTTGCTCTTGCTTTTGCTGTCTCTGCTTGCGGCGGGTGCCGTGGTTGCTGCTGCAAATGTCAGCAGCAGTGCAAAAAGTATTGCTATCAGTCGTTTCATCGTTGGTTGCGTTTAATGATTATACTTAGTTTTTTTATGTTGTTGCCTGCCTCGGCTACGCTGTTGCGGGTGCTCTTGGTCACTGCGGCAAGGTTGCGCAGTATGGCATTGGCGTGGGGCAATGCCTCTTCGGCAGTGGTGAAGGTGTCTTTGTCTCTGGCGGCAATGAATGCATCGTACTTGTTTCTCTCGTGCTGTACTATGGCAAGCCCCGTTGTGGCAATTATTGCCACCACTGCTGCCGCGCGCCATATGTGACGAATTTCCAATTTTCTTACTCTCTTTGCAGGGGCGCTGCTCTCCTCGGCGAGGTTATCTATCATTGCCGTCAGACGCTCCTCCATGCCCGCGGGTGGGGAAGGTAGCTCCTGCATTGCTGCCATTTGCAATATAAGCTCGCGCTCCTCGTGGAACTCTTCGGGCACTTCGGTGCTGCGCAGGTAACGGAAAAACTCCTGCTCCTCGTCGTGGCTCATGCGCTCGTCGAGGTATCTGTCTATCATTTCTCTTATATCTTTCATTTGTTACCTGTTTTTTGTTTGTAGCTGTTTATAAAATCCCTCTTCAGTCGCGCGACGATCTGTCGCAGGCTCGTTGCTGACTGCCCTATCAATTGCTCCATTTCGTCGTATGTGCTTCCGCGCAGCCTCAGCAGAAAAATGTGCCGTTGTCGCTCGTGCTGTCGTGCGAGAAAGGCTCTCAGAAATTTCTTCTTGTCGTTAATATCCTCTTCGCTGTATGTCTCTTCGCAAATGTCTGCTCTCTCTTCGTCGAGCCTCTGCTGCTGGTGACGTTGCATTTCGCGCCATCGGTCTATGCAGATGTTTTTGAGCAGTTGTCGGCAGTAGCCTGCATCGTTATTCACGCAGTCCAGCATGCTGCGTTTCTCCCACAGTTTCAGGTACAGATTCTGCACAGCATCCTCGGCTTCGCAACTGTCGCCCAGGATGCGCACTGCCATACTGTATAGCTCTTTGTGCAGTGGCAGGAATCTTGTCTTGAATTCTGTGCTTGTCATTCTTTTTTGTGCTTCTCACCTATATGACGACGAAGGTACTGAAATGTGACAGAAAAAATAAAAAAATATTTTATAAAAAACGTCGCACCGATTTTCGATGCGACGCAATGTTATTTTTTGCGGCGTTTCAATATGCTCACAGCCTTCTCCTTGCTCGACGAGAATGAGAATTCCTTGATAATCTTGTCGGCATTTTCCATGTCCACCAAGCGCGGTGCGATAACCTCGAGCGCCTTTACTTTATCATCGTCGAACGACAGAAGCGACAGCAACTGTGCGCATTGCCGGCTGCTGAAATAGCTGCCTATGCAAGCGACGCGTATAACATCTATCTTTTTGTCGTCAAAGGAGGCTTTCTTTACGATGCCTGCCATCATTTCAAAATCTTTATCGCGCATTGCACGAGGATGTACGTGTCTTTTGCCCTTAGGCTTTTTATCGCGATACTCTACCTGTCCTTTTGCCTTTTTATCCGGACTTGCAGCAGATGCCGGCAGGCAAAAAATGCTTAATGTCATAATGGCAACAATCATCAGGGGTTTCAAATTCTTCATGGCATATATTTTAAAAAGGTTACAGCGCAAAAGTATTCAGTTTCATCAACACAGAAAAGAGAATCTCCCTATATTCCGAAGGGGATTCCCTAATGATTACCGAAGAGTGTGGGTGTCGGGCTGTGGTTCTCTAAATATTCTTTATCAGAAATCTTTTTATATCTTCGATTGTTGTACCGCGTCGCGAAGCGTAGTCGGCAAGTTGCTCGTTGCTTATTTTTCCGACACTGAAATATCTAGAAGCGGGGTGTGCAAACATCAGTCCGCAGACCGATGCGTGTGGGTGCATTGCTCCGTTGGATGTAAGTGTGATTCCTATGCTGTTTAAGTTCAGCAGTTTGTCTATTGTGAAAATTACCGATTGGTCGGGAAGCGATGGGTAACCGATTGCCGGGCGTATGCCGGGGTAGGGCTCGCTGTTCAGCTCTTCGGGCGTGAATTTTTCGTCAGGCGAATAACCCCATAACTCTTTTCGGGTGCGTACCTGGCTGTGCAGGCACGATGCTGCAGCTTCGCTCAGTCTGTCTGCCAATGTCTGTGAAAGCATCTTCTTGTATGGGTCGTCGCTCTCTGTGTCAATGTTGCTTTCTGTAACCGAGGTGGCAAACAATCCTACCTTGTCTGCTATGGGGGAGACAAAGTCGCTCAGACATAGATTGGGTGTGTCGGGCCTGTTGTGCTGCTGTCGTAGCAGTGGCAATGTCGTTCCGTCGAGCTGCAGATTGTCACCGCTGCTTTGTGCATGGCACAGACGGAAAATCGCACGAACCATGCTGCCATTTTCGCCAAGAAGGGCGATGGCATCTTTTTTCAGTTGTTGCGCTTCGGCGCTGCTTTGTTGCTGTGGTTTTATGCTCCAGGCATGGAAAAAGTAACCCCAGTCGATGTAGGGCAGCAGTTCCGTGGCTTTGTAGCTGAAACTGTGAATCATTATCGGTTGAATCTGAGTGCTTTGCCGCGGATGGTGGTATCGACGGTGCCGTTGTTGTAAACACACTCGCCGTTGACCCATGTGCGTACGACCTTCCAGTTGAAAGTCTCGCCTTCGAAAGGACTCCATTTGCAAGGACTTAGTATATCCTCTTTTGTCACAGTGTAGGGACTGTTGGGTGCTACAAGCACAAGGTCGGCCATGTATCCTTTTTTGATGAATCCGCGCTTGTCTATCTTGAAATACTCTGCCGGTGTATGGCACATCTTCTCTACAATCTGTTCGATGGTGAAGACTCCTTCGTCTACCAGGCGCAGCATTGAGGGAAGCGAATACTGTATCGATGGCATTCCTGATGTGGCCTTAAGCGCACCGCCCTCTTTCTCTTTGGGAAGATGTGGCGCGTGGTCGGTGCCAATGATGTCTATCTTGCCGTTGCGTACAGCTTCGCGCAGTGCCTCTCTGTCAGCCTCTGTTTTTATCGCAGGGTTGCACTTGATGTGTGCGCCCAGTCGGCTGTAATCCTTGTCGCAGAATGTGAGGTGTGCAGGGGTTACCTCTGCTGTTATGTTCTTTTTGTCAATGCTCTTGCTCGATAGCAACTTAAGCTCGCGTTCGGTGCTTATGTGCAGCACGTGCAACTGCTTGTCGTGTTTCTTGGCAAGTTCTACTGCGCGTTTCAGCGACTTGTAGCAGGCCTTCTCGCTGCGTATGAGCGGGTGAAATGTTACGTCAAGCTCCTCGCCATGCTCCTTTTTGTATTTACGGGCATTGGCGTTTATTATATCTGTGTCTTCGCAGTGTACTGCAATGGGAAGGTTGGCATTTGAGAATACCGCGTCGAGCGCGTCTGCTCCGTCTACCAGCATATTGCCGGTGCTTGAACCCATAAACAGCTTGATTCCGCAGATTTTACGTCTGTTGAGCTTGCCGAACAGATGGCTGTTGCTGTTGGTGGCACCGAAGTAGAACGAATAGTTTATAAGGCTGTCTTTTGCGGCACGCTTGAACTTGTCCTGCAATGCTGCAACAGTGGTGGTCGCAGGGCTGGTGTTCGGCATCTCCATGAACGATGTTACACCGCCAGCTGCGGCAGCTATCGTCTCGGAATAAATAGTTGCCTTGTGTGTCAATCCCGGTTCGCGAAAATGTACATGGTCGTCGATGACTCCCGGCAGCAGGTACATGCCTGTGCCGTCGATTGTCTCGTCGCATTTGTGACCGGGCTTGCGGCCACCTGTGTGTACCTCAATTATCTTGTTGGCACTTATGATGACTGAACCGATGGTGCTTTTTCCTTCGTTTACAATGGTTACGTTTGAAATGAGGGTTCGCATTGTTTCTTGGGTTTCTTTCGTTTGATTTGTTACCGGGATTCATGAAATTAGGGCGCGGGATTTTGTTTGCTCTCCGCTGCCCTAATTAAATGTTTTTTATAGCTGAGTGGGTTGGACTTTTATTCTGCCACCCATTTGCTGTTGATTTTTTGTGCGGTTTCGGCAAACTCTTCTGCTGTGAATTTCAGTTTGGGGTTGCTGAAAAGCATATCCTTCTCGGACTGCATTGGTACGAGGTGGATATGTGCGTGCGGTACTTCAAGGCCAAGTACAGCCTGACCTACCTTGATGCAGGGGAATGCCTCTTTGATGGCAACTGCTACCTTCTTTGCGAATATCTGCATTGCTCCTATCTCCTCGTCTGTGAGGTCGAAGAAGTAGTCTACTTCGCGCTTGGGAATCACCAATGTGTGGCCTTGTGCCAACGGGTTGATGTCGAGAAAAGCATAGAAGTTTGCATCCTCGGCTACCTTGTAGCTGGGGATTTCGCCTGCAACTATTTTGCTGAATATTGTTGCCATCAGATAGAGATGTTTGTAATCTCAAGGAATATTTTTCCCTGAGGAATGGTTATTTCAGCAGTCTCTCCAACCTTCTTGCCCAAAAGACCTTTGGCAATGGGTGTGTTGATTGAGATTTTTCCTTCACGCAAGTTCGCCTCGCTCTCAGGTACAATGGTGTAGGCCATTGTTGCGCCTGTCTTAACGTTTTTCAACTCAACTTTTGTAAGCACCTGCACGCTGTTTGTGTTAAGCTTGCTGGTGTCTATGATTTTGGCGTCGGCTATGATGAGCTTCAGCTCGTTGATTCTCATTTCGAGAAGTCCTTGCGCCTCTTTTGCCGCATCGTATTCGGCATTCTCTGAAAGGTCGCCTTTGTCACGTGCTTCAGCTATCTGACGTACTATTTCGGGACGTTTGCCTTCCAACTCTTTTAAATCGGCTAACAATTTTTTGTAGCCCTCTTCGGACATGTAAGTCATTTCTGGTTCTCTTCTTAAAATTAGTAAAACAATGGATTCCGACAACTGCTTGCCGGAACCCATCTATTTCCTTCTCTGTGGTTGCAAATATAATGGCTTTTAGTTCAACTTCCAACTAAAAACAAAAATATTTTATAAAGGTTTTCCAAATTGTCGTGGAAGTTATTCACTCTCAGAAATTCTCCACATCTGCCTGCTTTTAATAATTCTCTTTAAGCAGCTTGTCTATCTCCGATTGCAGGTCGGTTATCTGCTCATCGCGCATTACAATCTCGCTGTTCTTATTAATAAGGAAGAATGTAGGCAGTTTCTCCACTTTGTAAAGCATCAGGTTGTGTGAGTTTACCCCTGCGCCGTCGCGCACACACAGCCAGGGCAGGTTGTCGGCAGATGTTTTCCAGAAGTGTTCGTTGCCGTCAAGCGATATCTGATATATCTCAAAACCCTTCTCCTTGTTGCTGTTGTAGAGTTCGCGCAGTGCAATGGAGTGTTCGCTGGTGCGTGTGTCGCCGTATGCGATAAAGTCGAGCAATACCACTTTCCCTTTTAGTGACGAGAGGCTGATGCTGTCGCCTTTTATGTTGGGAAGCTTAATGTCGAAAAGTCCTATAGTTGCCAGGTTGCTCTCTTTTGCGTCGATGGTGTCGGGCGCTGCGGGGCGTGTCATCTGCATACCTTTCGATGCAATGCTGTACATGTTCTTTGCACGTGCCGACTCGGGGTATCTGTTGTTCAGCGAGGTTGCTACTGCCGAGAAGCATTTGCTGTCGAAACGGTTGGCGTTGGGGTTGAACAGGAACATTCCTCGTGTCTGCATGAACAGCGCGTAGTATGCACTTGCCTTGTCGGGTGTGGGCAGAATGTACTGTTTGAAGATGTTCTCTTTGAACTCTTTTGTTATGCGGTAAATTGCTACGCGTGCATCGCCTATGGCGGAACCGTTTGCTTTCAGATGGTGTTCAATCTGTTTTTCGAGCGCCATGCGCAGCTGTTCCAGTTCCTCAATCTTGCAACTCTCTTCCGAGCCTTCGATTTTGCTGCTCTCGGCAAAATTCTTGCCGTCAGCTGTTACTGTCACGCACTCTGTGCTGTCAATGGCAATGGTGATGCTGCGTCCCTTCTTGTCCAGTTGCAGACGGTAGAAGTCGTAGCTGTCGGGGCATGGCTGGTTGAACTGGAATGTGCCCTCCTTGCCTATCTTTGCCGAGTCGAGCAGGGTGTTTCTGTTGATTCCCAGATGCGACAGGTATATGCTTTTTCCTTCGGCATTTGTCACTGTTCCCCTGATGGTGAATTGTGGCTCGTTTTTGCAGCATGTGAAAATGATTGCTACGGCTGCAAGAATGATTATATGTAACTTTTTCATGGTCTGTTTATGCTGTTTCCTGTGAAGATGTTTCTCGTTTTTTTGTCTGTTCTGTTTGGCAGAGAAAGAGTCTGCGTGTTATTGAAAAAGAGAAGTGTTTTCCAATAAATTTCAAACTGTTTCTAAAATTGTCGACAAAGATAGTGGAAAGTGTTGAAATTTGTATATCTTTGCGAGATAATTTAGGGAATAAAGAAAAATTTTATAATGATGAATGTTGTTACAAAAAATGTGACTTTACCCGATGGACGTGTCATCACACTCGAAACCGGCAAGCTTGCGAAGCAGGCTGATGGTTCAGTGATGCTTCGTTTGGGTAACACAATGTTGCTGGCTACGGTTTGTGCTGCAAAGGATGCAGTTCCCGGAACCGATTTTATGCCTTTACAGGTAGAGTATAAAGAGAAATATGCCGCTTTCGGACGCTATCC
>CAJGDX010000097.1 GCA_904502185.1 uncultured Bacteroidaceae bacterium | reverse complement strand
CTGCCCCGCACACCCAGGCGACTGGTATTTCAGCGGAAAATATCCCACACCCGGTGGCAACAAGATGGCAAACATCGCCTACATCGAATATTACGAATCCAATATATTGAATAAATAACAATAGCTAAATACCGAAAAGGAAATGAAAGAAAAACTGAAAAAAGTATTGCTGCTTGGTTCCGGCGCGTTGCGAATCGGACAGGCAGGAGAGTTTGACTACTCAGGTTCACAGGCATTGAAAGCTTTGCGCGAAGAGGGTATACAGTCAGTATTGGTAAACCCCAACGTTGCTACTATTCAGACATCTGAAGGAATTGCCGACAAGGTTTATTTCTTGCCTGTAAATACATATTATGTAGAGGAGATAATCAAGAAAGAACGTCCCGACGGTATATTGTTGGCTTTCGGTGGACAGACAGCACTCAACTGCGGTACTGAACTTTATACAAAAGGTATTCTTGAGAAATACGGTGTAAAGGTGCTTGGTACATCAGTAGAGGCAATCATGAATACTGAGGACCGCGACCTCTTCGTGAAGAAGCTCGACGAGATTCCCATGAAGACTCCCATCAGCCAGGCTGTGGAGA
Source organism: uncultured Bacteroidaceae bacterium (assembly GCA_904502185.1). Lineage (GTDB taxonomy): Bacteria > Bacteroidota > Bacteroidia > Bacteroidales > Bacteroidaceae > HGM04593. The sequence goes on along the minus strand of CAJGDX010000097.1, from coordinate 6,818 downwards.
GCATGGAGGATGCGTTGAAAGCTGCTCACGAGATTGGTTTCCCTGTAATGGTACGCTCGGCTTACTCTCTGGGTGGTTTGGGTAGCGGTATCTGCCGCGACGAGGCTTCTTTCGTAGAACTTGCAGAGAGCGCCTTCACATTCGCAAACCAGATTCTTGTAGAGGAGTCTCTCAAGGGTTGGAAAGAGGTAGAGTTTGAGGTTATCCGCGATGCAAACGACCACTGCTTCACAGTGGCAAGCATGGAGAACTTCGACCCCCTGGGTATTCACACAGGTGAGTCTATCGTGGTTGCTCCCACATGTTCTTTGACAGAAGAGCAGGTGAAGATGTTGCAGGAACTTTCTGTGAAATGTATCCGTCACCTCGGTATCGTTGGTGAGTGTAACATACAGTACGCGTTCAACGCAGAGACAAACGACTATCGCGTAATCGAGGTTAACGCACGTTTGAGCCGTTCGTCGGCGCTCGCTTCAAAAGCAACCGGATATCCTCTTGCATTTGTTGCTGCTAAGATTGCTCTTGGCTATACACTCGACCAGATTGGTGAAATGGGTACTCCCAACTCTGCATACGCAGCTCCCGAACTTGATTACCTTATCTGTAAGATCCCCCGTTGGGACTTGACAAAGTTTGCCGGTGTATCACGCCAGATTGGTTCAAGCATGAAGTCTGTTGGCGAAATCATGTCTATCGGCCGCTCATTCGAAGAGGTTATTCAGAAAGGTCTTCGTATGATTGGTCAGGGAATGCATGGTTTTGTCGGTAACGACCATACACACTTCGACAACCTCGACGAGGAACTTGCAAACCCCACAGATCTTCGTATCTTCTCAATTGCATCGGCACTTGAGCAGGGTTATACAATAGAGCGCATCAGTGAGCTTACAAAAATCGATCCCTGGTTCCTTGGCAAACTTAAAAACATTGTTGACTACAAGGCTGTACTTTCACAGTATAACAGCATCGAGGAGTTGCCCGAGGACGTATTGCGTCAGGCTAAAGTTCTTGGATTCTCAGACTTCCAGATTGCCCGCTTCGTAATCAAGTCTTCTGAAAATATGGAACGCAACAACCTTGCAGTACGTGCGCGTCGTAAGGAGTTGAACGTTCTTCCCGCAGTTAAGCGTATCAATACAGTTGCATCGGAACACCCCGAACTGACCAACTATCTTTATATGACTTACGGCACAACCGGTTACGATGTAAACTACTACAAGAACGACAAGTCGGTTGTTGTGCTTGGATCAGGAGCATATCGTATCGGTTCTTCAGTTGAGTTCGACTGGTGCTCGGTTAACGCAGTGCAGACAGCGCGCAAACTCGGTTACAAGTCAATAATGATTAACTATAACCCCGAGACAGTTTCTACCGACTACGATATGTGCGACCGTCTTTACTTCGACGAACTCTCTTTCGAGCGTGTACTCGATGTTATCGACCTCGAGCAGCCCGGTGGAGTTATAGTATCAGTGGGTGGACAGATACCTAACAACCTTGCAATGAAGTTGTATCGTCAGTCAGTGCCCATCCTCGGTACATCTCCTGTATCTATCGACCGCGCAGAAAACCGTCACAAATTCTCAGCTATGCTCGACCAGCTTGGCATCGACCAGCCTGCATGGAAAGAGCTTACAAGCATCGACGAGATGGAGGAGTTCGTGAATAAGGTAGGTTACCCCGTACTTGTACGTCCTTCATACGTACTTTCAGGTGCTGCGATGAACGTTTGTCACAACGAGGACGAACTTAAAGAGTTCTTGCAGATGGCAGCCGAGGTATCTAAGGAGTTCCCCGTGGTTGTGTCACAGTTCATGATGGAGACAAAAGAGATTGAGTTCGATGCTGTTGCACAGAATGGTGAAGTTGTTGAATATGCAATTTCAGAGCATGTCGAGTTCGCCGGTGTTCACTCTGGTGACGCAACACTCGTGTTCCCCGCTCAGAAAATATACTTTGAGACAGCACGTCGCATAAAGAAAATCAGCCGTCGCATCGCTAAGGAACTTAATATCTCAGGACCTTTCAATATTCAGTTCCTTGCAAAGAACAATGAAGTTAAGGTTATCGAGTGTAACCTCCGCGCTTCACGTTCATTCCCCTTCGTGTCGAAGATTCTGAAACGCAACTTCATCGAAACTGCTACACGTATCATGCTCGATGCTCCCTACAGCAAGCCCGATAAGTCTGCATTTGACATTGACTGGATTGGTGTTAAGGCTTCTCAGTTCTCATTCTCACGTTTGCACCAGGCTGACCCCGTACTTGGCGTTGATATGTCATCAACTGGTGAGGTGGGTTGCATTGGCGACGACTTCGAAGAGGCACTGCTCAATGCAATGATTGCAGTAGGATACAATGTTCCCAAGAAGAATGTTATGGTATCATCAGGAGCTTCAAAATCTAAGGTTGACCTTCTTGAGTCATCAGCAATGCTCGCTGCGAAAGGTTACAACATTTTCGCAACATCTGGAACTGCGGACTTCCTCAATGCGAACGGAATTGCTGCAACTCCCGTACTCTGGCCCGATGAGTCACCCGACAATGAGAACAACATCATGAAGATGATTGCTGACCACGACTTTGATTTGATTATCAATATACCCAAGAACCACACAAAGCGTGAGCTTACAAATGGTTACAGAATACGTCGTGCGGCTATCGACCACAATATTCCTCTTATCACAAACGCACGTTTGGCAAGTGCCTTTATCCGTGCTTTCTGTAAACTGGATATTGCAGATGTTCCTGTAAAGAGCTGGGAAGAGTATAAGTAATCCCTGAAAAGATTTTTGGAGCGTGTTAATTTATTTTGACACGCTCCAATTTTTTTATACTTATGCAGGTTGTCAATATTAGAAATATGCAGAAATAGCATGTTAAATATATTCTGTGGTGCTAATATTAAAAACTGGTACAAATTCATGCTTTTTTGTAGCAGAATGTCGAATCAAAAGATAATTTTACAATTAAAATAGCAATGGTAAAAAATATTTATGTTTTATTTGATTATTTCTTGTCAGAAAATTTGTAATTAGAAATATCTTGCTTATATTTGCAGTGTGTGATGACTATGTGAATAGTTTGCACACGGATATATAATCAGTTATGATAGTATAGTTTTTTCTTAGTTGTTTAGTGAAAGTGCTGCGTTGTGAAATGCGGCACTTTTTATTCTTTCTTTTTGAGGTCTAATAACTCTCGTTGTAGTCCGTCAATTATAAAAATGATTTAATTTATCAATAATTATTTTTAAAGCTAAGATAATTCAAATTAAAATGACTATTTTTGCATGATATATACGAATGCAAAAAATATCTGTTCGCAGAACCATAAAAGACAAAACAATAAACATAATATATTATGGATAATAAAATTCAAGAACTGACCGAGAAAATTTTCAACGAAGGTGTAGAAAAAGGTCGCGCAGAAGCAGAACGCATAGTTGCAGATGCAAACACAAAAGCAGCGGAAATAGTTAAAGAGGCCGAAGCACAGGCAGAGGCAATCGTAGCCAAGGCACAGAAAGTTGCAGAAGATTTGAATGCAAATACCCGTTCCGAACTTAAACTTTACGGAGCCCAGGCTATTGGTGCTTTGAAGTCTGAAGCTGCAACACTTGTAACAGATACAATCGTAAAAGAGAGTGTGAAAAATGCCTTCAACGAAGATTTACTCAAACAGGTTATTTTGAAAATAGCAGAGAACTGGTGCTCAAACGAGCAGCTTGTAATCTCTACAGCCGAGGCAGATGCCCTTAAAACCTATTTTGCAACCAAAGCAAAGGCTTTGTTGGACAAAGGCGTAGAAATCAAACAGGTGAACGGAGTGAAAGGTTTCTCTATCTCTCCCGCAGATGGCTCATATAAAGTAAACTTTGGCGAGGGTGAATTTGAGACATTCCTCAAATCATTCCTGCGTCCTCAAATGGTAGAACTGCTCTTCTAAAATCGAATCCAATGAGTAACTATCATTATTTAGTTGCAGGATTACCGGAAATAAACTTTGACGGAAGCAAGACAAATTTCTCTATCGAACGCTTCAAAGAGGAAATATATTCGGCTCTTTCAAAAAAAGATGCAGAGAAGATAGACCTCTTCTTTTATGCATGGGACAATGAGAATTTGTTGAAAATGCTGAGTCAGGGTACCGATGCAGAATTGCCACGCATGGGACATTACAGTCGCGAGGAACTTGCCGAACTGATAACAAATGCGAAAAATGGCGATGCCCGCACGTCAGACTATCCTGCATATATGTATGAATTTCTCGACTATTACTATGCTAATGCCGAGAGAGAAAATCAGATGTTCGACGATGTGCTTGCCGCATATTACTATGAATATGCTACCAAATGCAGCAGCCAATTCCTCTCGCAGTGGTTTACATTCAATCAGGACTTGAGTAACTTGCAAGTTGCATACATTGCCAGAAAGTACAAGATGAATGTTTCGGAACACATTGTAGGAAATAGTGATACAGCAGAAGCTATCCGCACATCTGCGGCACGAGATTTCGGACTATCAGGTACTTTCGACTATCTTGAAACCGTGCAGCGTCTTTGCGAATCGGACAAACTTCAGGAGCGCGAACGTCAGATTGACGAACTCCGTTGGAAGTGGCTCGACGAAAAGTCCGTATTCGAATACTTCACTGTAGAGAGACTTTTTGTGTTTCTACAGAAATTGGAGATTGTGCAGCGTTGGTCAAAACTGGATACCGAAGCTGGCACACAACGCTACAAGGAACTGATAGAAAGTCTTAAAAGCGGACTAATCCTCAACGACGAAGATTATCAATAGAAAATAAAGAATAATATATATATGGCAACAAAAGGAAAAGTAACCGGAGTAATAGCAAACATGGTGCTTCTGGCTGTGGACGGCCCTGTAGCACAGAATGAGATTTGCTATATCTCAACCGGAGGTGACCGCTTGATGGCCGAAGTCATCAAGATAAACGGCGCCAAAGTTTACGTTCAGGTATTTGAAAGCACACGCCGATTGAAAATCGGAGAAGAGGCAGAATTTACCGGTCACATGCTTGAGGTATCACTCGCCCCCGGTATGCTCTCCAAAAACTACGACGGTCTTCAGAATGACCTCGACAAGATGGAAGGCGTATTCTTGAAACGTGGCGATTACACAAATCCCCTCGACGAGGAGAAAAAATGGATGTTCGAACCCATTGTCAAGGCAGGCGACAAAGTTGATGCTGCTGCATGGATTGGTGAAGTAGAAGAGAACCACCAGCCTCTGAAAATTATGGCACCCTTCACCCTTGAAGGTGAGTGGACTGTCAAGAGCATTGCAAAGGCAGGCGAATATAAAATTACCGATACCATTGCAGTACTTGCAAATGAGGCAGGTGAGGAAAAAGAGGTAAATATGATTCAGAAGTGGCCGGTTCGTGTGCCCATGGGCAACTACAAAGAGAAACCCCGTCCCTTCAAACTTCTCGAAACAGGTGTGCGCACCATCGATACTCTTAACCCCATTGTTGAGGGTGGTACAGGCTTTATCCCCGGTCCCTTCGGTACAGGAAAAACTGTCCTCCAGCATGCAATCTCCAAGCAGGCCGAAGCTGACATCGTAATTATTGCAGCATGTGGTGAGCGTGCAAATGAGGTTGTGGAAATCTTTACAGAATTCCCCGAACTTATCGACCCCCACACAGGTCGTAAGCTCATGGAGCGTACCATCATCATCGCTAACACCTCGAACATGCCCGTTGCTGCCCGCGAGGCATCGGTATACACAGCCATGACTCTAGCCGAGTACTATCGTGCAATGGGACTCAGAGTGCTGTTGATGGCCGACTCGACTTCACGTTGGGCGCAGGCGTTGCGTGAGATGTCGAACCGTATGGAGGAACTTCCCGGTCCCGATGCATTCCCTATGGATATTTCTGCAATCATTGCAAACTTCTACAGCCGCGCAGGTTATGTTATCCTCAACAACGACAAGGTCGGTTCAATTACCTTCATCGGTACCGTATCTCCTGCCGGTGGTAACCTCAAGGAGCCTGTTACAGAAAATACCAAAAAGGTAGCCCGCTGTTTCTATGCGCTTGAGCAGGATCGTGCCGACAAAAAACGTTACCCCGCTGTTAACCCCATTGACTCATACTCAAAATACATCGAGTATCCCGAGTTTGACGAGTATATCTCTAAACTCATCAATGACAGCTGGCTCGAAAAGGTTAACGAGGCAAAGACACGCCTTCTTCGCGGTAAGGAGATTGCCGAGCAGATAAACATTCTTGGTGACGACGGTGTACCCGTAGAATATCATGTTACATTCTGGAAATCGGAGCTTATTGACTTTGTAGTGTTGCAGCAGGATGCATTTGACGAAGTAGACGCAGTGACACCGCTCGAACGTCAGGAGCAGATTCTTAACCTGGTGATAGACATTTGCCACACAAACTTCAAGTTCGACAACTTCCTCGAAGTTACAGATTTCTTCAAGAAAGTCATCAACCTGTGCAAACAGATGAACTACTCGGAGTACAAGTCTGAAAAGTTCAACAACTACATAGCACAGTTGCAAGAGCTTATTGCGACCAGAAAAACAGCATAACACAAAGTAAACCATTGAAAATTATGGCAACCGAAGCATTTCAGAAAATATATACAAAGATAACCGCCATTACCAAAGCTACCTGTTCGCTGAAAGCAACAGGAGTTGGTTATGACGAACTTGCAACCGTTAACGGCAAACTGGCTCAGGTCGTAAAAATCATGGGCGACGAAGTTACATTGCAGGTATTTGAGGGTACAGGTGGTATTCCCACCAACGCCGAAGTGGTGTTTATGG
>CAJGDX010000096.1 GCA_904502185.1 uncultured Bacteroidaceae bacterium | reverse complement strand
GAAAAGACTCGAGCGACAAGGCTCGCCACCGACTGAAGAATGTTGCCGCAAAGGCAACTTCTGAACAAAGGCAGAGCCGTCTGATGCGTCCCGTGTGCCGGGGCTTTTGCTTCTTTTGCCCGGCAAAAGAAGGGAATAGAAATTACTGCCTTAAATGATTGCAACCAAAGATTAAGGGTAAAACAGACTTTTGAACTCCTCTGTCTTCAAAAACAAGTTTTTGATAGGCCTCTCAAATTCGGCACTCCTTCGGAAAGGGAATTAGTTCCAACCATTGCACTCAAATTTGCATCAACAAAGAAATAGGGGCTTATACAAGCTTAAATGTCGAATTTTAAAAGGATTAAATACGTTTACCGGACACCAATAAATAAGTTTATAAAGTTGAGTTCAATTCCTGAATTATTCGATACAAATTAATAGGAGCATGACTGATAGCCATGCTCCTATTAATTATTGCTATACAGGGCAACTGATTGCAGAATGAGCATCAAAAGATGCACACTCCACACCTGTTACATGCACTGCTCGATATTCCAAACAAAGGCACGAAGACCCAAAAGTTGTGAATCCTCGTCAAGAGCCTTGAGCTCCTTCAAGATTGCATCAACGCGCTTGTCATCAACCATTGTAAGTATGCCTGAACACATTGAAGGCCAAGCGTGCGAGCCATAATGAGGTTCACCGGTCTTGCTTCCACGACCCTGCATCTGTTCAAAGAATGAGAATCCGCGGCAGTTATTATGCTCGAGCAAAGATATTACATCATCTTTGTGTGCCTGGTCAAATGCTATGAATATTCCTTTCATCGTATTTTTCTATTAATAGTGTTAAAAATATCAGTCGAATAATCATTGTGCAGAAGTGTCTGCACAATGATTATTCCGTTAAGTATTAATGCTTGTGTTTCAACATTTCAACATCCTTATTCTCTTTCCAGTATGCGTTGAGTTCACGTTTTTCACGTATAATCTTACGTTTACGTACAACACCGTTACCACCGAAGATACAGTACATAACAGGAGTGTATATAAGAGTCATAATGGTAGAGATAGTAAGACCACCGATAACCGATACACCAAGGGGACGCCACATTTCGGAACCCACACCCTGGCTGACAGCCATAGGCACCATACCTAAGATGGTAGTCAAGGTTGTCATAAGCACAGGACGAAGACGGCTCTTACCTGCACGTACCGAAGCCTGAATAAGTCCAAGACCACGCTCACGCAGCAACATAGTGTAGTCGATAAGCACAATACCGTTCTTCACCACAATACCGATAAGCATCACCGCACCAAGAATTGACATAACGTTCATGGTTGTTCCAGTCAATGCAAGAGCAATAAGAATACCACTCAATCCGAAGGGAACGCTGAACATGATGATGAAGGGGTATGTGAGTGACTCAAACTGAGCAGCCATTACAATGAACACAAGAACCAGGATAAGAATCGCAAGTGTTCCAAGGTCTCTGTTAGACTCCATCTGGTCTTCGTATGTACCTGCAATCTGCACGCTGACACCCGCAGGAATATCAAGTTTGTCGATAATTTTATTTCCATACTCGACACCGTCGCTAAGAGCAATACCTGCCTTAAGAATTGCGTTAACAGTTACAATACGTTCACGATCCTTACGCTCGATGGTAGGAGGAGTTTCGCGGATTACAACCTTACCAAGGTCTTTCACACGTACACCTTTACCACTGCTTGTGTAAAGAACAATATTCTCAATATCCTGAATAGATGTACGGCTACCGGGTTCGTAGCGCACACGTACATCGTACTCGTCACCATCCTCGCGGAAGTATGTTGCAAGCGAACCATTGTAGCGGTTACGCAAGTATGTAGCAGCTGTGCTGAGGTTGATTCCATGCATAGCAAGCTTCTCGCGATCAAACTCTACCTGATATTCGGGCTGGTAATCGCTTCGGCTGATATTTACCTGAGTAACATTACTCCATGCACGCAGTGAGTCGGCAAGAGCATTAGACAATTTGTCAGTTGCATCCATATCGTATCCGTAGATCTCGAATGAAGCCATGCTCTGACCGCCCATACCTCCTGAGCCTCCACCCATACTTACATTATACTTGTCAATCTCGGGAATCTGCTTGAGGTCCATACGCATTTCGTCGCAAATCTCGTCGAGTTTTCTCTCGCGCTGATCCGAAGGTACAAGCGACATATTGAAACTGATGATGTGAGTTCCGTTTGTCTGAATAGATGCAAAGGCATTATCTTCGTCGGCCTGACCTACGCGGAAGTTACATGCATTGAAGTCGTCACCGTATCGTTCCATCCACATATCTGAGAGTTTAAGAGCCAAATCTCTTGATATTTCCACGCGTGTACCAATGGGCATTTCAATAGTAATACCGATACGACCGTTGTCGTTAGCAGGGAAGAATTCGCTCTTAATCAAAGGGAAACAGAACAAGCTGGCAGCAAAGAATGCAAAACATGCGAGAATCACAGTCCAGCGATGACGCACAGCCCAGTTGATACGTTTAGCATACCAGATATCGAGGTTGTCAAGTACACGCTGTATGGGAGTGTAGAACTTGATGAAGAACTTGCTTTGTTTTTTCTGCAAACGGAGCATCTGAGAGCAGAGCATGGGGATGATTGTAAGCGCACCGATGGTAGATACAGTCATGATGATACACATCATCCAACCGAGCTGTTTGAAGAGTACACCAGCCATACCTGTCACCATAGTCAACGGGAAGAACACCGCAAGCATTGTCAATGTAGAAGCAATAACCGAAATTGCCACCTCGTTTGTTCCGTGAATAGCAGCATGTTTAGGACTCGCTCCACGCTCGATGTGTGTCGTTACGTTCTCAAGTACCACAATAGAGTCGTCCACAACGCTACCGATAGCGATACTAAGACACGAAAGCGAAATAATGTTCAGTGAACCGTCTGTTGCAAACAGGTAAATGAACGATGCAATGAGCGAGAAGGGAATGGTGATGGCAATAACCACAGTAGCTCTCCAACGTCCGAGGAAGGCAAACACCACAACAACCACGAATATCAATGCATACATGATAGTCTCGCCAAGCGAATTCACAGTCTGAATGATGTTGTCCGAAGTATTTACGATAATACCAAGCTTAACATCAGAAGGAAGATTCTTCTGCAATTTGGGGAGAGCATCCATCACCTTCTGAGAGATGGCCACAGAGTTACCACCACTCTGCTTCTGAACGATAATCATAGCACCCTCTTTACCGTTGTTGAACGCCTGCTGTGAACGTTCCTGACGGCTGTCGACAATGCGTGCAATATCGCGCAAATAAACATTTGCACCATTGTATGAACCCACAACAAGGTTCAACATCTCCTGAGGATTTTTGAATTCACCCTCTACACGCAACGAATAGGTATTGCTACCGATGTCCATGTTACCACCGGGGATATTTCTGTTCTCTGCTGCAATGATGCTGCTGACTGTTTCAACAGGTATATTGTACGCCTCCATCTTCACAGGGTCCATGTAAACGTTAATCTCACGTTTGGGAGCACCTGCAATAGATACCGTACCCACTCCGTCGATACGTGCAAGAGGGTTGGCTACATTGTCGTCAAGTATTTTGTAGAGTGCATTCTGACTCTCATCGGCTGTAACCGAGAGCATCAGGATGGGAATCATGTCTGTAGAGAACTTGAAGATGATGGGAGTGTTGGCATCGTCGGGAAGTGACGAGCTTACCATATCAAGTTTATCGCGAACATCATTCGTCAATTCATTGATATCATAACCATACTCAAACTGCAGAGTGATTACAGAAATATTCTCGCTTGACTTTGATGTAATGTGCTTCAGGTGTTCCACCGAGTTCAGCGTATTCTCAAGCGGACGTGTCACGTTGTTCTCAATATCCGATGCACTTGCACCACTGTATGAGGTTATTACCATTATCGAGTTTGTCTCGATGTCCGGATATAAATCGATGGGAAGTCTTGATAATGAGAAGAGACCGAGGATTACGATTGCGACGAAGCACAATGCTGTCATAATCGGTCTTCTTACTGCTCCTTCGTATAAACTCATATATTTTTGTTTTTAAGTGTGTTTTATAAATTGTAAAAAGAGTAGGATAGATTATTTTATAACCTCAACCTCTACATTATCAGCAAGTCTGTTATGACCTGCAATTACCACTTGTGCGCCGGGCTCAATACCGTCGATAATTTCGTATTTATCATCCATGCGACGACCAAGTGTAACCTTGTTGTAAGATACTTTGCCATTATTGTATACATACACAAAGTAGTCGCCACTTCCAAGCTGCTTGATTACTGCCTGGTCGGGAACCACTACGTGGCTCTTTGTACCGAAGTTAACTGTCACACGACCGAACATTCCGGGACGTACGCGACGCTCTTTGTTTGTAATTTTAAGCTCTACGGGGAATGTGTGTGTAGCTGCGTTGATTGTAGGATATACAATGCTTACTGTTGCAGGGAACTCCTCATCGCCATAAGCATCAAACTGAGCTTTAACCTCGGTCTTCTTGTCGATTTTAGCGTAGTGAGGCTCGCTGACGTTGATTTTCATCTTAACGGGAGCAATCTGCTCAACGACAAGAATGGGAGCTGAACCGCTCATGTCACCATCGTCGTAGTTTCGTGCTGTAACAACACCATTGATGGGGCTGCGCATTACAGTGTTCTCCAATTTATTGTTGTATGCTTTGATATTTACGTCGAGAGCAGTTTTTGCATTGTCAAGTTCGGCTTTTGATGCACCGCCTACCTTGTAGAGCTCGCTGATGCGGTTGTACTCTACCTTCTGGTTCTCAATCTGAAGAGCGAGCTGCTCGAGATTGCTTGCATCGAGCTGTACAAGTTTCTGACCTTTGCTTACATTGTCGCCTACCTCTACGAGGATTTTACCTATACGAAGTGCCGAGCTGGGTGAGATATTGTTTTTTACCTCTGCCTCGACAGTGGTGGTGTACTCTTCTAACTGCTCTACATCCTGAACAGTAGTGTTGGCGATTTTTACTTTAGGTTTCTCTTCCTGAACTGCAACTGTGGCTGCGCTGTTGTCGGAACTGCCGCATGAACTAAGAAGTGCTACGGCTGCCATTGTGATGATTGTCAGATGCTTTTTCATGATATTGTCTATTTCTTATTCTTTTCCTATGATTGTTTCAAACTCTGATTTTGCTACAAGATATTCGTATATAGAGTTATTGTATGTAAGCTGTACGTTGGTAAGTGACATCTGCGAGCTGTTGAGTTCGAGAATGGTACCTTTTCCTACTTCGTAGCGTTTTTCACTGATGTTGACCTCTTTTTTAGCGAGTTCAACAGATTTTTTGTTTGTCTCGAGCTGCTCGGCACTTGCAACCATATTGTCGAGTTTGCTCTGTGCCTGCATACGCAACTGACGTTCAGTGTTTATGCGGTTCTGGGCAAGCTGCTCCTGCTGTATCTTATTTGTTTTGAGCTTTGTGAAATTACTTGCCTTGAACAGAGGAATACTCAGCGACAATGATATAGATGACGAGTTACCCCAGTTATAGTTATAGAACTCCCAATTGGTGTTTGAACGTGACAGATACTGATAGCCGGCTACAAGTGCCAATGTGGGGTGGAAATTGCTGTTAAGCATTTTGCGCTGCTGGTTAAGCAGTTCTCCATTGAGGTCTATCTGCTTGAGAGTGCTGTTGCCATCGAGTGAAATCTGCGATGCAGATGTTGCATCTACCTGCATCTGACTCTCATAATTTGAAAGATTGTCGTTGATGGCGAGGTCTACATCCGCAGTGATACCCATAAGCACTTTCAACTGAAGTTTTGCTAGATTTACAGCATTTTTACCACTTACTACACTGGGCCATACGCTGCGGTGCTGAACCTCGGCACTTATTTTGTCGTATTCGCTAACTTTACCCTGCTCGTATTTGGCTTTTACAACATTGAAGTTGCGCTCAGTGAGTTTGTAGCTCTCCATCAGCACATTGTAAGAATCCTGAGCAAGCATCAACTGATAGTATGCCTTTTTAACCTGGTTGACAAGATCCATTTTTGAACCACGGCTCTTTTCAACAGCGAGTTCAATATCTTTCTTACCCATTGTTATGCTGCGGTAGATGGCAGGAGCATACAAAGGCAACGATACATTAAGGCCACCGTTCCATGTATTTGAGTCGTCCATACCCATCTTGAAGCTACCCATACTGGTCTTTATCTCAGCCACCTTGATGTCATAAGAGATTGTTCCATCAATTGAGGCTGTGGGAAGAAGGCTCTGCCATGCCTCTTTCTTGGCAACCTCCTTAAGTTTAATCTCCTGTTCAGCGACTTTCATCGTAGGGTTGTCGCTAAGTGCAAGCTCAATGGCTTTGTCCAGTGTCAGGTTGAGAACCTGCTGTGCATCCTGTGCGTATGTCAGCACTGTGAAGGCCAACATTGCAAGCACTGTAGTCAATCGCATTTTACAATTCATATATGTATATTATTTATTGGTTTTCTTTATATATGTTTCTATTGTCTCCAAGCCTTTGGAAGTTGATATTCCACGTAGATATGCAAGAATAAAGGTATTACCCATCTGCTCTATCGTGTATTCATCGAAAAGGGTTGTCGTGGTGATGAACTCCACATTCTCTTTGATGATGTAAAGAAGTATCTCAAAGTTTGTATCCTCACGGAAAATACCCTCTTTAACTCCACTTTCGAGCCATGCCTTTACTCTTTGTTCATCTTTTCGCGACCCCTTACGACTCTCTTCAACCACTTTGGGGTATTTTTTAAGTTCGCGGAAGTAACTCTTGTTTATTGTCTTTAACTGATTGATGTAAAAAAAGTAAAGCGAGAGCAACACCTCCAGTGTTCCGTTAGATTGCCTGATAAGGTTCTTGGCCTTTTCGACAGATTCGGCATGTCCCCGTCTGATACCCTCGAACAACAGCTCTTCTTTGTTATCGAACAGCTCGTAAAGGGTGCGTTTGGAAATACCAAGCGAGGCTGCAATGTCATCCATCTTCACCTCCTTTATGCCGTGCGCATGAAACATAGCATTTGCCTGCTTCACGATGCGCATGCGCAATTCCCTTTTTTCACTATTTTCGTTTACCTGTTTATCCATCATACTTGAAATCGGTTGCAAAGTTACTGCGAAAACTTTTTCGATACAAAAAGTTTTCGCAGTAATTACGGAAATAATTCTTTAATTTAACTTTTTTTGTTTATCGATGAACATCGGTGCCATGATAATGGACAAAAATGGCAAAAAAACAGAGGCACATATTTAAAACAGATACAACAAAAAGCAAAAAAGGCAACCAACAAGGTTGCCTTTTTTGCTTGAAATTATTAAATTTTCGGTTATTATCCGCCGAAGTCGTCGAAGTGGATCATATCCTTCTCAACTCCGAGGCTATCCAGAAGGTCAAGAACAGTCTTAGCCATCATGGGAGGACCGCAGAGGT
>CAJGDX010000095.1 GCA_904502185.1 uncultured Bacteroidaceae bacterium | reverse complement strand
TGTGCTGCTTACGGTGCCGGATGGATTTTAGATTACTTTTGCTGATTATATACAGCAAAGATAGATAAACAAACCTTGCCATTTGCAGGAATGATTAATGGTAAATACTACCGTAGAATACAAAAGTAAGCGTATGATTATGGTTATTATTACCCTCTATCAACAGAATTAAAAAGAAACTTGCGTCAGAACAGAGCTAATATCGAATGTATATAAAAAAATAAAAACAGCCACCATTGGGTAACTGTTTGAGGTGCCTGGCAGATTCGAACTGCCGTGGACGGTTTTGCAGACCGCTACCTAGCCTCTCGGTCAAGGCACCATTATATATAGATGGCCTCTCGGCTCAAATGCGGTGCAAAGGTAAGACTATTTTTCCGAACTGCAAGCATTTATTCCGTTTTTTTGCAATAAAAATCTATTTTTTGCCGACAATTAAACAAAAAGAGACAAAAACATTGGTACTATTAAACCTTTCACAAAGGTTTTTTGCAAAAAAACAACAAATTCACTAACTTCGCCACTATCATGCACAGAAGGGTCAGAAAATACATAGAAAACAACAATCTGCTAAACGAAGGCGGAAAAGTTATTGTTGCGCTGAGCGGAGGAGCCGACTCGGTGGCACTGCTGCATATACTCAGAAAACTTGACTACACACTGACAGCCGTACACTGCAATTTTCATCTGCGCGACGATGAGAGCATGCGCGACGAGCAGTTTGTCAGAGAGCTGTGCAACAGGCTGAACATCAGACTGCACGTTGAAAATTTCGACACAAATGGTTATGCCACACAGCAGAAAATTTCAATAGAGATGGCAGCCCGAGAGCTTCGCTACACGCTCTTCGAAAAAATAAGAACCGAAGAGAATGCCACAGCCATAGCCGTGGCACACCACAAGGACGACACTGCCGAAACTATACTGCTGAACCTTATACGAGGTACCGGAATCAGAGGAATGCATGGAATTCAGGCACGCAACGGCAACATCATCCGCCCGTTGCTGTGTGTGCGCCGCGATGAAATTACCGGATATCTGAAAACTCTTGGCGAGAGCTACGTCACCGACAGCAGCAACCTGAGCAGCGACTACACCAGAAACAAGATACGACTGGAAATAATGCCTCTGATGCGTCAGATAAACCCATCCATAGTGGAGACTCTTGCCGAGAATGCCACACGTTTCGCCGAGGCAGAGAAGATATACAACCGCAGCATCGAAGAGGGAAAAAGCCGCACACTTGCCGACAACAGAATAGCAATCCCTACCCTGCTTGCCGAACCCTCGCCACAGTCGTTGCTACACGAGATATTGTCGCCATTGGGTTTCAATGGTTCGCAGAGCGAAGACATTATTGCCAACATCGATGGCGAGAGCGGTAGAGAATACACAAGCACCACACACACCGTCACAAAAGACCGTGATAAACTGCTGATTACACCCATAACAGCCACAGTTGCGATAGATGAAACATTACCAGCCAACGGCAGCCTTGTAACCCCACATGGCACACTGAGGACAGAGACAGCCATCTTCGACGGCAATATAATAAAGGAACGTAACACAGCCATGCTCGACAGCAGCAAGCTGCGTCAGCCACTGAGAGTGCGCAACGCAGTACAAGGCGACAAGTTCCGTCCATTCGGCATGAAAGGGAGCAAACTGGTGAGCGACTACCTTACCGATTGCAAGACACCGCTGCCCGAAAAACGCAAACAGCTGGTGGTGGTCGATGCCGACGACAGAATCGTATGGCTGGTGAACCGGCGTACCGATGCCCGGCATGCAATAACACCAACCACAACAAACATAGTAAAACTGACATGGGAAGAAGTTGAAACAAAATGAGATAAAAATTATCTAAAATTTTGTGTTACACCTGTCAAGCCCTATCTTTGCAGAAGAAAAACAAGCAAACACTAAAAAATATATTATGAGATTCAACAAAGGAATGAAAATCACAAGCTGCATCGTTGCTGCACTTCTTGCAACAAGCAACCTTACAGCCCAGAAGACAGACGGCAGCATCAGCCCCGAAATGCTTAAGGAATTTGCCGAGAGCTACAAACCCACAGGCGCCGAGAAAGCATTGAAAAATGTAATGCTCACCACTTCGGTAAAGACACTTGCCGCGAGCCAGGAGAACAAGAACAAGGAGCTGAACACCTACTTCAGCAACACAGTAAACTCAAAAGGAATCACCGACCAGGAGTCATCAGGTCGTTGCTGGCTCTTCACCGGCCTTAACGTAATGCGTGCCAAGATGATAGCCGAGCAGAACCTTAACGGATTCGAATTCTCACAGGTATACAACTTCTTCTTCGACCAGCTGGAAAAATCGAACCTCTTCCTGCAGGGCATCATCGACACCCGTAAAAAGCCCTTCGACGACAGAACCGTAGAGTGGCTCTTCAGTCATCCGTTGAGCGACGGCGGTACATTTACAGGTGTTGCCGACCTTGTTGCCAAATATGGTGTAGTACCCAAAGAGGCAATGCGCGAGACATACGGCAGCAACAACACAAGCGCTTTCAACAGCGTCCTCAAAAGAAAACTGCGCGAATTCGGAATCGAGCTCCGCGAAGCCAGCGACAGCGGCAAAAAAGAGAAAGAGCTGGTGGCAATGAAAAAGGAGATGCTCGGCACCGTTTATAAGATGCTTGCAAGCGTTTACGGCGTACCCCCCACCAGCTTCACATGGGCACCCAAGGACAGCAACGGCAAATATCGTGAGAAACCCCAGGAGTATACTCCCAAAAGCTTCTACGAGAAATATGTGGGCCTCGACTTCCAGAACAACTATGTGATGTTGATGAACGACCCCTCACGTCCCTACTGGAAAAGCTACGAAATTGCATACGACCGTCATGTACACGAAGGACACAACTGGCTCTATGTCAACCTTCCCATCGAAGATATCAAACAGATGGCAATCGCATCAATCAAAGATAGCGTAATGATGTATTTCTCATGCGACGTAGGCAAATATCTTGACTCTAACCGTGGTCTTCTCGACATCAAGAACTACGACTACGAATCACTCTTCGGCGTAGAATTCAAGATGGACAAACGTCAGCGCATCATGACACGCGACAGCGGTTCTTCACACGCGATGACACTTAAATCGGTAGACATCGACGAGAATGGAAAGACCGTAAAATGGCAGGTAGAGAACAGCTGGGGTGCTTCATCGGGCTACAAAGGCACACTTATCATGACCGACGAATGGTTCGATGAGTATATGTTCCGCGTAGTTGTAGACAAGAAGTACGTACCTGCAAAAGTACTCAAAGTACTCGAAGAGAAAGCTACAATGCTTCCTGCATGGGACCCCATGTTCATGCCCGAGGAATAAGCACAAAAGCCAACATCCACATAAACAATAGAATCGTGCCCTCAAGGTGCGATTCTATTGTTTTTATATATTCGTAAGAAAAAAATCGTTTATTTCTGCATAAAATCAGTAACTTACACTATATTTGCAAAAAAATATAGTCATGACATACTTCAGAAAAATATTAACTTCACTGGTCGCAGTTCTGATGCTGGGAACAGGACTTGTATCGTGTAGCGAGGATATCGATAAATCCAACAGATACACATTCACGGGAGAGACTATCGCTGACTTCATCCTCAACAGAGAGGATAGATTCAGCCACATGATTAAAATCCTGAAGCAGGCAGAGATGTTCGGACTCTTGTCGACATACGGAAGATACACATTCTTCCTGCCCGAAAACCAGGGTATTGAAAATTACCTGCAGGAGCAGTACAACATTTACGAGTCGACAAAGAACGACCCATCACCAACATGGACAGGTATAACATCGCCCGAACTTGACCAACTTACAGACTCAATGGCTATTGTCATTGCAAAGACACACATCATACCCTACAAGTATGAAATGGCGGAGATGAGCGAGGGTGTTCTCGACACAAGAAACTACAACGACAGATACCTGAGTGTAAGCTTCACAACGGTTGACGAAAACTTCAGAATTGTCATTAACAACCAGGCGGGAATCATTGAAGGCGACAATCTGGTTGAGAATGGTGTTGTACACATCACAGATGAGGCTGTGGCACCATCATCGAACACATTGCCCAAACTGATTGCCGACCAGCCATATTTCAGCCTATTCTCGGCAGCACTGCTCGAGACAGGAATTGATTCGAAACTGCAAGTTTACAAGACACTTCTCAACGGAGAGGAGTACACATTGGGTAACGTACCTGCACAATGTTTTGCAGATGAAGATTGCGGATCAAACAAAGCACGTTACCCCCACACCTATTATACAAAATTCACAGGATTCATTGAGACTGACGATGTATTTGCACAGGAGGGTATATACACACTGGACGACCTGAAGGAATTTGCAGAAAAATGGTACGGCACAGAGGATAGAAACGACCCTCAGAGCCCCAAAAATGCGCTTAACAAGTTCATGGCATACCACTTCCTAGACAGAGAGCTTAACTACAACATGATAATCCATTACGGACTTGAACACACATACTACAAGAGCGAAGGAGCAAACGGTATGGTACAGGGACTCGACCGTATGGACTACTATGAAACACTGCTTGGAACCCTAATGAAGGCATGTAAACCTATGAGCAGCGACGACTCTTACGAGGCACAGAACATTTACCTGAACTACTCGCACCGCCCGACCAGACAGTTCGAAATGAACAAACACCTGAAAGTACGCGTAATACCCCTTTCAGAGTTCACAGAGAAGGAGGAACATGCAGGTTTCGAACAGAGTGCGCTCAACGGAGTCATACACCCCATCGACAAAATCCTTGTATACAACGAGGATGAGATGAAAGGAAACGTGCTTAACGAACGTATGCGTTTCGACGTTTCAGCGTTGTTCCCCGAACTTACCAACAACGGAGTGCGATTCGGACGCTGGGACCAGACAGGCGGAAAGTGCAGCCACGGCGACTACAACATCCCCGACGGATATTGCAAGAATATGAAATTCAACGAGTCGACAACAGAATTCCACTACTTCTGCCCCTACTCTTGGGGTTGCAACTACCAGGCAGATGAAATTATCGTTGTAGGAAAATATGACCTTGAATACCGCTTGCCACACGTACCTGCCGGAACATACGAGCTTCGTATGGGTTACACAGCAACAAGCATTCGTGCCATCACACAGTTCTACGTAGACGGTAAGGTAACAGGTATCCCCGTTGATCTTAAGATATTGGCCGATGACCCCCGTATAGGCTGGATTGACGATGACGACACAGAAGACGACGGTGTTGAGAACGACAAGACAATGCGTAACCACGGATATATGAAGGGCCCCGACTCATACTACATGCAGCATGGTTCACCCATCACAGCTCGTGAACACTCAGGTGCCATACGTATTATAATTACTCAGAAATATTTCGATGATAACGACCACTGGATACGTATGAAGAAGGTGGACGAACTTGACGACCGTGAGTTTAACCACGACTACTTCGAACTTGTACCGAAGGGGGTAGTAACAAGCCACATACCTGAGGACAGACATTAATAAAAGTTTAAATAAACGTAAAAATAGTGTACATTTTCAGGTACACTATTTTTTTGCAATGATTTTCACCATAATAAACAAATTAGAATTATATTTGCAAAAAATATGACAAACAGAACCATGGCACACATAAAAAAAATTCTAACTTCATTCATCACTACACTGATACTTGTAACAGGACTTGTATCGTGTAGCGAGGAGATTGATAAATCCAACAGATACACATTCACGGGAGAAACTATCGCTGACTTCATCCTCAACAGAGAGGATAGATTCAGCCACATGATCAAAATTTTGAAGCAGGCTGAAATGTTCGGTCTTTTATCGACATACGGAAGATACACATTCTTCCTGCCCGAAAATCAGGGAATCGAAAACTACCTGCAGGAGCAGTATGAAATTTACGAGTCGACAAAGAACGACCCATCACCCACATGGACAGGTATCACATCACCCGACCTTGACCAGTTGTCAGACTCAATGGCAATAGTCATTTCAAAGACACACATCATACCCTACAAGTACGAAATGGCCGAAATGAGCGAAGGAGTACTGGACACACGAAACTACAACGACAGATATCTGAGCGTAAGCTTCACAACGGTTGACGAGAACTTCAGAATTATCATCAATAACCAGGCAGGAATCATAGAGGGCGATAATCTGGTTGAAAATGGTGTTGTACACATCACAGATGAGGCTGTGGCACCATCGTCAAACACATTGCCCAAACTGATTGCCGACCAGCCATATTTCAGCCTCTTCTCGGCAGCACTGCTCGAGACAGGATTAGACTCGAAACTGCAAGGTTACAAGGCACTTCTCAACGGAGAGGAGTACACACTGGGAAGCGCACCTGCAACATGCTTCAAGGACCAGGATTGCGGTAGCAACACAGCACGTTATCCCCACACATACTACACAAAGTTCACAGGATTCGTAGAGACTGACGATGTATTTGCACAAGAGGGTATATACACACTGGACGACCTGAAGGAATTTGCAGAAAAATGGTACGGCACAGAGGATAGAAACGACCCGCAAAGCCCCAAAAATGCACTTAATAAATTCATGGCATATCACTTCCTCGACAGAGAACTGAACTATAATATGATAGTTCTTTACGGACTCGAGCATACATATTATAAGAGTGAAAGCAACAGAGGTATGGTGGCAACAGTAGACCGCATGGAGTACTACGAGACAATGCAGGGAACATTGATGAAAATGTGCAAACCTCTGAGCAGCAACGACTCTTACGAGGCACAGAATATCTATCTGAACTACTCGCACCGCTCGACCAAGCAGTTCGAAATGAACAAACACCTGAAAGTACGCGTAATACCCCTTTCAGAGTTCACAGAGAAGGAGGAACATGCAAACTTCGAACAGAGTGCGCTCAACGGAGTTATACACCCCATCGACAAAATTCTTATCTATAACGAGGACGAGATGAAAGGAAACGTGCTTAACGAGCGTATGCGTTTCGACGTTTCAGCGTTGTTCCCCGAACTTGCCAACAACGGAGTACGTCTGGGACGCTGGGAACAGTCAGGCGGAAAGTGCAGCCACGGCGACTACAACATCCCCGACGGATATTGCAAGAATATGAAATTCAACGAGCCCACAACAGAGTTCCACTACTTCTGCCCCTACTCTTGGGGTTGCAACTACCAGGGTGATGAAATTATCGTTGTAGGAAAATATGACCTTGAATACCGTCTGCCACACGTACCTGCCGGAACATACGAGCTTCGTATGGGTTACACAGCAACAAATATTCGTGCCATCACACAGTTCTACGTTGACGGCAAGGTAACAGGTATCCCCGTAGACCTTAAGATTACCGCCGATGACCCCCGTATAGGTTGGATTAAAGATTCTGAAACCGAGGATGATGGTGTGGAGAACGACAAGACAATGCGTAACCACGGATATATGAAGGC
>CAJGDX010000094.1 GCA_904502185.1 uncultured Bacteroidaceae bacterium | reverse complement strand
CACGGGACGCATCAGGCGGCTCTGCCTTTGTTCAGAAGTTGCCTTGCGGCAACATTCTTCAGTCGGTGGCGAGCCTTGTCGCTCGAGTCTTTTCGTCAGTTTTTCGGGTGCTGCGGAACTCGTTCAGTTATCCGCACTTTGTGCGTATAACTAACACTCAGACAGTCCTCGCACTTAATCCGAAAAACAGACGGACTCTCGACTGTGATGCTTACGGTGCCGGTTGAGTTTTAAGTTACCAATGCTATGGATGGAACCGCATAAATACTGCGGATTGAGACACGCTTTTATACCCTTTTAAACTTTTAGCGGACACCAATAATAACTTTTATGATGCCCACTCACATAATAGAAGAATTGCCACATTATTAACATTCGGCACATATATTACACGCCATTAAGTTGCCTATATTAAGTTTATATTGTACTTTTATCGCATATAACAAATACAAACAACCATGAAACACTACATTCTATCATTGCTATCACTGATAATTCTTTCGTGTGGCAATTCCGACAACTCCCTTAGTTGGAAAAGCGCCGACGGCGCCACCATCGCCGACAATGAGCTGACCCTGACCGAGGGCGACAGACTGACATCCACAGAAGAATACAAAAACTTCATAATTAGCGGAAAAGCCCTAACTGCCAAAGATGCCGAAGCATCGTTGATGTTCCACTCCGACGGCGAAAGCGGCTACGAAGTGCTGTTCCGCAACGGAGCCATCGACGGCACAAGAAAGAGCGGCAGCCTGGCAGCAGTGCGCAACCTCTATCGCTCGCTGGCAGAGGACAGCACTTGGTTCGACTTTCAGATAGCCGTACGCAGGAGCAACATAGCCATAAGCATCAATGGCACAGACGTTGTCTGCTACACACAGCCCGAGAATCCCTACCGCACAGCCGAGTACAGCAAGCGCATCATTGGCAAAGGCAACATTGTGCTTAAGGGCAAAGAGGGAGAAACAAAGTTCCGCGACATACAGATTACCCCGCTGGACGACAATGCACTTAACCCCAACGACACACTGCCCCCCGTCGACGAACAAAGTGATGCAATAATACGTCTGCAACAGCGCAACTTCCCCGTCATCGACTACCATGTACACCTGAAGGGAGGCCTTACAAAAGAGATTGCCCATGCAATGTCCATGAACTACGGCATCAACTACGGAGTGGCACCCAACGCAGGCGAGGGAGGAGTTGGACGCATGCTCGCCGACGACCGCGAGGTGTACGAATACTACGAAGAGGTGAAACCCCTGCCCTTCCTCTGCGGAGTTCAGGGCGAAGGCCGCAAATGGACCTCGACCTTCTCGCAAGAGGCACTTGGCATCTTCGACTACCTGTTCACCGATGCAATGACCATCATGGACCACAAGAACCGCAATTCGCGCATCTACCGCGCCGAAGAGGTACACTACGACGGAGTGACAAAGGAGCAGTATATGGACCAGATAGTAGAACAGACCGTTAAAATATTGACAAACGAGCCTGCCGACATTTTCGCCAACCCCACATACATCCCCGATGAGATGAACCCCGACTACGACAAATACTGGACCGACGAAAGAATAGACAGAGTGCTGGACGTGCTTGAGCAGCACAGCATTGCGCTGGAGATTAACCCAAGATACAAAATTCCGAGCCTTAAGATTATAAGCATGGCAAAAGAGCGCGGACTGAAGTTCACCTTTGGCACAAACAACGTCGACGCCAACTTTGGCAAACTGGAATATTGCCTCGAAGCCATTGAGAAGTGCGGAATAACAGCCGACGACATCTGGTTCCCGACGATGAGCATACGCCGCACACGCCCCGTCGTAATATACAACAAATAGCCACAATCATTTACTGATATAAGGCTTAAATATCCATCGCCCGAAGGTTTATTCAGAGACCTTCGGGCGATGGATATTTAAGCCACTTCCAAATGGCAGCGAGGTTTAACAACGAAGACAATGAAATGCTTAATCGTTTCTACAAGAAATCAGAGATAATTTATAATATTAACGTGAGTTCGATATAAGAATAACCATTGCTGTGATTGGAACTCCCTCCCCCTGGACCTCGCAAAGCTCGGCACTCCTTAGGGGAGATAAATCTCCCGTCGTCGCAAACGACGCTCATTCGCGTCGTCCCTCTTCAAGAGGGACAATCTTAATAGCCAAATTTTCAACATTTTAACTCCTCCTCTTGAAGAGGAGGTGGATTCAATCGCGTCAGCGGTTGAAGACGGAGGAGTTCAAGACATCTATGGAATATTATATTTCCATTATTTCGAACTCACGTTAATAATACTTAGAATCATAGTAACCTTTACCTTAACAGCATATAGGAATATCGTCCGCATTAGATTAATGCAGAAAATAGAATATAGTTTGATTTCTTAATATCAAACGAATCTGAAAATAAAAAAAACTATTAACAGTTGTATGTTTTTCGAAAAACAGATAAATTTGTGTTTCACACAATCAATTTATCACAACAAAAATAAAACATTATGAAAAAAACATTCAAAGCAGTGGCAGTAGCATTCGCATGTGCATTTGTTAGCAGCTGCGCAACAATTTCAACACCTGTTACAGTAACAACAAATCCTTTCGGTTCAAAGTGTGGCGTATCTAAGAGCTCTCTCTATCTGGGTGGCCTCTGGAGTTCTAAGGGCGACGAGAATGGTATCGACAAAGCTGCCAAGTCAGCAGGTATCACCAAGATTTCTCACGTAGACTCTTTCATGAAGAGCTATTTCTTGGGTATCTACATGGAGCAGACTATCAAGGTTTACGGCGAATAATAGGCAATCGTTTGATATAACCATATGATGGCGACCCTAGGGGGTCGCCATCATTTTTATAACTACGCAGAATGAGGCAAGCTATATAGTAATGATGCCAAAAGTGGCGATTTTTGAATCCAGACTATGTGGGCGAGAAACTAAAAGTTCTCACCACTTTTTTTATATCTTTCTACCTATTGATTGGCTGCCGACAGACGGAATGGGGAGAGTGTCTGCCCGGAAGCATTATTCCACCATGATGCCCTCCACAAAGAGACGCACATACGACGTAGGGTCGTTTGAGTAGACTGTTACCGACTTGCGGAAATAGCCCGGGCGACGACCTGTGGCATCGTATTCCACCTTTA
Organism: uncultured Bacteroidaceae bacterium; assembly: GCA_904502185.1. Classification (GTDB taxonomy): domain Bacteria; phylum Bacteroidota; class Bacteroidia; order Bacteroidales; family Bacteroidaceae; genus HGM04593. The sequence continues at coordinate 4,404 of CAJGDX010000094.1, read as the reverse complement.
TGCTACCCTTTTTGCCGGGCTTTATGGGCTTTTTGGTGTATTTGGGAGTGGTGCAGCCACAGCCCGAGGCGACTTGCAGGATGTGCAGGTCGGCGTCGCCGGTGTTGGTAAAGGTGAAGGTGTGCTCGCGTTTGGGGTTGCGCGAAATGGATATTGTATCGAACCTGTGCTCGCGTATCTCGAACTTTATTGCGGGGCGTTTTTTTACCGCGACGACAGCAGTAGTATCAACAACAATCTTTCTGCCCTGCGCAAAGGCAGGGCAGAAGAGAGACGTTGCTATAATCAATAATACAAATGTTCGCATGCGAGGTTATTCGATTGATGCATTTATTTGAATAGGGCTTCTGTTTTCAGATTTATATTTCTGGTATTCCAAGGGATACCCCATTTCCAACAATTCACCTTCGCCAAAAGTATAAATACCTTTATCATTAACGACGTATGGAGAAACCTCAACTTTCAAATTCCAATCTTCGGCCACATAATCACTAAAGAAACTTACAGATACCACATTTGTCATAACAGAATACATGCTGTGTTTTTTCAACGATATCATGTGGCTAACTATACCTAGTTTAGGAATGTCCACCATTATTCCATAATCTTTGGCAACTTTTGTAGCTGATGCTTCAAGCTCAACTGCAAATTTATACTCGACGTAATTTGCTTCATCTGTAAAATTAAAATCACCATAAGCATCAGTTGCACTCTCCTGAGCAATACCTACTATTTTCAGCTTAGGCTGTGACGTTTGATATACATATCCATGATTGGTATAATATGTATAGCTTTCAGCATCCGGGTCATATAGTGCAGGCACTGCTATGTATTTATTTTTAGAATCGTATGGATTGTTATCATCAAATTCATACCTAAAGCAATAACTGCCATATTTCTTTATAGCCTCATTTGCCGGTACATCATTGGGTTCAAGATGTGCTATCAAATTGGCATCTTTAATATCGTTTTTAAACAGAGCCAGCCTTGGCAGAAGCTCATCATTTCCCAAACCAGCTCCCATAGTCCTGACTCCATATCCATAATCAAGAGATACTAAAAAGTTGCCGACATTCATCGTGCCTGGAACCTCTGACACATACAACTCCGGATTAACCCTCTCACTAAGGCTAAAGAATGTCCAGCTTTTATCAAATGCTATTTTTTGGCTCCACAAATCCCATCCAAAAAGAGATGCATAAAAAGATATATAAGGGTTAATAGTAAAAGAACTTTTAATATTAGCATCTGTATATATAGAGCCGGTTAAATTTTCAGTTGTACCAATCTCCGCTGTCGCTTCTATTACTTTATACACTCCATCTGCTCCGATTTCACAACCAAGTGCACCTACATCATCATCTCCCGCAACAAATCTGATTCCTACACTCGCATTCGGAATTAAAGAAAATGAAAGTGAGCCGGAACCTACGATAGAAAATTCGTCGGGCAAAGTTCTTTTTTCTTGAATTGGTTCCTTTTTTCCTTTGTTATATTCATAGCCTTCTTTTTTCACTGTTCCGCTTTCGTGATATGCTGCAACATTACCATTGAATTTAAACTCAACATCAAAACCGAACTTAAATACCATCTCTACAGGAACAGCAGCCCCTATTTTTATTGGAATCTCAATATCCTTTAGTCTACTTTTAGACTGGTTCATTTTATGCAGATTCTGACAAACAGCAAGCGCATCCATGTATTGTTTAGACTTGGGTATCATTTTGTTGGCTTTGTCCCACGCACTTTTTGCGATATTGCCATCTTCGGCGTCGCTACCCAAGCTAAATCTCTGACCCAGGTCCACACCCAAGGCTATACCAAACTTTTGTTTCTCGGTGGTCTCGGTATATGTTTTATCATACTCCGCATCTTTATCAACCATCGAATAACCGCGAATTATGGTTGTATTATAGTAACTTAATTCGCAATATATCGATGAATTATTTGGAAGACGCGATTTGTTTTTCTCGGCCATTGCAACCAATGGTTTCTCAAATATTTTTGCAAACCAGTTGTATTTATTCTTTCCGGCCTCGTCATCGAGATTGTAATCAAAGAGTCGGAATGTTACACCCCAAGTACTTGTTGTATCTTGCTGATTGGAACCACCGCGAGTTATAATTTGGGGTTCGGAATGAATGATACTTCGAGTATTTGAGCGTTTAATGAATTTTATATCCTCCTCTGTAAGTCCTTTCACCTTGTTGTATATAGACCAATCGACCACCACTATCGGTTCACTTTCCGTGCCATTGGAATACTCTATCTCTGTGGTATCCTCCACTTCCATATAGTCGTTAAGAGACGGATTATATGCCAAATCCAATTCGTAAACAAGATCATCATAGACCTCGTTTACAGTAGCAAAAGTTGTTACCACTTTATACAGTCCGCCCTCGTGACTAACGGCAAGCACCCTATGGTTAAGACCGTTGGGGAATTGCGGAGTTATACCGGCTGCAAGGTATTCGCCTTCGAGTGGCAGCAAATCCTTGGGCATATTGTCGTAGAAATAGATGATGGTATCGGCCTCAATATGTGCCAGATAGCCACGATGCTTTGTGGTTACGGGGCGTACGCCGGGGTTGTACTTGTATGTAACGGTTATAACATCGGGGATGGTTTCGGTGTATGGTGCGTCCACGCCTCGTTTCTCCTCGGGTACTTCGCCTGTAGCGGGCTCGTCGAGCCACTCTTCCATCGAAAGGGTGCAACCGCCGAATGTAAAGGCAATCAGCAACAGTGCTAATATACTATATAGCTTTTTCATATCTTGTAACTATTTAAGGGATGCTCAGTTCAAATAAATTACTAAGGGTGCCGTGTGTCTCGCTGTCGAACGATATTGACTGTGTGAAACGCTGCACACGAAGGTTCTTCTTATCGTAGTAGAGGAAATTAATCTTCTCGGACTTTCCATCGTGTATTTCGTCGTAGTGGCTGTAGGCTCTTATCTCCATGTATTTTTTTCCTTTCCACTCTTTCCACTTGCCTATTCCGCGGAACTCCTTGCCTTTGAAGGCACCGATGAGAATATCCTCGGAGGGTGTCTCGCCACCAATCTTGACATCGGCATACACTACAATCTCGAACGGATAGTCATATGGCGACACCTCCCAGCGGGGCATCACATAGACGTAGCACGAGTCTTCGAGACGATGCTGCACCGACATTCCCCTGACGTATGTAATTCCCTCGGCAGCGGCTATAAGGTCGTTACCGTCGGCATAGACTATGCTGTCGACATCGCTCCACCAGAACATTTCCTTGTTGGTCACGCTGTCGGGGTTGAACACAGGGCTCAATGTTATTGTATCGTCCAACATCATATACACCGAGTCGTAGTTGAGACTCATGTCATAGGCTGTTATTGTGTCGTCACCAATATCCAATTTCAGGCAGGATGTCATCAGCTGCGACACTGCCACAAAAGAGATAAATGTCAATATTTTTGCGAACCTTTTCATATTACAAAGTTTCGTTTCTTGTTTCTATTCGTTAATAATGTCTTGCGACATTCGTCAAATGCTGTTTCTACTGTTGCGTCTCTTTCTTGGGAGCAGTAACGGTTATTGTGTTCGACGGCTTTGTAGAGCGTCCGTCCTCGAACTGTATTTCTATGTAATACTCGGCCGACTGTCCGGGGCGCAGCAGATAGTCGCTGAAAGAGCGATTGGTACTCTTGGCCGACATCAGGAACTTGAACATCTTATCGCCCGCACCCTTGCGGTAGATGCAGAAGTACCACTCGCCGTCGTAGGGCAGTTTGTCGTCCAGTTCCCAGGCAAGCCTTGTCTCGTTGTTCTTCTCGTGGTATACTCCCTTCAACTTGATGGGCCATGCAAACATTTTAGGGCCACCAAATTTCACCGAGAGAACAAGGCTATGTCCGCTCGAAATCCCTGCGAACGACACAGACTCCATCACATACTCGTACTTCTGTCGACGGTTATATGCAGGAACGTCGCACAGCTGCAACAGATTGCCTGCTGCACGCACATTCTCGGCCTTGAAGATACCGAGGATAGTCCAATTCTTCTCGCCTGCGATACGGCGTTTTATTACGTGGTGCGAAATCTGCTGCTCGTTGCTGCAGGCCCATCGCATGTTGATGCCCTTTGTCTGATCGACCCACAACGAGTCGATATGGGGCACTGCGGGGATAATCATACTGGGGCGCAACACCTGCAAGGGCTTTGTAAACTCACCCATGTTTGTAGCGTAGTCGATGGCACGCACCTTGTAGTAAACATATTTCTGGTTCACATCCACCGCCAGGGTATCCACATACTGTGTCTGGCGCAGCAGTCCCTTGGTACTCAGCTGGGTGAAGATGGATGTCGTGTCGTTGGCAAAGACAATCTCGTAGTAGTCGACGTCGGCACTGGGAGCGTCCCACAT
>CAJGDX010000093.1 GCA_904502185.1 uncultured Bacteroidaceae bacterium | reverse complement strand
CTTGATAGTAGATTGATTGTGCTGATGCCGTAAGCATGCTTGCGGCTACCATAATGAGTGCTGTTGTACGTTTCATAATAGTTGATTTTATACTGTTAATAATTAGTCGATGAATATAAGGTCTCTAATGATTGCGTCGCTGATGAAAATACCTTTTCTTGTCAGTCGTAATGTATCATTGTCGCCATGCATGAGTGTTCCTCGCGATATATGCTCTTCTGCTGTCTTCAACATGTAGCGATTGTATTTTTCTGAAAATTTGTTTCTGAACCATTCGAGTGGTAATCCGTCGTATGTGCGCAGACGCGTCAATATCGCATCGTTGTATCTTTCGGTCTCAGTCAGGTTTTCAATTTCATAGTCGGGCTCTCCGTCATTTATACCTTTTATGTATAGAGAAATGTCGGCAACGTTCCATTGTCGTGAATTGCCATTGTAGGAGTGTGCAGCTGCTCCGCATCCCAAATAGGGTATGTCGTGCCAGTAGCTGCTGTTGTGACGACTCTCTCGGCCGGGCAGTGCAAAATTGGAAATTTCGTAATGATGGTAACCGGCGGCTGTGAGTGTATCGACAAGGGAGGTGAACTGCTCGAGATTCTCCTCTTCGCTGAGCGGGGTGATGGTACCCTCCTGTGCCGCGTGGAACAGGGGTGTTCCCTCTTCGTAAGTGAGATTGTATGCAGAAATATGCTCTGGATGAAGTTCAAGCATCTTTCTAAGGTCGCCTGTCCAACTTTCGGTGGTGGAGCCGGGGAGGGCAAACATCAGGTCCATGCTTATGTTGTCGAATCCCGCATTGCGTGCATTGTGGAATGCTGAGATGGCCCGTTCAGCATCGTGGCGTCGGCCCAATCTCTTCAGTAATTCGTTGTCGAAACTCTGCACTCCCATGCTCAGGCGGTTGAATGGCAGGCTGCGCAGCATTGTAGCGTATTCCGCCGAAATGTCATCGGGGTTGGCCTCCAGCGTAATCTCTGCATCGGTGGCAACGGAAAAAAACGTGTTGATGCTCTTGAATATCTCTCTGAAGTGTCGTTCACTCAGTGTAGAGGGAGTACCGCCACCTATGTAAATTGTATCAATCGCGGCATTGGCAAGGTAGCCTTGTCGCAGTTCCAACTCGCGACAAAGAGTCTCTACATATTTCCCTTTTTCTGCGCTGTGTGTCGAAGAAAAGAAACTGCAGTATCTGCAACGCTGTTTACAAAATGGTATGTGAATGTATATGCCTGCCATGTTATATTATACAATTTGCTGACAAAGTTAAATTATTTTTGTCATTTTATAAAAAAGATGGGCGTTATTGTTGCAAAAGTCATTCATTCTGTCTATATTGGCGGCATATTTGTTTTCTACTTAATATAAAAATTCAAAAATAGCAATATGAAAACGTATCAAACTAACGAAATCAAGAACATCGCAATTGTAGGATGTTCAGGCTCTGGTAAAACCACCCTCACAGAGGCAATCCTCTTTGAGAGTGGTATCATAAAACGTAGAGGAACAGTCGCTGCCAAGAATACCGTCAGCGACTATTTTCCTGTTGAGCAGGAGTATGGCTACTCGGTATTTTCAACTCTCTTCCAGGTAGAGGAAAATGGTAAGAAACTCAATCTTATCGACTGCCCGGGAGCTGATGACTTTGCAGGTAGCGCCGTTTCGGCGATGACTGTAGCCGACCTTGCAATGATGGTTATCAATGGCCAGTATGGTGTCGAAGTTGGTACACAGAACTGTTTCCGCTATATAAAGAAGATGAACAAGCCCGTAATGTTCGTCGTAAACCAGGTCGACCACGAGAAGTGTGACTATGACACTGTTGTTGACCAGTTGCAGACAATCTACGGTCCTAAGGTATGCCCCGTGCAGTATCCTTTGAACGAGGGTCCCGGCTTCAACTCAATCATCGACGTTCTTCTCATGAAGAAACTTACATGGAAAGCCGAAGGCGAAGCTCCCATCGTAGAGGATATTCCCGTAGCCGAGCTTGACAAGGCTATCGATATGCACCAGAAACTTGTGGAGATGGCAGCCGAGAACGAAGAGGGTCTTATGGATAAATACTTCGACTCTTCAGACCTCGACACTGACGAAATCCGCATGGGTGCGCGTATGGGTCTTTCTACCGGTAGCGTTTATCCCGTACTCTGCTGCTCAGCAGCAAACGACGTGGCAGTAAGCCGCCTCCTCGAATTCCTCTCTAACGTGGCTCCCGAGGTTGACGACATGCCTCAGCCCGTGAACTCTGATGGTGAGACTGTTCCTTATAACAGCGACGCTCCCACATCAATCTTCTTCTTCAAGACATCGGTTGAACCTCACATCGGTGAAGTAAACTACTTCAAGGTGATGAGCGGTACACTCAAGGCAGGTGCCGACCTCGTAAATGCCGACCGTGGTTCAAAAGAGCGTATCTCACAGATATTCTGCTGCGCAGGTACCAACCGTGTTCAGGTTGACGAACTGAAAGCCGGTGACATCGGCTGTACAGTGAAACTCAAAGATATCAAGATTGGTAATACTCTTAACGACAAGGATGCTTCGAACCGCTTCTCACTCGTTAAGTATCCCGCATCGAAATATTCACGTGCCATCAAGCCTTTGAAAGAGTCTGATATGGAGAAACTCATGCAGATTCTCAATCGTATGCACGAGGAAGATCCTACATGGATTGTTGTTCAGTCTAAAGAGCTTCGTCAGACAATCGTTTACGGTCAGGGTGAGTTCCACTTGCGTACTCTCCAGTGGCGTCTTGTGAATGTTGAAAAGATGCTCGTTAAGTACGAAGAGCCTAAGATTCCTTATCGCGAAACTATTACCAAGGCTGCCCGTGCCGACTATCGTCATAAGAAACAGTCTGGTGGTGCAGGTCAGTTCGGTGAGGTTCACATGATAGTAGAGCCCTACGAAGAGGGTGTTCCCATGCCCGATGTTTACCGTTTCAACGGTCAGGAGTTCAAGATTACTCCCAAAGGCACAGAAGAGATTAAACTCGACTGGGGTGGCAAGCTCGTATTTGTGAACAGTGTTGTGGGTGGTGCTATCGACGCACGTTTCATGCCCGCAATCCTCAAGGGTGTAATGGAGCGCATGGAGCAGGGTCCTCTTACTGGTTCATACGCACGTGACGTAAGAGTTATCGTTTACGACGGAAAGATGCACCCCGTAGATTCAAACGAAATTTCATTCATGCTGGCAGGTCGCAACGCCTTCAGTGAGGCATTCCGCTCTGCAGCTCCCAAAATCCTCGAACCCGTTTACGATGTAGAGGTGTTCGTTCCTTCTGACAAGATGGGTGATGTAATGAGTGATCTTCAGGGACGTCGCGGACTCATCATGGGTATGAGTAGTGAAAATGGTTATGAGAAACTCTCTGCCAAAGTTCCTTTGAAGGAGCTTTCATCTTACTCAACAGCTCTCAGCTCGCTTACAGGTGGTCGTGCATCGTTCATTATGTCATTTGCATCTTACGAACTTGTTCCCACAGATGTACAGGATAAACTTATCAAAGAGTTTGCCGTTAAGGACGAAGAGTAGTAAATTCTATACTTGTAATACCAGAGTGGTTGCACCGTTGGTGCGGCCACTCTTTGTTTTGTTTGAGAGTGAAATTATTTAACTTAATTCCAATGCTTTTTTATCGAAAAATTGCTTGTTTTTATAGATTTACTTACTAAATTCGCAACTAAATAAAATTTAATTGTTAATTATAAGAAAAACGGGATTAAATGGTGTTAAGGAATTAGGAATATATCCAACCTTCTGATATATTTGCGGTATGAAAAAAATGACTATATGGGTAATAGGCGCAATCATGGTGCTCTCGTGCTTGGGATTGCTTTATATGCAGATGGACTACATTACGGCCATCGTGCGTATGCGTCGTGAGCATTTTGGCGAGGGTGTAAGGCGCAGCCTTCATCAGACGGCATACAATCTGGAGCTGAATGAAATGCGCTATTATCTTTCGAAAAACATACAGAGGGATATACAGAAGTCGAATGTCAATAGCAATAATGTGCTGGAGCTTGAGCATAGCTACTTTGTGACGTCGGATGATGGCAACATTCAGTCGGTCTTTGAAATGAAGACCATTATGAATAACCCTGCGAATCCGCTGACAAAGGTTAACCGCTCGGGTACCAAGCGGCAGATGTCGCTGAAAGAGGCACAGCGTCATGCACTGGAAACTCTGCGTACGCGCTACATGTATCAGCGTGCCATTCTCGACGAGGTTGTGTACAATATGCTCTATCAGGCGAGCGAGAAGCCTCTTTCGCAAAGGGTGAACTTCCGTCAGCTCCACCACGACCTGAAGGCCGAACTTACCAGCAATGGCATCGACCTTCCCTATCATATAAGAATTATAGGTTCCGATGGTAAGGAGGTGTACAGATGTGCCGATTTCCAGGAGGCTGATGGCGAAAATGTGTACAAGGAGCTGCTCTTCAAGAATGACCCTCCAAATCGCATGGGAGTCCTTGAAGTGGTGTTCCAGGAGGATACGCTGAACAAATATATTTATAATTCAGTTAAATTTATGATACCTTCAATGATACTGGTGCTGGTGCTGCTGGTAACTTTCCTCATAACGGTTTATCTGTTCATAAGGCAGAAAAAGGTGTCGGAAATTAAAAATGACTTTATAAATAATATGACGCACGAGTTCAAAACTCCGATATCGACCATTTCGTTGGCTGCGCAGATGCTTCAGGATCCATCTGTGGCAAAATCTCCCTCTATGTTCGGTAAGCTTTCAGGGGTGATAGCCAGTGAAACGAAACGCCTGCGTTTCCAGGTGGATAAAGTGTTGCAGATGTCAATGTTCGAAGGTAGCGACAATGCCTCACTCAAGATGAAGGAACTTGATGCCAATGAGCTTATAAAAGGTGTGATAAATACCTTTGCGGTGAAGGTGGAGCAGGGCGGAGGCAAAATTATCTCTGCACTTGAGGCGGGCGACCCATTTGTCTATGTCGATGAGATGCACTTTACCAATGTGGTGTTCAATCTTATGGATAATGCTGTGAAGTACAAGCGTCCGGATGATCCCCTGTTGCTGAATATACACACATGGAACGCCAACGGCAACTTTATGCTTTCAATCCAGGATAACGGTATAGGAATCAGCAAGGATGATTTGAAAAAGATATTTGATAAATTTTATCGTGTGCACACCGGTAATCTGCACGACGTAAAGGGCTTCGGTCTCGGACTTGCCTATGTGAAGCAGATAATCCAGTCGCATAAAGGCTCCATTCGCGCAGAGAGCGAAATAGGCGTCGGAACAAACTTTATAATTGTATTACCTTTAAAATAAAGAACCATGGAAGAAAAACAGAGTATTTTGCTATGCGAGGATGATGAAAACCTCGGAATGTTGCTCAGAGAATACCTTCAAGCAAAAGGCTACCGCGCGGAACTTTGCGCAGACGGTGATGCCGGATATAAAGCATTTCTTAAAGGCAAATTCGATATTTGTGTGCTGGATGTGATGATGCCCATCAAAGATGGATTCACCCTGGCTCAGGAGATTCGTGCAGCCAATGCAAATGTTCCCATCATATTCCTGACAGCCAAGACACTTAAAGAGGATATACTCGAAGGCTTCAAGATTGGTGCCGATGACTATATTACCAAACCCTTCAGCATGGAGGAGCTTGTGTTCCGTATTGAAGCTATCTTGCGTCGTGTCTGCGGCAAGAAGAATAAAGAGAACTCTATTTACAAAATTGGACGTTTCCAGTTCGATACACAGAAGCAGTTGCTCTCCATCGACGGCCAGCAGACAAAACTGACAACAAAAGAGTCTGAGCTTCTGGGCCTGTTGTGCGCTCATGCCAACGAGATATTGCAGCGCGACTTTGCTCTCAAGACAATCTGGATAGACGACAATTACTTCAATGCCCGAAGCATGGACGTTTATATTACCAAACTCCGCAAGCATCTGAAGGCTGACGATTCAATCGAGATAATCAATATTCACGGTAAGGGATACAAACTTATAACCCCTGCGTCAGAAGCATAAAAAAGATAGGGAGCAACAATGTTGCTCCCTATCTTTTTCATTTCGAATAGATAATCTTCTGATGATTAATTCTGCTCGCCGAGTTGTTTCTTGCCAAAGATGATGTAGATGATGAGTCCGACAACCATTGCGGCAAATGAACCGGCCTGAACGGCATTGTTGTTTGTCCAGCCAAGGAAGTAGCTGAGAATCAATACGATTGCTGCAAGTACAATGATGGCAAGGCCAAGCATTTTCAAAGATTTATTCATAATTATATAGCTTTTTATTATTTTCTGTCTACAAAGTAACGCATAATTCTTCAGAGTAAGAAATTTTTTTCTCAAAAATGTTCATTTTCATTTGAAAAAGAGTGGATAAGCATTTCAATGCCTGATGATAAAAAATGGTGCTTTTTGAAAAATACTATCGTAAAAGTTTGAAATATAAAAAAATATGCATACCTTTGCATCCGCTTTTAGCAAAACAAATGTTTAACCTATTTATTAATCAGTATGAATCAATACGAAACCGTTTTCATTTTAACTCCCGTTTTGTCTGAGGTTCAGATGAAGGAAGCGGTAGAGAAATTCAAAGGCATCCTCACTGCCGAAGGCGCAGAGATTGTCAATGAAGAGAACTGGGGTCTTAAGAAATTGGCTTACCCCATCGAGAAGAAAACAACCGGATTTTATGTAATGTTTGAGTTTAACGCAGATCCCAAAGTTATTGCAAAGCTTGAGTTGCAGTATCGTCGTGACGAGCGCGTAATTCGTTCATTGGTTGTTAAGTTAGATAAGTATGCAGCAGAGTACGCTGCCAAGAGAAGAAGTTTAAAAGCTAAAAAGGAGGATTAATTATGGCACAGACACCTTCGGAAATCAGATATTTGACCCCGCCTTCGGTTGATATCCAAAAGAAAAAATATTGCCGCTTCAAAAAGAACGGCATCAAGTATATCGATTATAAAGATCCCGAATTCTTGAAGAAATTCTTGAACGAGCAGGGTAAATTGCTTCCCCGTCGTATCACAGGTACTTCATTGAAATTCCAGCGTCGTATCGCACAGGCCGTTAAACGTGCTCGTCACTTGGCTTTGCTGCCTTTTGTAACTGATTTGATGAAATAATAAATTCGGAGGAACAATTATGGAGATTATACTTAAAGAGGATGTTATCAATCTTGGATACAAGAATGATATCGTTAAGGTAAAGGATGGTTACGGTCGTAACTTTTTGATTCCTACCGGTAAGGCTGTTATTGCTACACCTTCAGCAAAGAAGGCTTTGGCAGAGGAAATGAAACAGCGTGCTCACAAGTTGGCTAAGATTAAGGCAGACGCTGAGGAGTTGGCACAGAAACTTGCTCCTGTAACATTGACAATCGCTACAAAAGTAAGCGCAACAGGTACAATCTTTGGTTCAGTAGGTTCTATCCAGATTGCTGAGGAGCTTGCTAAGCTTGGTTTTGAGATTGATCGCAAGATTATTTCTGTTGAGTCTGCAAAAGAAATTGGTAACTACACTGCAACTGTGAAATTGCACAAAGAGGTTTCTGTTAAGATTCCTTTCGCAGTAGTTGCTGAAGAGTCTGCTGAATAATCACAGAATTTATAAAAGCAAAAAAGCGAGACGTTACACGTCTCGCTTTTTTTGCTTTTATGCTGCGCGAGGGTGTGTTTTTGTTATTTGTTCGAGGGACGTTCTTGTAAATAAGTTGATTGTTGTTGCTATTAAGTGTTTTCTGCTGGCTTGATTGTTGCTGTGGGTCGCTATGTGCTTTTCTATTGTTTCCTTATGGTGTCATAAAGAATGTGATGAATTATT